>NZ_JBEOTA010000010.1:0-165630 GCF_040303265.1 Streptomyces sp. NPDC096040
CGTCCGCACACTCGTCGGCTCGATCGGCCTCGTCGCCTCCGTACCAGTCACCACACTCCTCGCAGCCCTGGTCGTATCAGCCGACCGACAGGACAAGGAGGCCGGTGCGTCGGTGGAGGGCCCGGCGCGTGGCGGGCGAGGGCGGCGCCGGAAGCGGTGAGCGGGCGGTGGGCGGCGTAAGAGGACGGTCCGCGCGAGGAGAAGCGTTCCGGCGCTCGCACAGGGACGCACGGTGCTCGAGACGCCAGCACAGGGACGCGCAGAAGCGTTCCTGCGCGTCCTCACGCCCTTCGGTGGAGTGGCTCGCGGCCCGTGCCGTCACGCTTCAGCCTGCGCTCTGCTCCTCGGCCAGGATGCGGTCCAGGGCCTCGTCGAGATGGGCGTCGAAGTCGGCGAGCGCGCCTTCATGGCCGAGCGGCACCAGCTTGTCGGTACGGTCGAGAAAGGCCACCAGCGGTGGCGCCGAGGACCGGAACACCGCCTGGTCGCCGCCGACCTGAAGCCTGATCAGGACCTCGCCCAGTACCTCGCAATCGGCGGGCGCGATATGCACATCGCCCTCCCCGCACGGCCGGCCCACCCCGTCGATCAGCAGCTCACGGCCGAAGGCCCAGGTCACCGGCGCGTCCCCGGGCAGATGGAAGGTGAGCCGGACGGCATACGGATCACAGGTCTCGTAGCGCAACTCCACGGGGATGCGAAAGGAGAGCTCCTCCGAGACGAGAAAGCTCATCATGACATCTGCTTGTACGGACTCGCGCATCGACTACCCCGTCATATGACACCGACTGGCCGGGACTTACCCCTTTGATGGTGGTCAAATCTTGCTGAACGTACACGGGAGATCACAAGGAGTGAGTTTTCAGATACTGATAGCGATCGCCAGCGAACCCAGATGCCGTCCCACCTCCGTCTGCAACTGCCGTGCGGCGGGCAGCAGCCGGTCGGCCTGGTGGAGGGGCAGGGAGATGGCCACCGTGGCGGCCGTGGTACCGACGGTGATGGGGATCGCCGCGCACACCGTTCCCAGCGCGTACTCCTGGCGCTCCACCAGCGGCTCCATCCGCCGCGTCCGCTCCAGCCGCCGCAGCAGCGCATGGCTGTCACGGACCGTGTACGGGGTGAGAGCCTGAAGGGGGTAGCGCTCGAGATGGTCACGGCGGGTGTTCTCGTCCAGCTGGAAGAGCAGACACTGGCCGACGGCATGCGCGTGCGCGGTCTCGCGGAAGTCGGCCCACTCCTCGACCGCCGGGGTGCCCGGGGAGTCGGAGACGCACATGACCTCGATCTCGCCGTCCCGGTACATCGCGTAGTACACCGGTGCACCGATCAAATCCCGCCAGTGGGCGAGGGTGTCCACAACCGCGCTGCGACGTTTCTGCTGCGCTCCGCTGCTGCTCAGCCGCTCCGCCGCTTCGCCGAGGAAGAACAGCCCCTTGTCACGGCGCAGATAGCCCTCGTGGACCAGGGTGCGCAGCAGGTGGTAGGCGGTGGGCAGCGCGAGGCCGGTCTCGCGGGCCAGTTGTTTGGCGGGGGCTCCGTGTTCGTGTCCGGCGACACATTCCAGCAGGCGCATCGCACGCTGCACGGAGCCGATGAGGGTGGCCGAGTGTGACTGTGCGGGGACGGCCGGGGCGGCCGGTCGCTGCACGGGGGGTGTACTGGAACGGCGTTGGGTGGGGGGTGCGGGGTGTTCCGTGGGTGCGGAGGTGGCGTCAAGCGTGGCCAAGGGTCACTCCCGGAGCGCGAGGGGGTCAGCGACTCTAACCGTCCGCCACCGCTCCCGGTCGGCCCCTACGGGAAACTTCCCTCCCCCGAGGGAACCGGTGACTCCTGTTACCGGCCACCGATTCCCACGGTCCTCACCAGTCGCTTTTCGACGAGGAGCTCGACATGAACTTCCGCACGATGTAGATCAGTCCGCCGACCAGCGCCACGAAGATCAGCAACTTGAAGAGCAGGTAGGCCAGGAAGCCGACGATGGCGCCGATCAGGCCGCCGAACACCACCAGTGCGATGACCGGCACCGCGATCCACTTCACCCACCACGGCAGACCCGTGAAGATCTCTCGCATTGCCCTGCCTCTGCTTTCCCGTGCGCTTCGGCACGTACGGTCGGTCTCGTGCGTGCCGCACGATGCGATGTCCTGCACTCGATGCTAGAGCCGCGAGGGGGCCTTCCGGGGGCCTCTGATCCCTTGTCCTCCCCTGACCTCCCCCCTAGGGAACCCTGAGGGGAGAGGTCAGGCCTCGGGCGGAGAGAAGACGACCAGAACCCTCAGGTCCTCGCTGATGTGATGGAACTTGTGGGCCACACCGGCCGGCACGTACACCACGCTGCCTCGCGCCACCTGCGTGGTCTCCAGGCCGACGGTGATCGCGGCGCGGCCGCTGACGACGAAGTAGACCTCGTCCTGGTTGTGCGGCTTCTGCGGGTCCTGCTCGCCCGCGTTCAGCGCGTAGAGGCCGACCGACATGTTCCGCTCCCGCAGGAACTGCAGGTAGGCCCCGTCGTTGGCGGCGCGTTCCGCCTCCAGTTCGTCCAGCCGGAATGTCTTCATCGCCGTCGTTCGCCCTCGCCTCACTGCTTGCATCCGATCTCGTCTGCCACGATCAGACACATGAAGAATTTCGTAGTCAAGACGATCGCCAACGCGGGTGCTCTGGCCGTCGCGGTGTGGCTGCTCGACAAGATCACCCTGACCGGCGACAGCACCACCAAGAAGGTCTGGACGCTGATCCTGGTAGCCCTTGTGTTCGGCCTGGTGAACTTCCTGGTCAAGCCGATCGTGAAGCTCCTCACCTTCCCGCTGTTCATCCTCACCCTCGGCCTGATCACCCTGGTGGTCAACGCGCTGATGCTGCTGCTGACGTCGTGGGTGTGCGACAAGCTCGACCTGAGTTTCCATGTGGAGGGGTTCTGGACGGCCGTCCTGGGCGGTCTGATCATCTCGATCGTGTCCTGGGCCCTGAACATGATCCTTCCCGACACGGACTGAGCGCCCGATGACCTACCGCGTCTGCTTCGTCTGCACCGGCAACATCTGCCGTTCCCCGATGGCCGAATCCGTCTTCCGGGCCCGCATAGCCGAGGCCGGGCTCGACGGCCGTGTCGAGGTCGACAGCGCCGGCACCGGCGGCTGGCACGAGGGCGACGGCGCCGACCCGCGCACCGTCCGCGTCCTCGAAGAGCACGGCTACGACAGCGACCACACCGCCCGCCAGTTCCAGACGTCCTGGTTCGCCCGCCTCGACCTCGTGATCGCCCTGGACACCGGCCACCTCAAGGCCCTGCGTCGCCTCGCCCCCACCGAGAAGGACGCCCGCAAGGTACATCTGCTGCGCTCCTACGATCCCGATGCCGTCGACGACCTCGACGTGCCGGATCCGTACTACGGCGGTCTGGACGGCTTCGAGGAGTGTCTTGAGATGGTGGAGGCGGCGAGCGAGGGCCTGCTCGCCGCGGTACGCGACGAAGTGGAGGGAACGGCGGCATGAGCGATTCCGACTCCGGCCTTGTCACGGGTGAGGGCACGCGTGCGGTGCGCGCGGGACTGCCCGAGCCGGCCAAGAACGAACCGACCCTGCCCGGACCGGTGTTCGCCGCACACTTCCATCTGCCGGGCGAGGTCAGCGGACCATACGCCTACGGCCGTGATGAGAACCCGACCTGGACCCATCTGGAGCGCGCCATCGGCGAGCTGGAGGCGCCCGGCGAGGACGTCGAGACGCTGGTGTTCGCCTCCGGCGTGGCGGCCATCGCGGCAGTGCTCTTCTCGCAGCTGCGCGCCGGGGACGCGGTCGTTCTGCCGTCCGACGGCTACCAGGTGCTGCCCCTGGTCCGCGCCCAGCTTGAGGCCTACGGCATCGAGGTGCGCACCGCTCCGACAGCCGGTGACGCCCAGCTCGACGTCCTGGACGGGGCGAAGCTGCTGCTGATCGAGTCGCCGTGCAACCCCGGGCTCGACGTGTGCGACATCCGGCGGCTTGCGGAGGCGGCACACGCGCGTGGCGCCCTCGTCGCCGTCGACAACACCCTCGCCACCCCGCTCGGCCAGCGACCGCTGGCGCTGGGCGCCGACTTCTCCGTGGCCAGCGGCACCAAGCAGCTCACCGGCCACGGGGACGTCCTGCTGGGGTACGTGGCCGGGCGCGACACGGCGGCCATGGCCGCCGTACGCCGCTGGCGCAAGATCGTCGGGGCGATATCCGGGCCCATGGAGGCCTGGCTGGCCCATCGCTCCCTGGCCACTCTCCAGTTGCGGGTGGACCGGCAGAACACCACCGCCCTGGTGCTCGCCGAGGCGCTCCGCGAGCGGCCGGACGTGACCGGGCTGCGCTACCCGGGGCTGCCCGACGACCCCGCGCACAAGATCGCCTCGCAGCAGATGCGTCGCTATGGCTCGGTGATCTCCTTCACGCTTCCCACGCGCGCGCGTGCCGAGCGTTTTCTGGAAGCCCTGCGGCTGGTCGACGATGCGACGAGTTTCGGCGGGGTGCGCTCCACGGCGGAGCGGCGGCGGCGCTGGGGCGGGGACGACGTACCGGAGGGCTTCATCCGGCTGTCGGTCGGAGCCGAGGACCCTGAAGACCTGGTGGCCGATGTGCTCCACGCGCTGGATAAGTCGGATCGATGACCGGATGACGGACGCCCTCGGGGGCCTGACTACGTATAACGGACGGTCCGAGCCTCCCCCCTCGTGGCTCGGACCGTCCCGGTTCTCGCGCGCCAAGAACCGCGCGACCAAGGCTAGTTGACTCTGCGTCAGTGTCCAATCACTGTAGGGGCAGAGACCTATCGACATATTTATAGTTGGGGACCTGCCCGAAGGCTGGCACAGGGCAGGGGGAAGGGGAGGGTGAGCGATGGATCTGGCCTTGCTGCGGACCTTCGTGACCGTGCACCGGGCCGGCTCCTTCACCCGCGCCGCCGCACTGCTCGGACTCTCGCAGCCGGCCGTCACCTCCCAGATCCGCACTCTGGAAAGACAGCTGGGCCGTCCGCTCTTCCTGCGGCAGGCCCGTGGGGTGACCCCGACGACCATCGGCGACGAACTCGCCCACAAGGCCGCCCCACACCTCGACGCGCTCGTGGAAATAGCGGAACGCGGCCTCGACGACGAATCCTCGGTGCGAACCCTGCATCTCGCCGGCCCGCCCGAGTTCACCGCGGAGCGCGCCCTGCCCGCCCTTTCCGAGCTCGCCGGCGACGACGGCCAGGGCTTCGCGCTGCGCGCCTCGTTCGGCAACGCCGAGGAGACCCTGGAGGGGCTGTCCGCCGGACACCACGACCTGGCCATCAGTACAGCCCGGCCGCGTGGCGCCCTGCTCACCGCCACCGCCCTCTGCGACGAAGAGCATGTACTGGTCGCCGCTCCCCGCTGGGCCGAGGAGATCGGCGCCGGGACGCTACGCGACAAGGGCGCGCCGGCCCTGGAGAACCTGCCCGTCGTCGAGGTCCACGAGTCTCTGCCTTTCGTCTCGCGCTACTGGGGCTCCGTCTTCGACGCCCGACCGGCCACCTCCGGCACGGTGATCGTGCCCGATCTGCGCGCGGTCCTCGCCTGCGCGGTCGCGGGCGCCGGCCTCGCAGTGCTGCCCCGCTATCTGTGTACGGCCGCGCTGGACCGCGGTGACGTCATGGCGCTGCATGAGCCCGCGGTGCCCCCGCTGCGGACCTACTTCCTGGTGGTGCGGACCGGCACGCTCGCCATGCCGCATGTGGCGCGGGCACACGAGTGGCTCCAGCACGCAGCTGCGGACTGGGGCTGAGCGCATCCTGCGGGGTTAACGCGATGCGGCCGTACGGTGGCGCTTCGCGATGTTTCACGTGGAACCAGCTGGGCCACATTTCTCCCATGACCGTCCGACCCGTGGTCAAGCGCACCGCCCGTGCCGTTCTCCTGGACGGCGACGACTTGATTCTCATCAAGCGCACCAAACCCGGTGTCGATCCCTACTGGGTCACTCCCGGTGGCGGGGTCGAGCCGGAGGACGCCACTGTCGTCGACGCTCTGCACCGCGAGGTGCACGAGGAGCTCGGCGCCAAGATCACCGATGTGGTGCCCTGCTTCGTGGACACCGTGGAGCACATCGGCGACAGCGGCAGCACTACCGGTGTGAAGGTGCAGCACTTCTTCGTCTGCCGGCTGGGGTCCATGGACCCGGCCCTGCGGCACGGACCCGAAGTCGAGGAGCCCGCGGGCGAGTACGAGATCGTGCGCGTGCCCTTCACCCGCGTCGGGATCGCCTCCGTGCACCTCGTACCGCTGTCCCTGCGGCACTACCTGGACGGCAACATCGAGGGTGTACGGGCCATGCACGCTCCCGACCTCGGGTGACGGATCAGTCGCCGACGACGACCAGTTCCTCGACCGAGTCGTGCCGTATGCGGTGCGCCGGGATGCCGACGTTCCGCAGGGCGTCCACGCCGTTGCGGATCATGCCGGGTGGGCCCGAGAGATAGGCGTCGTACTCGATCCACGGACCGTACGCGCGGATGGCGTCGGGAAGCTGGAGATGCGCCTGCTGGTCGACGACCGCGCGGACCGAGAGCCAGGGATGGCTCTGCTGGAGCCGGAGCAGCGTGTCGATGTCGTACAGGTCGTGGCCGGTGCGGGCACCGTAGAACACCTCGACAGGGCGGCGTGCGCCGCGTTCGGCGACGTCCTCGACCAGCGCCTTGATGGGGGCGATGCCGGTGCCACCGCCCAGACAGAGCAGTCCGTTGTCCTTCGTGTGGTCGACGGTCATCGAGCCGACGGCCGGGCCCAGACGGAGGATGTCACCGGGGCGGGCGCGGTGTACCAGAGCGTTGGAGACCCAGCCCGCCGGAACGGCCTTCACATGGAACGTCAGCAGACCGTCCGAGCGGGGCGCGGAGGCGAAGGAGTAGTGCCGCCAGACCCGCGGCCACCAGGGCGTCTCCATGCTTGTGTACTGCCCCGCGCGGAAGGGGTACGGCTGGTTCGGGCGGACCGTGAGCACCGCGATGTCCGCGGTCCTGAGGTCGTGGGCGACGACCTCCGCATGCCACCAGGCCGGCGCGCGCAGTTCGTCCGTCGCCGCCGCGTCGATCATCACCTGGGACATGGTCGTGTACGCCCGCACCCAGGCCGCCTCCGTCTCCGGGCCCCAGATGCCCGAGGCGTACTTGGCCAGCGCGCCGATGAGGCACTCGCCGACCGCCGGGTAGTGCTCCGCGCGGGTGCCGTACTTGCGGTGGCCGCGGCCCAGGTTCTGGAGGTACTCGACCAGGACGGGCGTGTTGTCGATGTGCTCGGCCGCGGTGAGCAGCGCCTTCAGCAGCCGGTCCCGCTGGGTGTCCATGGCGGCCGGAAACAGCGAACGCAGTTCGGGATGGCGTACGAAGAGCAGTGCGTAGAAGTACGAGGTGACCTTGTCGGCTATCGGACCGACCTCGGCCATGGTGCTGCGGATGCGGATCGCGTCCGGGGATGCGTCCGGACTCGGCTGTGCGCTGCGCTGAGGCGGGACGCGCTGTCCGGGCGTGGGTGGTACCGACTGTCCGGGTGTAGGGCGTACCGGCTGTCCGGCCGTGGAGGCGAAGGGTCCGGCGGCCGCGTGCTGCCCGGCGTCTGGAGCCTGGGCGGGGTTCTGGAAGAGGGCCGGCTCCTCCGTCGGCCGTATTCGCTCCCGGGCCTCTGCGGACGCGGGACGGCGGCCCTGGGGCATCTCCTGCTGACCACTCGGCGCCACGGCCTGAGGGTCGGCGGCGGGTTCGACCGGCGGCTTGTTGGGCGATGTGAACCAGCTGCTTCCGCCGGCCCCGTCGTTGCCCGCCGACGTGGTGGTCGGAGCATCCATGGTGTGCCTCGCCTCGAACATCTTTCGGTCGGTCTGCGCACTTCGCTCGGAAGGTGCTTGTATTCCCCCGTTGACGGCTGGCTCTTCCCGGTCAGGCTCGTGGCCGACACGGCCCCATTGAACCCACGTTCCTTCGCGTACGGACAAGTAAGGCGGAAGTGTGACATGGCCCGCAGTCACTCCCGCCGGAGCGTCTCATCCCGGACGTGAACCGGAGTCGACCCTACCGGCCGTCGCCCCGCGCACAAGTCCCCCCTGCCTCCGCCACGAATCCAAACAAGGGGCGAACCATCAGCTCCTTCAACTACCGAGCGGCGCATACCAATTCATAGACATCCCATAGATCACGCCCCGTGTAGGAGTACGTCGCGAGACCGGCGGGATGTCCGTCCGCGTTGACCGCCACGGACACCGGGACCACAGTGAACAATCCTCTGTTCGACATCGAATCCCCGTAGGCGACACAGTCCGCTCGGCCGACCCCGAACTGCGCGCACAGGCGATCCGCAATGGTCACCTTGGCTGCAGGATCAAGGATGCCCGCCGGGTCCACCGGCTCGGCGAAAGGCACCGCCGGGAAGCGCGATCCGAAGGCCACATGGGCTCCCCACTCCAACAGGCGCTCCACGAAACGATGGTGAGAGCGACATCACCGCGCAATATTCGCCCGCTTCCCTGATCCCGGTCCAGACGTCCCGGATACGGGCCAGCCAAGGCGCTCCATCGAATGGCCGCGGTCACGTGCGCGTCGGTCAGCTCGGACCGGAGGGAGCACACCCGCGCCGCATACTTTGACGGGAGATCTCGACGGGGGCGGAGGTGCCGTGCAGCAATGTGCCGTCGAGATCGAAGAGATGAAGTCTCGCCATGAACCCTGAGGCTAATGGAGTGGGATCACAGCTCCTCGGTGAGGTCTCGGGCGGTGGTTATGGGGCGATGTTTCACGTGAAACGTCTCCTGTCTGTCCAGGGGCTGTGCTCAGGGCTACGGCGTGGCCAAAAGCGCGTGCGTCTACCTCGAAACAGGTGGACGCCACGGGTGCCGGTCGGACAGCCTGACCTGCGTGCCAACTCCTTTCGTCGCCGCTCTGCCCATTCGCCGACTGACGCCACGCGACCTCACCGCCTGCGCCGACTTGTCCGAGGACCGGGGGTGGCCGCGCGAGGAACACAAGTGGCGCTTACTCCTCACGGCCGGAAAGGGCTACGGCATCGACGACCCTGGCGGAGGCCTGGTCGCCGCCTGCGTCATCACTGAGTACGGCCCAGGGGAACGCCCGGATCTCGGCGCGATCGGCATGGTCCTGGTCGCGGAACGGCATGCGCGTCAGGGCGTCGGGCGGCGGCTGATGCGCCACATCGTCTCGGCGGTGAAGACGACTCCCCTGACTCTGTACGCCACGCCGTACGGCCGTCCGCTCTACGAGGAGCTGGGGTTCAAGACCACGGGACGCTCGGAGATGCTGTCCGGCTCCTTCACCCCGGGCGGCCTCGAGCCCCGGGTGGCGACACGGGCGGCCACAGCCGAGGACCTCAGCTCCATCCTCCGGCTCGACGAGGAGGTGTTCGGTACTGACCGCACACCTCTCATCGCCCGCCTGCCCGCGTTCTCGGACCAGCTGCGGGTGGCCGTGGACGGCGGCCGGATCGTCGGCTATGCGGCCGCCTGGCCCAACATGGACACCCACGTCGTCGGGCCTCTGATCGCCCACGACACGGAGACGGCGAAGTCCCTCATCGTCTCGCTCGCCGCGCACACCGACCGCCCGCTCCGCACCGACATCGACATCCGGCACGAGGAACTGCTGGCATGGGCGAAGGAGCGCGGGCTGGCCTCCGTCGCCATGAACTCCGTCATGACGTACGGCCTCACGGAGCTGCCGGGAGACTGGACACGGCGGTTCGCACCGCTGACGGTGGCGGCGGGCTGATGATTCCTCGATGCGGCGAACGCCGGCCCCCGGGGGAACAGGCGTTCCGCGTCGATCGGGGTGCGGTCAGACGAGCGCCTGTACGGCGGCCGTGGCGAAGCCGTGGTCCTGATCGGGGGCGCCGCCACCGACGCCGACAGAGCCGATCAGCCGCCCGTCACGGTGGACTGGGACACCGCCCGCGATGAAGAGCAGAGGCCGGTCGAGCGCCGTGGGCAGGGTGTGGAAGAGGCCGCCGGGCTGGACGGCGTCGACAAGGTCGGCGGTCGGACTGTTCAGCTGGAGCGCCGTGTAGGCCTTGCGGGTGCTGGTCTCGCCGGAGATCAGCACGGCGCGGTCATCCCGCCGGAAGGCGAGCAGATGGCCCCCGGCGTCCAGGACGGTGACGCTGACGGTGGCTCCGGCGACCTCGGCGGCGCGCTGGGCCTCGGTGATCAGGAGTTCGGCGTCCTGGACGGTGAGCGGGGCGGCGGTGATGGTGCTCATGAGGTGGTTCTCCTTGGGTGGTGCTCAGAGGAACGGCGCGGGCGGGTCAGGATTGCGGCCTGTGTGTCTCAGGGCGCGGTCGGTGATGGGCTCACGCCTGCGGCCTTGCGGCCGGCTCAGTGGTGGACCGGCTCCCGCTGCGCCGAGGCATGCCGCCTGCGGCCACGGTGCTCGGGGCGCCGTCGCGGCGCTCCAGTGCGGCCGACACGAAGGCGAGGGCGAGGGCGGCCGTGGCGAGGGTGGCGCCGACCCAGTTGGGGGAGGTGTAGCCGAAGCCGGCGGCGATCACGATGCCGCCGAGCCAGGCGGAGAGAGCGTTGCCGAGGTTGAAGGCGCCGATGTTCACGGCCGAGGCCAGGGTGGGGGCGCCGTGCGCCTGGTCGAGGACGCGCTTCTGCAGCGGCGGGACGGTCGCGAAGCCCAGAGCCCCGATCAGGGCGACGGTCACGGCGGCCGCAACCTTGTTGTTCGCGGTGACCGTGAAGAGAGCGAGGACGACAGCCAGGGCGCCCAGCGACACGTACAGCATGGGCATCAGGGCGCGGTCGGCGAACTTGCCGCCGACGAGGTTGCCGCCGACCATGCCGAGGCCGAACAGGACCAGCAGCCAGGTGACGGTGCCGTCGGCGAAGCCGGCGACATGGGTCATCATCGGCGCGATGTAGGTGATGGCCGCGAAAACTCCGCCGAAGCCCAGGACAGTCATCGCCATGGCGAGCAGGACCTGGGTGTTCTTGAACGCGGCCAGTTCGTGCCGCAGATGCACGCCTTCCGGCTTGGGCAGCTCGGGCACCAGCTTGGCGATGCCGGCCAGGCCGACGAGGCCGAGGGCGGCGACGATGCCGAAGGTGACACGCCAGCCGACGTGCTGTCCCACCAGGGTGCCGAGCGGGACACCGACGACGTTGGCGATGGTGAGGCCGGTGAACATCATCGCGATGGCCCCGGCCTTCTTGCTCGGGGCGACGAGTTCGGCCGCCACGACCGAGCCGATGCCGAAGAAGGCGCCGTGGGCGAGGGAGGCGACCACGCGGCCGATCAGCATGACGGCGAAGGAGGGGGCGACGGCGGACAGCAGGTTGCCTGCGATGAACAAGCCCATCAGCAGCATCAGCATCCGCTTGCGCGGGACCTTGGTCCCCAGGACGGTCATCAGCGGGGCACCCATCACCACGCCGAGTGCGTAGCCGGTCACCAGCAGGCCGGCGGTGGGGATGGAGACCCCGAAGTCGCCCGCGACCTCGGGCAGCAAGCCCATGATCACGAACTCGGTCGTTCCGATTCCGAAGGCCCCGATCGCGAGGGCCAGGAGCGCGAGAGGCATGGAGGACAGCCTTCCCAGACGATTGCAGATGCGCTTTGCGTGCGTCCACAATAGTTGCAGACGCTGCCTATGTGCAATCGAGGGATATTGCAGACCTGCCCTATCCTGGTATCAGCCGCTCCGGGACGGAGGAACACGCCAATGACAGCGACGGACCCCGCGCTCACCGCCCTTGCCCAGGGCTGGTGCGCTCTCTCCCTGCTTCACGGGAGGATCGAGGCACACATAGAGCGCGCCCTTCAGGCGAAGCACGACCTGAGCGTGCGCGAATACTCCCTGCTGGACGTCCTCAGCCGACAGCACGACGGCGAGGGGGGCCATCTGCAGATGAAACAGGTCGCGGACGCGGTCGTCCTCAGCCAGAGCGCCACCACCCGGCTGGTGACACGCCTCGAAGACCGGGACCTCCTGGAGCGCTACCTCTGCCCGACCGACCGCCGCGGCATCTACACGAACGTCACCGAGGCGGGGCTGCGGCTGCTCGAAGAGGCTCGCCCCACCAATGACACCGCGCTGCGCGAGGCCCTCGACGCGGCAGCCAGAAGCCCGGAGCTGGCTCCCCTGGTGCGGGTCGTGGAATCACTGAACGTGCCCGCATAGGCTGCGGGCATGGGAGATCTTGACATACGTGCCGCGGTCGCCGACGACATCCCGGCCATCGTCGGCATGCTCGCCGACGACCCGCTGGGCGCCCGGCGGGAATCACCGGACGACCTGACGCCCTACCTGCGCGCCCTGGAACGGCTCAGTGCCGACCCCAACCAACAGCTGGTCGTCGCCGTACGCGAGGGCCGTGTCGTCGGCACGCTACAGCTCACGATCATCCCCGGGCTGTCGAGGCGCGGCGCCACTCGGTCGATCATCGAGGCCGTACGCATCCACGCCGACGAGCGCGGCGGCGGGCTGGGCACCCGGTTCATCGAGTGGGCGATCGAGGAATCCCGCCGCCAGGGCTGCCAGTTGGTGCAGCTGACCTCGGACACGTCACGTACCGACGCCCATCGCTTCTATGAGCGGCTCGGTTTCACCGCCTCGCACGTCGGTTTCAAGCTTGAGATCTGACCCGCCAGGGTGCTGACGGTGCGCGTTCAGGGGGTGGTGTTTCACGTGAAACACCACCCCCGGCTTGTCTAGCCGATCCCCCGCCACCCCGCGGGGTCCACTCCACCAGGCACAGGAGCCGTCTCCTCGTACGGCTGACGCGTGAACACGAACGAACCGAGGTCCAGGTGGCTCACACCCCCGTCCGGCCGCCGTACGGGCCGTAGAAGCTCTCCGGCGTAGTAGCCCTCAAGGCCGGTCCACGTCCCGTCACCGTTGGACCTGAAGCGCGCACGACGGCCGGTGCCCGACAGCGGTCCCAGCGAGACCAGTCCATCGGCCGTCACCCGCAACCCGAAGGCGTGTGTGCCCCAGTACCACTGGCCCGTCAACTCCAGGACAGACGGCTCGACTCGGGCCAGGGGCCGCCATGGCTCGGGGATGCGCGGCTCGGCCTCCGCAACGATACGGACGAGGTCGGCACCGACGGCGGACAGGAGCGGGCCGGAGGTGCAGTTGGCGAGCACCACGGCCGCCACGTCGTCGTCCACGCTGATGGTGAGGTTGGCCAGAAAGCCGGGCAGCGAGCCGGAGTGCCCGATCAGCAGTCGGCCGTCGCGGCGCTGGATCTGGAGGCCGAGGCCGTAGGTGGCGCCGTCCAGCACATCGGCGGACTCGGCGGGAGCCGCCGGGACGCGCATCTCCCGTACGGACTCGGCGCTCAGTACCCGTTCGTCACCGGCCGTCAGAAACACGGCGAAGCGAGCCAGGTCGTCGGTGGTCGACCAGAGCTGTCCTGCCGGTGCCATCCGGCCGAGGTCCTCCAGTGGCTCCGGAAGCATCGCGTCGGCCCAGGGATGCACCGCCCAGCCGCCCGCGTGCGGCGCCTGAGGCTGGGCGCTCGTGCGATCGAGGCGCAACGGTTCGAGCACCTCTTGCCGGAGCACCTCCGTCCAGGGGGCACCGCGGAGTTCCTCGACCAGGGCGCCGAGCAGGGTGTAGCCGGGGTTGGAGTAGTGGTGTCGGCGGCCGACGGGGTGCAGGAGGGGCTGCTCACCGAGGACATCGCTGAGCTCCGGCCGCAGCGAGCCCGGAGTGCGTTCCCACCAGGGCGCGGGCGACTCGGCCGCCAACCCGCCTGTGTGCGCGAGGAGTTCAGCGATCGTCGCCTCTCCCGCGCCGGTGCCCGGCAGATGCTTCTCCAGTGGATCGCCGAGATCGAGCAGCCCTTCGTCGCGCAGCCGGAGCACCAGAACGGCCGTGAACGTCTTGGTGATCGAGCCGATCCGGTACTGCACGTTCTGATCCGGTCCGTGCCCGTCCACCGAGGTCCGCGCCCCGTGCCAGACAGCCCGCCCGCCCCGCACGACCGCTGCCACCAGCGACGGCGCCCGCCCTTCGGCCTGGGCCACGGCGATCCGATGCAACAGCGCCCGCCGGGTGGTGGGGAGCAGCTCTTCGTCAAATGTCGTCATGCACCCAGTCCACCCGGAGGGCGGACCGGCGTCGAGTTCATTTCGGTGGTGGTGGTGGTGGTGGTGCGGATCAGGTCTGTGCCATGTCCACGAAGCGGGAGTAGTGGCCCTGGAAGGCAACGGTGATCGTCGCGGTCGGGCCGTTTCGGTGCTTGCCGACGATGATGTCCGCCTCGCCCGCGCGCGGTGACTCCTTCTCGTAGGCGTCCTCGCGGTGGAGCAGGATGACCATGTCGGCGTCCTGCTCGATGGAGCCGGACTCACGCAGGTCGGACACCATCGGCTTCTTGTCCGTGCGCTGCTCGGGACCACGGTTGAGCTGCGAGAGCGCAATCACGGGGAGCTCCAGCTCCTTGGCCAGCAGCTTGAGGTTTCGGGACATGTCCGATACCTCCTGCTGACGGCTTTCAGAGCGTTTGGAACCGGACTGCATCAGCTGCAGATAGTCGATGATCACGAGCTTGATGTCGTTGCGCTGTTTCAGCCGGCGGCACTTGGCGCGGATCTCCATCATCGACAGGTTCGGTGAGTCGTCGATGTAGAGCGGCGCGGCCGAGACATCCGGCATCCGACGGGCGAGCCGGGTCCAGTCGTCGTCGGTCATCGTGCCGGAGCGCATGTGGTGCAGGGCGACCCGGGCCTCGGCGGACAGCAGACGCATCGCGATCTCGTTGCGGCCCATTTCGAGGGAGAAGATGACGCTGGGCAGGTTGTGCTTGATCGACGCGGCCCGGGCGAAGTCCAGGGCCAGGGTGGACTTACCCATGGCGGGACGCGCGGCGATGACGATCATCTGGCCCGGGTGCAGGCCGTTGGTGAGCGAGTCCAGGTCCGTGAAGCCGGTGGGCACACCGGTCATCTCGCCGGTACGGGAGCCGATCGCCTCGATCTCGTCGAGAGCGCCCTCCATGATGTCGCCGAGCGGCAGATAGTCCTCGCTGGTCCGCTGCTCGGTGACCGCGTAGATCTCCGCCTGGGCGCTGTTGACGATCTCGTCGATGTCGCCGTCGGCCGCGTATCCCATCTGCGTGATACGTGTCCCGGCCTCGACAAGACGGCGCAGCACGGCACGCTCGTGGACGATCTCCGCGTAGTACTCGGCGTTCGCCGCCGTCGGCACCGTCTGGACGAGGGTGTGGAGATAGGAGGCGCCGCCGACCTTGTTGATCTCGCCGCGCTTGGTGAGCTCGGCGGCGATGGTGATGGGGTCGGCCGGCTCGCCCTTGGCGTAGACGTCGAGGATCGACTGGTAGATCGTCTCGTGCGCGGGCTTGTAGAAGTCGTGGCCCTTGAGGATCTCGACGACGTCGGCAATGGCGTCCTTGGACAGCAGCATGCCGCCGAGCACGGACTGTTCGGCGTCCAGGTCCTGCGGGGGGACCCGCTCGAAGGTGGCACCTCCGCCATCCCAGTCACCGCTGTCCCGGCCCCGGTCGTGCCGGTCGTCTCGCCCTCGGCCGCCCTCACCGCGTCCACGGGAGGCGGGCAGACGATCACTGGGACCGGTCTCGGCCCACGGATCGTCCAAGGGCTCGGAAATACTCACCGAGCCACCTCCTCCCGTCCGCCCGGCGGACCTCGCCGTGACCCCATTTCTACGGCACGGCACTGACAAACTGAGGCGCCACATTCCGGATCCGGGCGCGTCGGTTTTGTGAGGTTTCCGACGCCATAAGGAGGAGGGGGCGCCGGACCACGGTAGGCCCGCGGGCACCGTCAGCCAATCTGGTTATCCACAGGCCATGTGGACGACGGCCCGTATGCTGTGGAGAACCTCCCAAAACCTGTGCACGACGCGGTGGACAGCCCTGTGAACAAGCCCTCGATCGCCCGACGTCACCGCCCCTGACCTGCACCTTTCCCATCCACCGGCTGTGCAGAAGAAAAACTTCTACGGTCGGATCAAGATCGCTTCGAACGATGCGCGAAAGCACGGGCCCCGCCCGCCTAAGTAAGGGTCAGTATGCAATTGCATCTCTTACCTGTGGACGATTAGATTAGTGCCCATGTCCCAGGCTCCCCCGGTCCCCGAGGCCACCCGACGTCGGCACGACCGAGAGATCGTCGCACTGGCCGTCCCGGCCTTCGGCGCACTCGTCGCCGAGCCGCTTTTCGTCATGGCCGACAGCGCGATCGTCGGCCATCTCGGCACCGCACAGCTCGCTGGTCTCGGGGTCGCCTCGGCACTCCTCACCACCGCCGTGAGCGTCTTCGTCTTTCTCGCCTACGCCACCACGGCGGCCGTCGCCCGCCGGGTCGGCTCTGGCGATCTCCAGGCGGCCATCCGTCAGGGCATGGACGGCATCTGGTTGGCGCTGCTGCTCGGTGCCGGCGTCATCGCCGTCGTTCTGCCTCTGGCACCCGGCATCGTGGACATCTTCGGGGCCTCGGCCACCGCGGCACCCTACGCGACGACCTACCTCAGGATCTCCTCACTAGGAATCCCAGCCATGCTGGTCGTGCTCGCCGCCACGGGCGTTCTGCGCGGCCTCCAGGACACCCGGACCCCGCTGTACGTCGCCGTCGCGGGCTTTGTCGCCAACGCCGGGCTGAACGCCGGGCTTGTCTACGGCGCCGAACTTGGCATCGCAGGCTCCGCCTGGGGCACCGTCATCGCCCAGTGCGGGATGGCAGCGGTCTATCTGACCGTCGTCGTACGGGGAGCGCGCAGGCACGGCGCGTCCCTTCGCCCCGACACCGCCGGGATACGGGCCTCGGCACAGGCCGGCGCACCTCTGCTCGTCCGGACGCTCTCACTCAGGGCCGTCCTCATGATCGCCACGGCGATCGCGGCCCGGCTGGGCGATGCCGACATTGCCGCCCACCAGATCGTGCTGTCGCTGTGGAGTCTGCTGGCCTTCGCCCTGGACGCGATAGCGATCGCCGGGCAGGCGATCATCGGCCGCTATCTCGGCGCGGGTGACACTGCCGGCGCCCGTGAGGCCTGTCGGCGCATGGTCCAGTGGGGCATCGCCACCGGGGTCCTCTTGGGCCTGCTCGTGGTGGCCGCTCGGCCGCTCTTCCTCCCGCTGTTCACCAGTGACCCCTCCGTGAAAGACACCGCACTGCCTGCCCTGCTCATCGTGGCGCTCTCCCAGCCGATCTCCGGCGTGGTCTTCGTCCTCGACGGCGTCCTCATGGGCGCCGGAGACGGGTTGTATCTCGCCGGGGCCATGGTCGTGACCCTCGCGGTCTTCACGCCGGTGGCGCTGTTGGTCCCCGCTTTCGGCGGTGGGCTCGCGGCGCTCTGGGGAGCCATGACCCTGATGATGGCCACGCGGATGCTGACCCTCTGGCTGCGTACCCGCTCGGGCCGCTGGATCGTGACGGGCGCAACGCGCTGACCGGCTCGCCCCACCGACTGTTTCACGTGAAACGTGAAACACCGCGAGCCGCCACGTTTCACGTGAAACACCCGCCGCCCCGGCCCATCGTCGGCAAGTCAAAGGGGCCGCACCCTCACGGGTACGGCCCCTTTCAGCTACTGCTCAAGCCGAGCACAGCGTCAGCCTGCGACGACCTCGATGTTGACCTTGGCGGCAACCTCGGGGTGCAGACGCACGAAGGTCTCGTGGGCGCCCAGCGTCTTGATCGGCGCGCCCAGCTCGATGCGGCGCTTGTCGACCTCGGGGCCACCGGAAGCCTTGATCGCCGAGGCGACGTCGGCCGGGGTGACGGAACCGAAGAGACGACCGGCGTCGCCGGAGCGGACGGCCAGACGGACCTTGACGCCCTCGAGCTGGGCCTTCACGGAGTTCGCCTGCTCGATGGTCTGGATCTCGTGGATCTTCCGAGCACGACGGATCTGCTCGACGTCCTTCTCGCCACCCTTGGTCCATCGGATAGCGAACTTCCGCGGGATCAGGTAGTTGCGAGCGTAGCCGTCCTTGACGTCGACGACGTCGCCGGCGGCACCGAGGCCAGAGACCTCATGGGTGAGGATGATCTTCATATGTCGGTCACCCTTCCCTTATCGCGCGGTGGAGGTGTAGGGCAGCAGCGCCATCTCACGGCTGTTCTTGACGGCCGTGGCGACGTCACGCTGGTGCTGCGTGCAGTTGCCGGTCACGCGGCGGGCACGGATCTTGCCGCGGTCGGAAATGAACTTCCGCAGCATGTTCGTGTCCTTGTAGTCCACGTACTGGACCTTGTCCTTGCAGAACGCGCAGACCTTCTTCTTAGGCTTGCGCACAGGCGGCTTCGCCATGGTGTTTCTCCTGTGTGATCAAGAAGTGGATGCGAGCCCGTTGCCCTTAGAAGGGGGGCTCGTCCGAGTAGCCGCCGCCACCGCCGCTGGTGCCGCCCGAGCCACCGCCCCAGCCGCCGCCACCCTGGTTGCCGCCGCCGGCGGGAGCGCCGGAGGCCCAGGGGTCGTCGTTGGGAGCGCCGCCCTGCTGGCCGCCGCCGGAGCCACCGCCCCAGCCGCCGCCACCCTGGCCGCCACCGCCGCCGCTGTAACCGCCCTGGCCACCGCGGCCGCCACCACCGGCGGTCTTGGTGACCTTGGCCGTGGCGCTGCGCAGGCTGGCGCCGACTTCCTCGACGTCCAGCTCGTAGACCGTGCGCTTGACACCCTCACGGTCCTCGTAGGACCGCTGCTTCAGCCGGCCCTGCACGATGACGCGCATGCCTCGCTGGAGCGACTCGGCGACGTTCTCCGCCGCCTGACGCCAGACCGAGCAGGTAAGGAAGAGGCTTTCGCCGTCCTTCCACTCGTTCGTCTGGCGGTCGAAGGTGCGGGGAGTGGACGCGACGCGGAACTTCGCGACCGCCGCACCGGACGGGGTGAAGCGCAGCTCGGGGTCATCGACAAGATTGCCGACGACCGTGATGACGGTCTCGCCTGCCATGGGGGAACCTCTCGGCGGGTTTGCTGCTGGCTGCTTGCTGCTACTCGAAGCCCGAGATCAGCTGAGCTGGGAGCTCAGTGGGTCTCGGGACGGAGGACCTTGGTCCGGAGGACCGACTCGTTCAGGTTCATCTGGCGGTCGAGCTCCTTCACGACCGCAGGCTCGGCCTGCAGGTCGATGACCGAGTAGATGCCCTCAGGCTTCTTCTTGATCTCGTACGAGAGACGACGACGGCCCCAGGTGTCGACCTTCTCCACCTTGCCGTTGCCCTCACGGACGACGGAGAGGAAGTTCTCGATCAGGGGGGCGACAGCGCGCTCCTCCAGATCGGGGTCGAGGATGACCATCACCTCGTAGTGACGCATGTGGAACCCACCTCCTTTGGACTCAGCGGCCACGGTCGTTCCGTGGCAGGAGGGTTGTGATGCGTGCGCAACGGTATCGGCCGCCACTGACATACGGGGGGCTTCCCTCGGGATCCCCGGCCGCGGGCCTGGGCAGACACCGGTGCAGACGGTACAGACTACCCGCACACCTGCTTCCGGTTGAAATCCGGCCGCCGTGACCCTCAATCTGTACACATCGGGTGTGTACGGCGCTACGATGCGCGTCTTCCGCAGGAGGTGCCCTATGGCACAGGCATTGCGACCCAACACCGCCGGATCCCTGTTCGCCAGCGACGGCAAGACCCATCTGCTTCAGGACTCCCTGATGGCAGTGACGCTGGCGCTCGGGCTGATCGCCTTCATCACGTCGTTCTTCCACGGCCTGCACCTGCTCAGCTCGTGGACCGGTCTGATCGGCATGTTCACCGGCCTGTACGGGCAGTGGGTCTCGATCACCACGCGCGAACGCTTCGGTCTGATCCTGGGTCTCGGTGCCTCGGGCATCGGCTTCTTCATCGGTATGGCGCACGGCGGCCTGTTCGGGTAGGCCTCGGACACCTCCCACACCACCGCGAAACGCCCCGGCCGCACGGGAGCCGGGGCGTAGGTGGTGTACGCCCAGTCGGGCCACGGGCGAGGCGCAGTAGGCTTCGGCGCGAGAGCCGGAGCCCCTGTACCCATGGGGACACACCAGCCCGAGGAGCGCCCCGACATGAGCCTGACCCTGAGGACCATCAGCCGCGAACAGCATCTGGCGTACATCCAGAGCCTGTCGGCGGCTAGCCACATGCAGGTCCCGGCATGGGCCGATGTCAAGGCGGAGTGGCGTTCGGAGAACCTCGGCTGGTTCGACGACCGCACCGGCGAGATGGTCGGCGCGGGCCTGGTGCTGTACCGCCAGCTGCCCAAGATCAAGCGCTATCTCGCGTACCTCCCCGAGGGCCCGGTCATCAACTGGTTCGCGCCGAATCTCGACGAGTGGATCCAGCCGATGCTGGCCCACCTCAAGCAGCAGGGCGCGTTCTCCGTGAAGATGGGCCCGCCGGTGATCATCCGGCGCTGGGAAGCCAACTCCATCAAGGCCGGCATCCAGAACCCGGACGTGAAGCGGCTGCGCGACATCGAGGCCGACTTCATCGAGCCGCGTGCCTTCGAGGTGGCCGACAAGCTGCGCCGGATGGGCTGGCAGCAGGGCGAGGACGGCGGCGCAGGCTTCGGTGACGTGCAGCCGCGCTACGTCTACCAGGTGCCGCTGGCGAACCGTTCCCTGGAAGACGTCCACAAGAACTTCAACCAGCTGTGGCGGCGCAACATCAAGAAGGCCGAGAAGGCCGGCGTCGAGGTCGTCCAGGGCGGCTACCAGGACCTGGCCGAGTGGCAGCGGCTGTACGAGATCACGGCTGCGCGCGACCACTTCCGGCCGCGTCCGCTGTCGTACTTCCAGCGCATGTGGACGGCCCTCAACACCGAGGACCCCAACCGGATGCGGCTGTACTTCGCCCAGCACAACGGGGTGAACCTGTCCGCGGCGACCATGCTGATCGTCGGCGGCCACGTCTGGTACTCCTACGGCGCCTCGGACAACATCGGCCGCGAGGTGCGCCCGTCGAACGCCATGCAGTGGCGGATGCTGCGCGACGCCTACGCGCTCGGCGCCACCGTCTACGACCTGCGGGGCATCTCGGACTCGCTGGACGAGACGGATCACCTCTTCGGCCTGATCCAGTTCAAGGTGGGCACCGGTGGCCAGGCGGCCGAGTACCTCGGCGAGTGGGACTTCCCACTGAACAAGCTGCTCCATAAGGCGCTCGACATCTACATGTCGCGCCGCTGACGTCACGCTCCGTGCTTCTATAGCCCTGACACACCCCAGCCATCCCAGAAAGGTCCCAGGTCCGGCCATGGCGCTCACGCTCTACGTCGACACCGTGCGCTGGCGGGCGCACCACAAGCATGTGCAGGAGCAGTTCCCGGGCCTCGTCCCGGTCTGCAAGGGCAACGGCTACGGCTTCGGGCACGAACGGCTGGCTGAGGAGGCCACGCGTCTGGGCTCGGACATCCTGGCCGTCGGTACGACGTATGAAGCCGCGCGCATCAAGGACTGGTTCGGCGGCGACCTGCTGGTGCTGACACCGTACCGGCGCGGCGAGGAGCCCGTGCCGCTGCCCGACCGGGTCATCCGCTCCGTGTCGTCGATCGACGGCGTGTACGGCCTGGTGGGCGCGCGCGTGGTCATCGAGGTGATGTCCACGATGAAGCGGCACGGCATCAGCGAGCAGGACCTGCCGCAACTGCACTCGGCCATAGAGAACGTCCGGCTTGAGGGCTTCGCCATCCACTTGCCGCTGGACCGCACCGACGGCTCGGACGCCGTCGAGGAGGTCATCGGCTGGATGGACCGGCTGCGCGCGGCCCGGCTGCCGCTGCACACGATGTTCGTCAGCCACCTCAAGGCCGACGAACTCGCACGGCTGCAGCAGCAGTTCCCGCAGACCCGGTTCCGGGCCCGGATCGGCACCCGGCTGTGGCTGGGGGACCACGACGCCACCGAGTACCGCGGGGCGGTCCTGGACGTCACCCGCGTCGCCAAGGGCGACCGGTTCGGCTACCGGCAGCAGAAGGCGGCCTCGGACGGCTATCTGGTGGTTGTGGCGGGCGGTACCTCGCACGGGGTGGGCCTGGAGGCCCCGAAAGCCCTGCACGGCGTCATGCCGCGCGCCAAGGGCGTCGCACGGGCCGGCCTGGCCACGGTGAACCGGAACCTTTCTCCGTTCGTCTGGGGCGGCAAGCAGCGCTGGTTCGCGGAGCCGCCGCACATGCAGGTGTCGATCCTCTTCGTGCCGTCCGACGCCCCGGAGCCGAAGGTGGGCGAGGAGCTGGTGGCCCATCTGCGGCACACCACCACCCAGTTCGACCGCATCGTGGACCGCTGACGTTTCCCAGAACTCCGGAAGGGCCGTACACGGAGTTCCCTGTACGGCCCTTTCCTTGACCTGGAGCGTTCGCTCAGAGCGAACTGTCCTCGGAGGAACGACTGCCCCACTCCACGTGCGGCCCCTCGAAGTGGGCGGCGTGGCGCGGGGGATGGGCGGCCGCCCCGAACACGAAGACGTCCTCCGCACCGTCCAGCACCCCGCCCGAGGGGTCGTCGTCACCGGAGCGGCGCACCACGTCCCGCTCGGGCATGAGGATGTCCCGTACGACCATCCCGCAGAGGTAGAGCGTGCCGAGCAGGTGCACGGCGATGGCCCAGTGGTAGCCGTGGGTCGGCAGGCCCTTGTGGGCGTCACCGCTGGTCGTGTACGCGAGGTACATCCAGATCCCCAGGAAGTACGCCACCTCGCACGCCTGCCAGATCAGGAGGTCCCGCCACTTGGGCCGGGCGAGCACGGCCAGCGGCACCAGCCACAGGACGTACTGCGGGGAGTAGACCTTGTTGGTGAGGATGAAGGCCGCCACCACCAGGAAGGCGAGCTGCGCGAAACGCGGCCGGCGCGGGGCGGTGAGGGCCAGAGCGGCGATACCCAGGAAGCAGAGCACCACCAGGGCCATCGCCGCGTTGTTCACGAAGCCGGTGCTGGGCGGGGTGGTCGTGTTCTGCGCCCAGATCAGCCAGAACGAGCCGAAGTCGACGCCCCGTTCCTGGCTGAACGTGTAGAACTTCGACCAGCCGTCGAAGGCGAAGATCATCACCGGCAGGTTCACAACGAGCCAGGCGACGACGGCACCGCCCGTGGCGACGAAGAACTCCCGCCATTTCCCCGCGCGCCAGCACAGCAGGAGCAGCGGCCCCAGCAGGAACACGGGATACAGCTTGGCGGCCGTAGCAAGCCCCAGGAGGACGCCGAAGGCGAGGGGACGGCTCCGGGACCACATCAGCATCGCCGCGGCCGTCAGAGCGACCGCCAGGAGGTCCCAGTTGATGGTGGCGGTCAGCGCGAAGGCGGGCGCGAGAGCGACCAGCAGGCCGTCCCAGGGGCGCCGGCGGTGGGTACGGACCACGCACACCGCGATGACGGCGGCGCAGATCATCAGCATCCCGGCATTGACGAACCAGTACACCTGCTCCTGGAGTTGGATGCTGCCACTGCCCGGCGTGAGCCATGCGGCCACCTCCATGAACACACCGGTCAGCACCGGATATTCGAGGTAGTCCATGTCACCGGGGAGCTTGTCGAAGTACGGGACCAGACCGTCGGCGAAGCCCCGCCCCTGGTAGAGGTGCGGAATGTCCGAGTAGCAGGCGTGGGTGTACTGGGAACTCGCGCCGAAGAACCAGGCGCCGTCGTAGCAGGGCACCTTCTGGATCAGGCCCAGCGCGAACATGCCGATCGCCACGAGGACCACGACCCGTAGCGGGGTCCACCAGGACGTCCCGATCAGGGCACGCCGCCCGACAGGGCCACCGAACAGCTCACTACCGGCCGCGGCGACCTTGTCTTCCCTGGTCGGCCGCACCGGCTCCGGCTCGCGCACGCCCGCGGGCGTCGTCTCTGCACTGGGCATGGGGCCCATCCTGCCGTACCTCTCTAGGAATACGCCGAGGGCCGCCGCACCTGGTCGGATGCGGCGGCCCATGTTTCACGTGAAACACACTTCGGCGGGCGAATTGGTCACCAGCCGGTCAGACCGCGCGGCTAGCCGCCCGACCCACCGAAGAGGTTTCCTCCGCCGTTGGCGCTGCCTCTGGTGGTCCCGTCGGTGGTTGTCGCCGTCGCCGACGGCGACGACGACGTCGTGCCTCCCGTGCTGCCCGAGTCGGTACCACCGTTGGTGGAACAGTTCCAGGCGAACTGGCAGGTCTCGCTCGCGCTGGGTGACGGCGAGGTGGCCGTCTCGCTGGGCGTGGCGCTCGGCGTCTCGCTCGGCGTCTCGCTCGGGGTGATGCTGGGGGACGGCGTCGGAGACGGGGCGCCCGCCTCGTCTGCGATCTCACCGATCTTGGTGGCCTCGGGGAAGCCCAGGTCGTTGGTGTTCTTCAGCGCGGACTTCATGTACTCGGTCCACACCGAGGTCGGGATGTCACCACCGTGGATGGATGCCACGCCGGCGGTGCCGTTCATGGAGAGCAGCTTGGCGTCCTTCGGGTCCTCACGGAACATCGCCACCGAGGTCGCCAGCTGCTGGGTGTAGCCGACGAACCAGGCCGACTTGTTGCTGTCGGTGGTACCGGTCTTGCCCGCCGCCGTACGGCCCAGGGCCTTGGCGTTGGTACCCGTACCGTTCTCGATGACGTTCTCCAGGGTGTCCGTGACGTTGTTCGCGACGTCCTCGGGGACCGCCCTGGTCACCTTCGGCTTGGTGAAGCCGTCCAGGTCCTTTCCGTCCTGCTTGACCTCGGTCACCGAGTACGGGTCCGCATGCTGGCCGGAGGCGGCGAAGGTCGCGTAGGCGTCGGCCATGCGGATAGCGCTCGGAGTCGACGTACCGAGGGCGAACGACGGGTTGAGAGTGGCGAAGCTGCTGTCCAGGATGCCGGACCGGCTGGCCACGTCCCTCACGTGCGACATCCCGACGTCCCAGCCGAGCTGCACGAACGGCGTGTTGATCGACTGCTCCATCGCCTTGCGGAGGGTGATGTAGCCCCAGGCGTGGTTGCTCTCGTTGTTCTGGAAGAACGTCGAGCCGTCCTTGTTCAGGACGTAGCTGCCGTCCTCGTTCATCACCTTGAGATGGTCGTTGCCGTTGTACTTGCTCAGTGGCGAGACACCTTGGCCGTCGGTCTTGTACGTCCCGTACTGCATGGCCGCGGCCAGGACGAACGGCTTCCACGTCGAACCGACGGGGACACCCGAGGTGTCGGCGTTGTTGGTGAAGTGGTTGTTCTCGTAGCCGGCGCCGCCGTACAGGGCGACGATCGCGCCGTCCTTGGGCACCACCGACGCCGCACCGAACTGGACGTTCTTGTCCTTGTCCCGGTTCTTCGGATCCAGACGCGCCTTCTGGACCTTCTGCACGGCCGCGCTCAACGCGTTGACCTTGTCCTTCTGGAAGGTCGTGTAGATCTGGAAGCCGCCCTGGTCGAACTGCGCCTCCGTGATGTCGGAATGCGCGAGGACGTACTTCTTGGCCGTGTCGGCGAGATAGCTGATCTGGCCGGTCATCCCCTTGGTCGCCTTGCGGCCCTGAGGCATCGGGTACTTCTTGATGGCCTCCTGGTACTGGGCGTCCGTGAGGTGCTGGTCCTTGTGCATCTCCTCGAGGATCCAGGCCCAGCGGTCGTGGGAGCGCTTGTAGTTGGCGTCCTTGCTGGCCGCGATGTCGATGTCCGGGTTGCCCGCGGGGTCGTAGTACGTCGCGCCCTTGAGGAGGGCTGCCAGGACTGCGCACTGGCTCGGCTTGAGCTCCTTCGCGTCCACGCCGTAGTAGGTCTGGGCGGCGGCCTGGATGCCGTACGCCCCACGACCGAAGTACGAGGTGTTGAGGTAGCCCTGGAGGATCTCCGGCTTGGTGAACTTGGTGCCCACCTTGACGGAGATGAACATCTCCTTGAACTTACGAGTGATCGTCTGGTCCTGGCTGAGGTAGGTGTTCTTGACGAACTGCTGGGTGATCGTCGAACCACCCTGCGTCTGACCGCCCTGGGCCATGTTGACGAGAGCACGGGCGATGCCCTTGAAGTCCACACCCGGGTCCGTGTAGAAGCTCTTGTTCTCAGCCGAGATCACCGCGTACTGCATCGCCTCGGGGATCTGGTCGATGGTGACGTTCTGTCGGTTGATGCCGGTGCCCGTCGCGACCATCTGCTTGCCGTCGGCCCAGTAATAGACGTTGTTCTGGGACTTGGCCGCGGTGTTCTCGTCCGGGACGCCCACCATGGCGTATCCGACACCGACCAGTGCCACCAGGCTGCCGAAGAAGGTGATGCACAGCCCGGAGACGAGCTTCCAGGAGGGGACCCAGCGGCGCCAGCCGAATCTGTTCGCCCTGGGGTAGTCGATGAGGCGCTTCTTGCCGGGCGCCGTTGACGCCCTGCCTCTGCCACGTCCCGGCCCGGCAGGACCACCCGGACCGCGACTTCCGTTGTCGGCCGTTCTGCGGCGGCCTCCGGTGTTCCTCTGCGCCGCCCGGCGTGCCTCGGCTCGGCCGCCGTAGGGGCGCTCTTCACCCCCCGAGTCCTGGGAATCCGACCCGTAGGAACGGGACCCATAGGAGTCGGAAGGAGACCCGGTGGCGCCTCGCGGGGCCGCCCGGCGGCCGGAGGACGGGTCGGACTGGCCGCGTCGGGCCGCGGCACGTCCGCCTCCCTGCGGCTGCGGCGGTTTGCGACGGTGCTCGCTCATCGAACGATTACTCCTCGGGCAGGCGCACCCGTGCGCGCCTGGAAACGGCGGCTGGTTTCCGGTCCCCCCGAAGTACGGATGTGGTCGGTCCTGCATTCACCCGTACTGCACCGGGGACAGGGACGCCCCCCAGGCGTCACTCGGTTCCCGGTGGTGTGCATGCCGCACAGACTACGCACCACCAAAACCCGCCGAGCCCCGAAGTTCACCCCAAATCAGGCAAGTTGCCTACTACGAATCGGTGATGTGATCCCGTTCACCGTCTCTCCTCTTGTCCCACCGGGATGGCCGATCTATCGTCGGGATGTATCGAGCCGATACATCAGAGCGAGATAAGCAGAGTCAGAGACGAGAGGAGGCGACCTTGAGCCGACGGTCCGGCATCCTTGAGTTCGCCGTACTCGGCCTGCTCCGCGAATCCCCGATGCACGGCTATGAGCTGCGGAAACGGCTCAACACGTCCCTGGGCGTCTTCCGGGCGTTCAGCTACGGGACGCTCTACCCCTGCCTCAAGACGCTGGTCGCCAACGGCTGGTTGATCGAGGAACCGGGGAACACCACCGAGGACGCCCTGGCCGCCCCGCTCTCCGGCCGCCGCGCCAAGATCGTCTACCGGTTGACGGCCGAAGGGAAGGAGCATTTCGAGGAGCTCCTCTCCCAGACCGGCCCCGACGCCTACGAGGACGAGCACTTCGCGGCACGGTTCGCCTTCTTCGGGCAGACCTCGCGCGATGTGCGGATGCGCGTACTGGAGGGCCGCCGCAGCCGGCTGGAGGAGCGCCTGGAGAAGATGCGCGCCTCGCTGGTACGGACCCGGGAGCGCCTCGACGACTACACGCTTGAGCTCCAGCGCCACGGGATGGAGTCCGTGGAGCGCGAAGTGCGCTGGCTGAACGAGCTCATCGAGAGCGAGCGGGCCGGGCGGGACATGAAGAGTCCCGCTTCCGGGGGGTCCGCTCAGCAGAACACCATCAATGGAGCGTCGGGCAACCTGCCCCGGTCCGGGGAGACCCGGCCGGATTTGCCCGACGACACCGCCACGTGAGACCCGCTCAGGGCCTCACTCGTACACACAGGGAGCAACCGGAATGGGTTCGGTGCGCGTAGCCATCGTCGGCGTGGGCAACTGTGCCGCGTCGCTGGTGCAGGGAGTCGAGTACTACAAGGACGCCGATCCGGCGTCCAAGGTCCCCGGCCTGATGCACGTCCAGTTCGGCGAATACCACGTCAAGGACGTCGAGTTCGTCGCCGCGTTCGACGTGGACGCCAAGAAGGTCGGTCTCGACCTGGCGGACGCCATCGGCGCCTCCGAGAACAACACGATCAAGATCTGCGACGTGCCGAGCACGGGCGTGACCGTCCAGCGCGGCCACACCCTCGACGGCCTCGGCAAGTACTACCGCGAGACCATCGAGGAGTCCGAGGCCGAGCCGGTCGACGTCGTCCAGACCCTCAGGGACAAGCAGGTCGACGTCCTCGTCTGCTACCTGCCCGTCGGCTCCGAGGACGCGGCGAAGTTCTACGCCCAGTGCGCCATCGACGCCAAGGTCGCCTTCGTCAACGCCCTCCCGGTCTTCATCGCCGGCACCAAGGAGTGGGCGGACAAGTTCACCGAGGCCGGTGTCCCGATCGTCGGTGACGACATCAAGTCGCAGGTCGGCGCCACCATCACGCACCGCGTCATGGCGAAGCTGTTCGAGGACCGGGGTGTCGTCCTGGACCGCACGATGCAGCTGAACGTCGGCGGCAACATGGACTTCAAGAACATGCTCGAGCGCGAGCGCCTGGAGTCCAAGAAGATCTCCAAGACGCAGGCCGTCACCTCCCAGATCCCCGACCGGGATCTCGGTGCGAAGAACGTGCACATCGGCCCGTCCGACTACGTGCAGTGGCTCGACGACCGCAAGTGGGCCTACGTCCGCCTGGAGGGCCGTGCCTTCGGTGACGTCCCGCTGAACCTGGAGTACAAGCTCGAGGTCTGGGACTCCCCGAACTCCGCGGGTGTCATCATCGACGCCCTGCGCGCCGCGAAGATCGCCAAGGACCGCGGTATCGGCGGCCCGATCCTCTCCGCGTCGAGCTACTTCATGAAGTCCCCGCCGGTCCAGTACTTCGACGACGAGGCCCGCGAGAACGTGGAGAAGTTCATCCGCGGCGACGTCGAGCGCTGACGTCCCGTCGCTCGCAAAAAACGCTCCTGCCAGGGCTGTGAGAGTCCCCGGGTCCCCCGACCCGGGGACTTTCCCCGTGTGTGAGGCTGTGCCCCATGCCCGTCGTCCGCGACCTGCGTGTCCTGCTGCGCCTGCGGGACTTCCGCCGCCTGCTCGCCGTCCGCCTGCTCTCCCAGGGGGCCGACGGCGTCTACCAGGTCGCGCTCGCCACCTACGTCGTCTTCTCACCGGAGAAGCAGACTTCACCGGCCGCGATCGCCTCGGCCATGGCGGTCCTGCTCCTCCCGTACTCCCTCGTGGGCCCCTTCGCCGGCGTCCTGCTGGACCGCTGGCGCCGCCGCCAAGTCCTGCTCTACGGCAATCTGCTGCGCGCGCTGCTGGCCGCGGTCACCGCCGGCCTGATGGCCGGCCATGTCCCCGACTGGCTCTTCTACGTCTCCGCCCTGTGTGTCACGGCCGTCAACCGCTTCGTCCTCTCGGGGCTGTCCGCCGCCCTCCCGCGCGTGGTCGACACCGACCGTCTGGTGCTGGCCAACTCCCTGTCCCCGACCGCCGGAACCCTCGCCGCGACCGCCGGCGGCGGACTCGCCTTCGCCGTACGGCTGCTGGCCTCGGACTCCGATGCCGCGGTCGTGCTGCTGGGCGCAGCGCTGTACCTGTCCGCGGCCCTCACCTCGCTGACCATGGCCCCCGGGCTCCTCGGCCCGGACCGGCATCCGGCACAGCCGAGGCTGGGAACGGCTGTGCTCACCACCGCACGCGACCTCCTGGAGGCGATACGGCACCTCGCGGCGCCCCGGCGCCGCGAGGCGGCCTGGGCGCTGCTCACCATGACGGTGATGCGGTTCTGCTACGGCGCCCTGCTCGTCCTGGTGCTGATCCTGTGCCGCTACGCCCTCTCCTCCGACCCGGACGACGGGCTCGGACTGCTGGGGCTGGCGTTGGGGATGTCCGGCGCGGGATTCTTCGCGGCGGCCGTGGTGACGCCGTGGACCGCGGGGCGGCTCGGCCCCGGGCGCTGGATCGTCATGTGCGCCGTGTCCGCCGCCATACTGGAGCCCGCTCTGGGCCTCCCGTTCACAACGGTGCCGATGCTCGTCGCCGCCTTCGTCCTGGGACTCATCACTCAGGGCGCGAAGATCGCCACGGACACCATCGTCCAGTCGTCCGTCGACGACGGTTTCCGCGGCCGGATCTTCTCCGTGTACGACGTGCTCTTCAACGTCGCCTTCGTGGGGGCCGCCGGTGTCGCCGCCCTGATGCTCCCACCAGACGGTCGCTCCGCGCCTCTCGTCATCACCGTCGCCTTCATCTACGCGGCGGTTGCGGCGGCCATGGCCCGCTTTGAACGCCGCTGAGCACGGGGCCGGACCTCGAGCTGCAGCTACTCGTTCCCGTTCTGCGTGAGGGCAGCTTGAAGGGCCGCCTGAAGTAAGGAAGCAGCGAAAGGGGCGATGTTTCACGTGAAACATCGCCCCTCGTTGTATCCCGGGCCGGGTCATGTTTCACGTGAAACATGACCCGCTCCCGCACTCAGCCCTGCTCGGCCCACCACTCCCTGAGCGCGGCCACCGCAGCGTCGTGCTCCAACGGCCCGTTCTCCAGCCGGAGCTCCAGCATGTGCTTGTAGGCCTTGCCGACCTCCGGGCCGGGCCGGATTCCCAGAATCTCCATGATCTGGTTGCCGTCGAGGTCCGGGCGGATCGCGTCGAGCTCCTCCCGTCCCTGAAGGTCAGCGATGCGCTCCTCCAGGCCGTCGTAGGCACGGGAGAGCGCCACTGCCTTCCGCTTGTTACGGGTGGTGCAGTCGGATCGGGTCAGCTTGTGGAGACGGTCGAGCAGGGGGCCGGCGTCACGGACGTAACGGCGGACCGCCGAGTCCGTCCACTCCCCGGTGCCGTAGCCGTGGAAGCGCAGATGGAGTTCGACCAGACGTGAGACGTCCTTCACCAGTTCGTTGGAGTACTTCAAAGCCGTCATGCGCTTCTTGGTCATCTTCGCGCCGACGACCTCGTGGTGGTGGAAGGAGACCCGGCCGTCCTTCTCGAAGCGACGGGTGCGCGGCTTGCCGATGTCGTGCAGCAACGCGGCGAGGCGGAGGGTGAGGTCGGGGCCGTCGTCCTCCAGCTCCATGGCCTGTTCCAGGACGATCAGCGTGTGGTCGTAGACGTCCTTGTGCCGGTGGTGCTCGTCGCTCTCCAGGCGCAGGGCGGGAAGCTCGGGCAGGACGTGGTCGGCGAGGCCGGTGTCGACGAGCAGCGTCAGTCCCTTGCGGGGGTGGGCGGAGAGGATCAGCTTGTTCAGCTCCTCCCGGACCCGCTCGGCCGAGACGATCTCCACACGTCCGGCCATGTCCTTCATCGCGGCGACGACCTCGGGCGCCACCTCGAAGTCGAGCTGGGCGGCGAAGCGGGCGGCCCGCATCATCCGCAGCGGGTCATCGGAGAAGGAGTCCTCGGGCGTCCCCGGCGTGCGCAGCACCCGAGCCGTCAGGTCTTCCAGCCCGCCGTGCGGGTCGATGAACTCCTTCTCCGGCAGTGCCACCGCCATGGCGTTGACCGTGAAGTCACGCCGGACGAGGTCCTCCTCGATGGAGTCGCCGTACGACACCTCGGGCTTGCGTGAAGTGCGGTCGTACGCCTCGGATCGGTAGGTCGTGACCTCGATCTGGAAGGGTCTCACAGCGTCTCCGACGCGGGCGTCCTTCTGTACCCCAACCGTGCCGAACGCGATACCGACCTCCCAGACGGCGTCCGCCCAGGGCCGGACGATCTTCAGTACGTCCTCGGGGCGGGCATCGGTGGTGAAGTCCAGGTCGTTGCCGAGCCGGCCCAGCAACGCGTCGCGGACCGAGCCGCCGACCAGGGCAAGGGAGAACCCTGCCTCCTGGAATCGGCGGGCGAGGTCGTCGGCGACGGGCGCCACCCGCAGCAGTTCGCTCACCGCGCGCTGCTGCGCCTGGCTCAGGGCAGAGGGAGAAGTGTCTTCATTGGCGTTCGGCACAACAGAACAGGGTACGTGCCCCGAGCGGCTCGAAGCGCCTCCATATTCCCGCAGCGACCCACACAAGGACTCCGTATATGGGGAGTGGGACAGCTCACTCCATACCCGCACAAGCGCAGCCCTCGTCGCTTACATGAGTCTCCTGACGATACTGGATATAGGGGACGGGTCGTTCTGCGGCCCTGATCTTGTGGGGCAGACCGCGGCACTTCCGCTCAGCGCGCCTCGTTACCATGCGTGGACGCACATTCCGACGACCACTGACGATGACGAGGGACGGACGAGCGCGTGGCCGAGGCGGCAGACTTCCAGGGGACGCCCTCACCTGCCCGTCGCTGGCTGCGGCGCACCGGGGCACTGCTCGCGGGTGCGCCTCTGCTGGCCGCACTGGTGCAGCTGCCTGCCGCGGTACCGGCGCAGGCGGCCGACTCGGACACGGTGTCCGTCGCCCTGGACTCGCTCAGCCCCAGCGCCCCCAGCGACGGGGACACGCTGACGGTTTCCGGCACGGTGACCAACAACGGCAAGCAGGCCGTCACAGGCGCCCATGTGGACCTGCGTGTGGGCTCTCAGCTCAGCACGCGCTCCGCGATCGACTCTGCCGCCCGGCACCCCGACGACCTCCAGTCGAGCCTCGGCACCGCGGTCGGCGGCAAGTACACCGAGGACTTCGACTCGCTCCCCTCGGGGGTCGCCGAGCATTTCAGCATCTCCGTGCCGGTCGACAAGCTCGATCTCGGCCAGGACGGCGTGTACCCCTTCGGTGTCTCGCTGTCCGGCCAGACGTCCGCGCAGCCGTGGGACCAGGTGCTCGGCATCCAACGGACTTTCCTGCCGTGGCAGTCCTCCGAGGCCGATACAAGGACCAGGACGACGTTTCTGTGGCCACTGATCTCCACCGTCCATGTGACGGCGAAGACGGGCGCGGGCGAGCTGCAGACGCCGGTCTTCCTCAATGACGACCTCGCCAAGGAGATCTCGCCCGGCGGCCGGCTGGCGCAGATGCTGGCGCTCGGCAAGGACCTGGACGTCACCTGGGTGATCGACCCGGATCTGCTGGCCTCCGTGGACGCGATGACCCGCAGCTACCGGATCCAGGGCGCCGGCGACAGCACCACGGCCGGCACCCATCAGGCGGTGGCCAAGCAGTTCCTGGCCGACCTTCAGGACGCGGTGGCGGACAAGGAGGTCGTGGCCCTTCCCTTCGCAGACCCGGACCTGGCCGCCCTCGCCCACAACGGCACCAGCGTGACCGGCTCGCTGAGTCACCTCAAGGACGCCACCGACGTCGCCGCCACCACGGTGGAGACTGTGCTCCATGTCACACCGAGCACGGACTTCGCCTGGCCCGTGAACGGCGCCGTCGACCCGTCGATCATCAAGGTCGCCACCTCGGCGGGCGCCGACAAGGTGATCGCCCGTAGCGACAGCGTCCAGGAGACGGGCGGGCTGTCCTACACGCCTTCGGCGGCGCGTCCGATCGGTGGCGGCACGACGGCGGTGGTCGCGGACGCGCGACTGTCCACGGCGTTCCAGGGCGATCTGACGAAGGCCGACGCGACCACCCTTGCGGTGCAGCGGTTTCTGGCCCAGAGCCTGGCGCTGAACACCCAGACCGACAAGGAACGCAGTATCGTCGTCGCCCCGCAGCGGATGCCGTCGGCGAGCCAGGCCCAGGCGATGGCGACGGCGATCACCGCCTTGCAGGACGGCAACTGGTCGCAGTCCCAGGACCTCGCGGCGGCGACGAAGGACAAGCCCGACCCCGGCGCGACCACGAAGATCCCCTCGTCGTCCGCCTACCCTTCCTCGCTGCGCAAGCAGGAGCTGCCCAGGACGGCCTTCGAGCAGATCGCCCGCACCCAGGACAAGCTCGACAACTTCCAGGTGATCCTCACCAACCAGTCCCGGGTCGTGACCCCCTTCGGGCGGGCCATAAACCGTGAGATGTCCACGTCGTGGCGGGGCGGTGGCAGCGAGGCCGACAGCTTCCGCACGAGCGTGGAGTCCTGGCTCGACAGCCTCACCGACCAGGTCAAGCTGATCGACAAGTCCGAGACCAAGCTCTCCGGCCGCAGTGCCACCATCCCGGTGACCGTCCAGAACAACCTGGTCCAGGGCGTCGACCACCTCGTCCTGCGGCTCACCTCGACCATGCCGACCCGACTGGAGATCGGCGGCAAGGCCTACTACGAGCAGCCGGTGGCGGTCTCCGGCGGCCACACCCAGTCCGTGAAGTTCTCCACGTCGGCCAACGCCAACGGCCGGGTGGCGGTCATCGCCCAGCTCTACACCGAGGACGGCCAGGAGTACGGCGCTCCGGTCCAGTTCGACGTGAAGGTCACCGAGGTCACGCCCACGGTGATGCTGGTCATCGGCGGCGGTGTGCTGCTGCTGGTGCTCGCCGGGTTCCGGATGTACACCCAGCGCAAGCGGGCGGCCGCCCGCCGGGCCGAGGAGGGCGACGGTCCCGACGAGGCGGGCGAGGACACCCCGGAGACTCCGCAGACCCCCGAGACCCCGGAGGCCAAGGGTCCCGAGGACACCGGCCGGCCGGGGAACTCCGACCCACATGAGGATCGTCTCCAGAAAGAGTCCGAGGCCCGCTCCGGGGCAGACGACCCGGAGCAGCCGAGTGACCCGACACCGGACACCGCACCGGAAAGCGCCGACCCGTCCGGGACGGGTGAGAGAGTGGACCGTTGAGCGATGTCGTGGCCGGTGTGGCCCGGGACGATGAGGTGGGGTAACCATGAACGCGCCGTACGACGGTGAACGCGGCCAGGGCGCGGCCGGTTCGGGCTACCCCGAGCCGCCGCCGGAGGCCGGCAAGGTCCCGCCGCAGCACGCGGCTGACATGTACCTCCAGGACGCCTACGACCAGGACCCCTACCGGGCCCAGGACCTCTCCGCCCAGGACCCGGTCGCCGAGGCGCTCTACGACCGCGCCGCGCACCCCCCGCCGCCCCCCGGCATGTACCCGCAGCAGCCGCTGTACGGCCAGCCCGCACAGTCGCCGTACGCCCCCGACCCGCATGTGTGGGCCCAGACCCCGGCGCCGGAGCCGGAGGGACCTACCCAGTACCTGCCCTACGGCGACAACCCGCGCACGACCCAGTTCGTGGGCGTGGACGATCTGGTCACGCACTCCGGTGAGGAGCGCCACGAGCCGGACGCCTTCGCGCACCTGTTCCGGGACCAGCAGCAGGGCGGCGGCAACCCGCAGACGGACCCCCGGTCCGTCCCCGGCCCGGCGGGCCAGTACCCGCCCCCCGCCGGCCAGTACCCACCGCCCTCGGGCCAGTACCCGCCGACGCCACAGGTCCCCTCCGCACAGAACCAGTACGCGGCTCCCCAGTACCCGGCTCCCCAGTTCCCGCAGGCCCCTTCCACAGCCGAGGCCCCCGTCGCCGAACCAGTGCCCGCCACTTCGGCGGCACCCGCAGCGCCCTCGGCCCCCGCGGCCAAGAAGGGCGGGCGCGCCTCCGGGCTGCTGAAGTCCAGCGCCGTGATGGCGGCGGGCACGATGGTCTCCCGTCTCACGGGTTTCGTCCGCTCCGCGCTGATCGTCTCCGCGCTGGGCGTGGGTCTGCTCGGTGACACGTTCCAGGTCGCCTACCAGTTGCCGACGATGATCTACATCCTGACCGTCGGTGGCGGCCTCAACTCCGTCTTCGTGCCACAACTGGTGCGGGCCATGAAGGAGGACGAGGACGGCGGCGAGGCGTTCGCGAACCGGCTGCTGACCCTCGTGATGGTGGCGCTGGGCCTGCTCACCGCGGCCACGATCGCGGCCGCGCCCTTCCTGATCCGCCTGCTGTCCAACTCGGTCGCCAGCGACCCGGCGGCCAACGACGTCGCCATCACCTTCGTCCGCTACTTCCTGCCCTCGATCTTCTTCATGGGCATCCACGTGGTGATGGGTCAGATCCTCAACGCACGGGGCAAGTTCGGCGCGATGATGTGGACCCCGGTCCTCAACAACATCGTCATCATCGTCACCCTCGGACTGTTCATCTGGGTGTACGGCACCGCCGCGCACTCCGGCATGAAGGTCACCAGCATTCCGCCGGAGGGCCAGCGGCTGCTCGGCCTCGGCGTGCTCCTCGGTCTCGTGGTCCAGGCCCTGGCGATGATCCCCTACCTGCGCGAGACCGGCTTCCGGCTGCGGCTGCGCTTCGACTGGAGGGGCCACGGCCTCGGCAAGGCCGCCACCCTCGCCAAGTGGACCGTGCTCTTCGTCCTCGCCAACCAGGCGGGCGCGCTCGTCGTCTCCCAGCTGTCGACCTCGGCCGGCAAGAAATCCCCGGTCGACGGCACCGGCTTCGCCGCCTACGCCAACGCCCAGCTGATCTGGGGCCTGCCGCAGGCCATCATCACGGTCTCCCTGATGGCGGCCCTGCTGCCGCGGATCTCCCGCTCGGCCGCCGAGAACGACACCGGCGCCGTCCGCGACGACATCTCCCAGGGCCTGCGGACGACCGCCGTGGCGATCGTGCCCATCGCCTTCGGCTTCGTGGCACTCGGCATCCCGATGTGCACCCTGATCTTCGGCTCCTCGGGCACCAGCGAGGCCACCAACATGGGGTTCATGCTGATGGCCTTCGGCCTCGGCCTGATCCCCTACTCGGTGCAGTACGTCGTCCTGCGCGCGTTCTACGCCTACGAAGACACCCGCACCCCGTTCTACAACACGGTCATCGTCGCCGCGGTCAACGCGGGCGCCTCGGTCACCTGTTACGTCCTGCTCCCGGCCCGCTGGGCGGTGGCCGGTATGGCCGTCTCCTACGGCCTCGCCTACGCGATCGGCGTGGGTGTCGCCTGGAAGCGGCTGCGCAAGCGGCTCGGCGGCGACCTGGACGGCTCCCAGGTCACCCGCACCTACGCGCGGCTGTGCATCGCCTCCGTACCGGCGGCTCTGCTCAGCGGTGCGGCCTGCTACGGCATCGGCCACACTCTGGGTCAGGGCGTGATCGGTTCCCTCGCCGCGCTGCTGGCCGGCGGAGCCGTACTGCTCGTCGTCTTCTATGTCGGCGCGCGCCGCATGCGGATCGAGGAGCTCAACTCCCTCGTGGGTATGGTGCGCGGGCGTCTGGGTCGCTAAGGCGGGGGTAAGCGCACAACCATCGTTCGCCGCCGCGTGTCGTGCATAGCGGGGGACTGTGGGCACAATTGGTTTCGGCGTCGGAGAGCGTGCAACGGATGGGGAGGCAGGGAACGACGGTGGCGGAACGGAGCACGGCTGCCGTCGACGTGGCAGACAACAGCGGTGACAAGCCGCTGACCGCCAAGGCGGACCAGTCCACGGCCGACGGGGTGGCCCAGAACCCGGAGCGGGACACGGACAGCGACGAGGCACAGGGGAACGGTACGGCCGCGAATCCAGGGAAGAAGGCCTCACCTCCCGAACTGCACAGCGGTCACAAGCTCGCCAGACGCTATCGTCTTGAGGAGTGCGTCACCCGTCTGGACGGATTCAGCAGTTGGCGTGCGGTCGACGAGAAACTGCGGCGCGCCGTCGGCGTGCACGTCCTGCCGGCCGACCATGCGCGTACCCGCGCCGTATTGGCCGCCGCCCGTTCGGCCGCGCTACTCGGGGATCCCCGGTTCGTCCAGGTCCTGGACGCCGTCGAGGAGAACGACCTCGTCTACGTGGTGCACGAGTGGCTGCCCGACGCCACCGAGCTGACCGCGTTGCTCGCGGCCGGCCCGCTGGAGCCGCACGACGCCTACCAGATGGTCAGTCAGATCGCCTCCGCGATGGCGGCCGCGCACCGCGAGGGGCTGGCCCATCTCCGGCTCAACCCCAACGCCGTGCTACGCACCTCCACCGGTCAGTGGCGTATCCGAGGCCTGGCGGTGAACGCGGCGCTGCGCGGCATCAGTTCCGAGACCCCGCAGCGCGCCGACACCGAGGCGATCGGCGCCCTGCTGTATGCGGCGCTCACCCAGCGTTGGCCGTACCAGAGCGACGCCTACGGTCTGCCGGGGCTACCCAAAGACGTCGGCCTGATCGCGCCCGACCAGGTGCGCGCCGGTGTCCACCGCGGCCTGTCGGAGCTCACCATGCGGGCCCTGGTCAACGACGGCGCCACCGCCTCCCGCCACGAGTCCGCGTGCACCACGCCGGAGGAGCTGGTGAAGGCGATCGGCGAGATGCCCCGCATCCGCCCGCCGGAGCCGACGTTCACGGCGCCGCCCGAGTACCAGCGCACCACGTATCAGCAAGGCACCTACGGCCGCCCCACGCCTCCCGGCGTGACGCAGCCCGTCCAGACCCCGCCGCCCCCGCTGCAGAGCCGCACCGGCAAGGCCCTCAAGTGGGGGGTCTCGGCCCTGCTGATCGCCGCGCTGGGATTGGGCAGCTGGCAGCTCGCGGACGCCCTGATGAACCAGGGCGACAAGTCCGGCGACACCAACAACACCCAGACGACGGACGACGGCGACAAGAAGGAATCGAAGACGGTCAGCGAGCCGATCGCCATCAGCGGTGCCCGTGACTTCGACCCGTTCGGGGACGGGTCAGAGAAGCCGTCCGACGTAGGCAAGGTCTACGACAAGAGCCTGTCGACCTACTGGCAGACCGACTACTACAAGGGCGCCACCTTCGGAAACCTGAAGCCGGGCCTCGGGGTCATCCTCGATCTCGGCAAGGTCCAGCAGATCGGGAAGGTGACCGTTACCTTCGTGGGAGACACGTCCGTCGAGTTGCGCGCCGCATCCAGCAACGCCGGCTCGGAGCCGACATCCTTCGACGCATACACGAAGGTCGCCGACGGCTCGGGTACGAGCGTGACCCTGAAGCCGAACGAGTCCCTCAAGTCCCGCTACCTGCTGGTCTGGCTGACCAAGCTGCCGCTGACGGACGAAGGCACCTATCGCGGACGGGTGGCAGACATCAAGGTGACCAACTGATCGCAGGGCGGAGGGGGCAGATGGCAGAGGGTGCCGGATACGACGGAGTGAGCGATCAGGACCTGCTCGTCCGCCATGTGGAAGGCGACCCCGATGCCTTCGGTGAGATCGTGCGCCGGCACCGAGACCGGCTCTGGGCGGTCGCGCTGCGGACCCTGGGGGACCGCGAGGAGGCCGCTGACGCCGTCCAGGACGCCCTGGTGTCCGCCTACCGGGCCGCCCACACCTTCCGGGGCCAGTCAGCCGTCACAACCTGGCTGCACCGGATCACGGTGAACGCCTGCCTCGACCGGGCCCGCAAGGTGGCCTCCCGAAAGACCGCCCCCGTCGACGACACCGAGCGGCTGGAGCAGTTGCTGGAGCCGCATGAGTCGGCCTACGCTCCGGCCGAGCGCAATGACCTGCATCGCCAGCTCCTCGAAGCGCTCGGCACGCTGCCGCACGACCAGCGCGCCGCCCTCGTCCTGGTCGACATGCAGGGCTATCCGGTCGTGGAAGCGGCCCGGATCCTCGACGTACCCACGGGGACGGTGAAGAGCCGCTGCGCCCGCGGCAGAGCCAGACTCCTGCCGCTCCTCACTCATCTACGGCCGGAAAACTCCGGCGAAGAGAAGGAGCGGGACCCGGCACGGAACCGGACGGAGGGGACATCCGTCCCACCGGCAGCGAGACCTCAGGACGGGGCCTCACAGAAGACCGGGCCGAGTGATTCAGCCGCAGTGAAGGGCGGAGGTGGGCGAGCGTGACTTCCCCGACAGACACGACCGGGCACCCGGACGTCGCGGAGATCTCCGACCTCACCGAAGGCCTGCTCCCGGATGCCCGGACAGCGGAAGTACGACAGCACCTGGACGAGTGCGAACTCTGTGCTGACGTCCACGCTTCGCTGGAGGAGATCCGGGGTTCGCTCGGCGCGCTGCCGGGGCCGCCGCGTATGCCTGCCGACGTCGCCGGGCGGATCGATGCCGCCCTCGCCGCCGAGGCACTGCTGAACGCCACGGCACCCGAGGCGCATGTTTCACGTGAAACATCGGCTCTCGCATCGCCCCCAGCGGACCGACCCGCCGGACGGTCGAGTGCTTCGACCGGTCCCGGTCGCAAGGACCGCGGACAGGGGCACGGACAGGGGCGCGCCCGACGCCGTCGGACCGTCGTTATCGGAGCTGTCTTCACCGCAGCCGTCCTGGGAGCCGGTTCGTTCTTCCTTCAGTCGCTCGGCGGCAATGGGCCGACGACCGCGCAGGGCAAGCCGACAAGCTCCGCCGAGGGCTTCTCCAAGAGCACCCTCCAGACAGAGGTGGAGAACCTCCTCGGCACGAAGACGAACCTGCGTGGCTCCAAGAAGCCGGACCTGGGGATCCAGGGCGAACCCACTTCACCCGGCTCGACCGCCACGCCCTTCACCACCCGGATCCAGCCCTCGGTGACAGTGCCGCAGTGCGTCCGCCAGAGCATCAGCCAGGCCGACGACGACCTCCTCGGGGCGAAGAAGGGGACGTACGAGGGGAAGGATGCCTTCCTCGTCGTCCTCCCCGATGCCTCCGACAGCACCCGGGTAACCGTCCTCATCGTCGACGCAACGTGTCAGAGCCAGCCGTCGGCCTCCCCTGGCGAGGTTCTGCTGACGGAGTCCCTGACCCGCCCCTGAGTGGCTCTGAAGCGTCCCGGGAGTGTCGGACGCATCGTCCCGTCCTGGCGTGGAAATCCGTACGGTGTGGGATGCCCGTGTGCCCGGACACACCGGGAATGCGCGCCCCTTAGGATCCGTTGGGTGGGGTGAGAGCTTCTGACAGAAACTCCCACCGGTCGAATTGACGTAGACCAGAGACGAGGAATCAAGCCGTGAGCGACGTCCGTAACGTGATCATCATCGGCTCCGGGCCCGCCGGCTACACGGCGGCGCTCTACACCGCGCGCGCGTCGCTGAAGCCTCTCGTGTTCGAGGGGGCTGTCACGGCGGGCGGTGCGCTGATGAACACCACCGAGGTGGAGAACTTTCCGGGCTTCCGCGACGGCATCATGGGTCCTGACCTCATGGACAACATGCGCGCACAGGCCGAGCGCTTCGGTGCCGAGCTGGTTCCGGACGACGTCGTCTCCGTCGACCTGACCGGTGAGATCAAGACCGTCACCGACACCGCCGGCACGGTCCACAAGGCGAAGGCCGTCATCGTCACCACCGGCTCCCAGCACCGCAAGCTGGGCCTGCCGAACGAGGACGCCCTCTCCGGCCGCGGTGTCTCCTGGTGCGCCACCTGTGACGGGTTCTTCTTCAAGGAGCAGGACATCGCCGTGATCGGCGGCGGCGACACCGCGATGGAGGAAGCCACCTTCCTCTCCCGGTTCGCCAGGTCCGTGACGATCGTCCACCGCCGGGACACCCTGCGCGCCTCCAAGGCGATGCAGGAGCGCGCCTTCGCCGACCCGAAGATCAAGTTCGCCTGGGACAGCGAGATCGCCGAGGTCCAGGGGGACCAGAAGCTGGCCGGTCTGAAGTTGCGCAACGTCAAGACCGGTGAGCTCTCGGATCTGGCGGTGACGGGCCTGTTCATCGCGATCGGCCATGACCCGCGCACCGAGCTGTTCAAGGGTCAGCTGGACCTGGACGAGGAGGGCTACCTGAAGGTCGCCTCGCCCTCGACGCACACCAACCTGACGGGTGTGTTCGCCGCCGGTGACGTGGTGGACCACACCTACCGTCAGGCGATCACTGCGGCCGGTACCGGCTGCTCCGCTGCTCTCGACGCCGAGCGTTTCCTCGCCGCCCTTGCGGACGAGGAGAAGGCCGAGCCCGAGAAGACCGCCGTCTGACCAATCCCCCATCCGCCCCACCGCACGAACAAGTAAAGGAGCCCGCCGTGGCCGGCACTCTGAAGCATGTGACCGACGCCGACTTCGATGAGGTCGTCCTCAAGAGCGACAAGCCCGTCCTGGTGGACTTCTGGGCCGAGTGGTGCGGCCCGTGCCGCCAGATCGCCCCGTCTCTTGAGGCCATCGCCGCCGAGCACGGCGAGAAGATCGAGATCGTCAAGCTGAACATCGACGAGAACCCGACGACGGCCGCCAAGTACGGCGTCATGTCGATCCCCACCCTGAACGTCTACCAGGCCGGCGAGGTCGCCAAGACCATCGTCGGCGCCAAGCCGAAGGCCGCGCTCCTCCGCGACCTGGACGACTTCATCGCCGAGTGACGTTTCACGTGAAACACGAATGGGCCAACCCCGCGGGGTTGGCCCATTTGCTTTGCGGACTCGCTTCGATCAACAGGGCGGCACTCAGAGGGGCCGTAGTACCGGTTCCTTCTGCACGGCCCCGAGCAGCCGGTCGAGCGCCAACTCCACGTCTTCCTTCCAGGAGAGCGTCGTCCGCAGTTCCAGCCGCATCCGTGGATGGGCAGGATGCTGCCGGACCGTCTTGAAGCCCACGGCCAGCAGATGGTCGGCGGGCAGCAGACAGGCCGGCTCCTTGTAGCGGGCGTCGCCGAACGCCTCGATGGCCTTGAAGCCCCGGCGGAGCAAATCCTTGGCGACCGTCTGGACCATCACTCGTCCGAGCCCCTGTCCCTGGTAGCCGGGCATGATGTAGCCGGTCATGAGCTGGACGGCGTCCGGGGAGACCGGGCTCGTGGGGAACGCCGTGGAGCGCGGGACGTAGGCGGGCGGAGCGTAGAGCACAAAGCCCACAGGTACGTCGTCGACGTAGACCACGCGGCCACACGATCCCCAGTCGAGCAGGACGGCGGAGATCCACGCTTCCTTCTCGACCGCGGGTGTGCCCGCCCTTACCGCTGCTTCGCCGCTGACGGGATCCAGTTCCCAGAAGACACACGAGCGACAGCGCTTGGGAAGGTCCTGAAGGTTGTCCAGGGTGAGCGGTACGAGCCGACGCCCCATGAAGGCTGTTCCTCGCTTCCTTCGCCCGCGGCGTCGCGAGCGGCTGTCAGAGCACTGCGTTCCCTGAGCAGACTGCCGACGAATCCGACGGTCGCGCCCAGTCCCAGGCCCGCGCTCACCAGTCCGGTGCGGCTCATCGATCGCATGGCCCCCGCCTCCCCATCAGAGGTGCTGCCAGCTGTCAGGTGGATCCGCCGTACCCGAACGCATCGTATCCACACAGCGATTCCATCGATACCGCATAAAAGCAAAGAGCGGATCGTGTCCGGTACACACCGGACACGATCCGCTCTCTGAGCGACAGGGCACCGACCGGGCGGGAAACACCCGGCCCCGAGCGGGAAACTCCCCGACGATCCCGGGCGGAAAGCACCGGGGCCGGTCAGTCCTCGGACTCCTCGAACTCCTCCGGCTCTGCGGAGTCGCCGTCGTGGATCCCCTGGTGGAGGACCGGCCCCTCACCCGGGGCGAGCGTGCCGAGGATCCGCTCAAGGTCTTCCATGGAGGCGAACTCCACGGTGATCTTGCCCTTCTTCTGGCCCAGATCGACCTTCACCCGCGTCTCGAACCGGTCCGAGAGCCGGGTGGCGAGGTCGCTCAGCGCCGGGGAGACCCGGGCGCCCGCACGCGGCCCCTTGGAACGGGTAGTCGTCTGCGGCCGCGAGCCCATGAGGGTCACGATCTCCTCGACGGCCCGCACCGACAGTCCCTCGGCCACGATCCGGTGGGCCAGCCGGTCCTGCTCCTCCGAGTCGTCGACGGAGAGGAGCGCCCGGGCGTGCCCGGCCGAGAGAACGCCGGCGGCGACCCTGCGCTGGACGGCCGGCGAGAGCTTCAGCAGCCGCAGGGTGTTGGAGACCTGCGGACGGGAGCGCCCAATGCGGTCGGCCAGCTGGTCGTGCGTGCAGTTGAAGTCCTTCAGCAACTGGTCGTAGGCGGCGGCCTCTTCCAGCGGGTTCAGCTGGGCACGGTGAAGGTTCTCCAGCAGCGCGTCCAGGAGAAGCTTCTCGTCGTCCGTCGCCCGGACGATCGCCGGGATCGCCTCCAGGCCGGCCTCACGACAGGCCCGCCAGCGCCGCTCGCCCATGATGAGCTCGTAGCGCGAGGGACCCAGCTGGCGTACGACGACGGGCTGGAGGAGGCCGACCTCCTGGATGGAGGTGACCAACTCCTGCAGGGCGTCCTCGTCGAAGACCTCACGCGGCTGACGCGGGTTCGGCGTGATGTCGTCGAGGGGGATCTCCGCGAAGTGCGCGCCCATCGGAGAAGCGGGCGTCTCCGGAGCCACACCGAAGACCGACGGCTCCTCGGTTTCATGTGAAACAGCCGGCAGCGTCGTCACCTTGGCGGCGGCGACTCCACGGTCGGTCGTCAACACCGGGACGGCTGCAGGAGACGGAGATGCCCCACCGCCCACCGCTGTCTGGGCCGGGGTCTTCTCGGTCGGGGCAGCTGGGATCAGTGCGCCGAGACCACGCCCCAGCCCCCTCCGTCGCTCGCTCACTGGATCCCCTCCACCATGCTCGGATTGCTCTGGGCGCCGATATGGGCCCGTGTCGGGTCGTAGCTGACCCCGAGGCCCTTCAGCGCGATTTCTCGGGCCGCCTCAAGATAGGAGAGGGCACCGCTCGATCCAGGATCGTAGGTCAATACCGTCTGCCCGTAGCTCGGCGCCTCGGAGATGCGGACCGAGCGGGGAATGCTCGTCCGCAGCACCTCGTCACCGAAATGACTGCGCACCTCGTCCGCGACCTGGGAAGCAAGACGCGTCCGGCCGTCGTACATGGTGAGCAGGATGGTCGACACATGCAGTGCGGGGTTGAGGTGCCCCCGCACCAGGTCGACATTTCGCAGCAGTTGGCCGAGGCCCTCCAGGGCGTAGTACTCGCACTGGATCGGGATGAGAACCTCGGCCCCCGCGACAAGTGCGTTGACCGTCAGCAGGCCGAGCGAGGGCGGGCAGTCGATAAGGATGTAGTCCAGCGGCTGCTCGTACGCCTGGATCGCCCGCTGGAGCCGGCTCTCTCGTGCCACCAGCGACACCAATTCGATCTCCGCACCGGCGAGATCGATCGTGGCGGGGGCACAGAAGAGACCTTCGACATCCACCACCGGCTGGACGACTTCGGCCAACGGCTTGCTCTCGACCAACACGTCGTAGATGGACGGAACTTCGGCGTGATGGTCGATCCCCAGCGCGGTGGAAGCATTGCCCTGTGGGTCGAGGTCGATCACCAGGACGCGGGCACCATGCAGGGCCAGCGATGCGGCAAGGTTGACGGTCGTCGTCGTCTTGCCCACACCGCCCTTCTGGTTGGCGACCACCATGACTCGGGTCTGCTCCGGACGTGGCAGGCCTTCGCCGGCGCGGCCCAGAGCCTCCACCGCGAGTTGGGCAGCACGACCGATGGGAGTGTCGTCCATCGGAGGCGGTGTTTCACGTGAAACATCCGCCCCCATCGACTCGGTACGGGGACCGGGGACCGGATCGGTCATCGGTCCCGCGATGTTGGCGTCGGACCGCAAGGATTCACTCTCCTCGACTTCAGGCTCGCAATGAACAGAGCCTCCCATGCCTTCGGGGTCGTGAACCAGTGAGGCCTGGTGTTCTGTGGAGAAATCCACCTCTGTGGACAACTCCGTGCCCCGCGGGGAGGACGGAGCGTCACCAGAGGCTCCCTCCCTGAGGGAACCGAGAGGCTTTCGGTCGCGCGGTTCGGCGGCGCGGCTCCGGCTGATGATGCCCTGCAACAGTGAGCGACGTTTCACGTGAAACACGATGCACAGCAAGCAGTACCGAAAAGCCGCGACACTCCGCCATGCGTAGGTTTGGCAGCTTGTGTGGAGTACGTCTGACCGTCAGGACGGATCAGCGGCGCCTACGCGCCCGCCCCGTACGAGCCGCCTTCGCCCGCTTCGCCGCGAAGCGCACACCGCCCGGACTCTCCCCGACCTCCACCCGCACCACCGTGGACAGCGGGTCCACCACGCCCTCACCCACATGCAGGATGGACGTGGACACCGCACCGAGCTTAGCCAGGGCGGTGGCCGCGGCCTTCAGCTCACCCTCCGCCGTGTCCCCCTTGAGGGCGAGCATCTCGCCGTAGGGACGCAGCAGGGGGATGCCCCAGGCGGCCAGCCGGTCCAGCGGGGCCACAGCACGCGCCGTCACCACATGCACCGGAGGCAGCTTGCCCATGACCTCCTCGGCGCGGCCACGCACGACGGTCACATGGTCCAGGCCGAGCAGCTCGACGACCTCGGTCAGAAAGTTGGTTCGCCGCAGCAGCGGCTCCAACAGCGTGATGTTGAGGTCTTCCCGGACCAGCGCCAGCGGAATGCCCGGCAGACCGGCACCGGAGCCGACATCGCACACCGTCACCCCTTCGGGGACGGCCTCGGAGAGCACCGCACAGTTCAGCAGGTGCCGCTCCCACAGGCGGGGTACCTCCCGTGGGCCGATCAGACCACGCTGCACGCCTGCCTCGGCGAGCAGCTCCGCGTAGCGGACCGCATCGGCGAAGCGCTCACCGAACACTTCCCGCGCCTGCTCAGGCGCCGGGGGGAGCTCCGCAGCCTCCGTCACGGGGACCGTCCTTCCGTACAGCGCCGGCGCTCCACGCACCGGCCACCAGAACTACCAGGCTGACAAAATTCGGCCCCGCCTGCTCAACAGACGGGGCCGGTGAATCGGGGAGACCGATCAGGCGGGCAGCACGACGACGAACCGCTGCGGCTCCTCGCCCTCCGACTCGCTGCGCAGTCCGGCGGACTTGACCACGTCATGCACGACCTTGCGCTCGAACGGGCTCATCGGCTTGAGCTTCACGGGCTCGCCGGTGCTCTTCACCTCGGCCGCGGCCTTGGCACCCAGCTCGGAGAGCTCAGCGCGCTTCTTGGCACGGTAGCCCGCGATGTCGAGCATCAGCCGGCTGCGGTCACCGGTCTCCCGGTGCACGGCCAGGCGGGTCAGCTCCTGGAGCGCCTCCAGCACCTCGCCGTCACGGCCGACCAGCTTCTGCAGGTCGCGGCCGCCCGCGTCGCTGATGATCGACACGGCGGCGCGGTCGGCCTCGACATCCATATCGATGTCGCCGTCGAGGTCGGCAATGTCCAGCAGACCCTCGAGGTAGTCCGCCGCGATCTCGCCCTCCTGCTCCAGGCGGGTCAGGGTGTCTGCACCCTCGGCAGCGGAGGTGGTGCCTTCCGTCACGGGATGGGCTCCTTCTTACTTCTTGGACGGGGACTTGGGGCGCTGCGGACCGCCCTTGCGCTGACCGGACTGGGCCCTGCTGCGGCCGTTGGAACCGGCCTTCGGGGGCTGCTGGGCGGCGGTCGGCTTGGCGTCCTGCGGCTCGTCGGACTTCTCCAGCGAGGTCGTCGGCTCGGAGGAGTCCGCCTTCTCGGCAGAGGCCGTCGTCGGCTCGCCCTTCGTGGCCCCGGACTGACGCTGGGCCTTGGTCTGACGCTTGGGCTGCTGACGCTTGGCGGCGGCGGTGGCCGTGACGCCGTCCTCGGTCTGCGCGACGGCCTGAGCCTCGCCCTTCGCCACGGTGCCGTCGGCCTGGGCCGCGAGGCCCGCCTTCGTCAGCGCGTTGATGAACTTGCGCTCGAACTCGTTACGGTCCCGGCCCTTGGCGACGATCGCCTTGATGATGGTGCGCTCGCTGCGCTTGCGGGTCTTGCCGTGGTGCGTGACGTGCTTGGTCAGGCGCTCCAGGTAAGCGGCCTGGGCCTTGGAACCCGGCGTCGGGTTGTTGCGGATGACGTACATCTGCTGGCCCATGGTCCACACGTTGGTGGTCAGCCAGTAGACGAGGACACCGACCGGAAAGTTGATGCCGAAGACGGCGAACATGACCGGGAAGACGTACATCAGCATCTTCTGCTGCTGCATGAACGGCGTCTTCACCGTGGTGTCGACGTTCTTCGTCATCAGCTGGCGCTGCGTGTAGAACTGCGACGCCGACATCAGGACGATCATGATCGCGGTGACGACCCGGACGTCGGCGAGGGAGGCACCGAGCGCCTCCACCTTCGACGAGCCGTCGGTGAACTTCGCGGCGAGCGGCGCACCGAAGATGTGCGCCTTACGCGCGCTGGCGAGCAGCGAGTCGTTGATGACGCCGATCGTCGAGCCCGTCGCGATGCCGTTGAGCACGTGGTACAGGGCGAAGAAGAACGGCGACTGCGCGAGGATGGGAAGGCACGAGGAGAGCGGGTTGGTACCCGACTCCTTGTACAGCTTCATCATCTCTTCGGACTGACGCTGCTTGTCGTTCTTGTAGCGCTCCTGGATCTTCTTCATCTCGGGCTGCAGCGTCTGCATGGCCCGGGTCGCCTTGATCTGCTTCACAAAGAGCGGGATCAGGCAGATGCGGATCAGGATCACCAGAGACACGATGGACAAGCCCCAGGCCCAGCCCGTGTCGGGACCGAAGATCTTCCCGTACACCGAGTGGAACTGGACGATGACCCATGAAACGGGTGTCGTGATGAAGCTGAAAAGGCTGGCAATCGTGTCCACTAATCATGCTCCTTGGGCATGGGACGAAGTCTCTGCGGCCGGGCTCGAAGGAAGCTCGGAAGAGAGCTTCTCCCCGGTGGCCGGTTCGGCGGCGGAGGGCCCGCCCTTGCGTGCACGCCAGGCGTCACGCAGCATTTCGTGCCACCGCGGTCGCTTACGCGGAGGAACATGATCCACACCGCCGAGCGACCACGGGTTGCACCGCAGGATGCGCCAGGCGGTGAGTGCCGTCCCCTTGATCGCACCGTGCCGGTCGATGGCTGTGTAGCCGTAATGGGAGCACGACGGGTAGTACTTGCACACCGGCCCCAGCAGTGGACTGATCGTCCACTGGTACAGCTTGATCAGTGCCAGCAGTGGGTACTTCATCGCGCGCCCCCTCCCAGTAGCCGTTCGATGGCGGCGTCCAGGTCTCGGGCCAGCTGTGCATGGTCGGCGTCGCCCGCTCCGGGCAGCGCTCGTACGACTACCAGGCTACCGGGGGGGAACAGGGCGACTCGGTCACGCATCAGGTGACGCAGTCTCCGCTTGACCTTGTTGCGCACGACCGCGCCACCCACTGCTTTGCTCACGACGAAACCCGCACGCGTCGGGGGAGCGCTCTCCCCAGGCGCGTGCGGGTCCGTGGCACCGCTACGAAGGTGGACGACGAGGGACGGGCGACCGGCCCGGCGACCCCGTCGTACCGCGGTCGCGAAGTCCTCGCGCCGCCTCAGCCGATGCTCGGTAGGCAGCACGACGTCATGACCTGATCGGAATCAGGCGGACAGGCTGGCGCGACCCTTGCTGCGGCGGTTCGCCAGAATCGCGCGGCCGGCACGGGTGCGCATCCGCAGGCGGAAGCCGTGGGTCTTGGCGCGACGACGGTTGTTCGGCTGGAAGGTGCGCTTGCTCACTCGGGGGCTCCAGAAATAAGTCAGTAGTTGCGGGGTGCCGTCTTGGCTGTCACCGTGCGCCCACGAGTAGCTCGCGTCACGCCCGAGTGCACCGCTTCCCGATCACCTTCAGCGATCTGTGCCCATCGGAGGCAGGCGGCAGCAGCCATCGACAACTCGACCTGGTTACGGTACGCGGGGCTACGCCATTCGGTCAAACCAGCAGTGACGGAGAGACACTATCCACAGGCTGGGGACAACAACTTGAACCGCACCCGCCACGCTGACTACCGTGGCTGAACTCCGATTCGTTCCTTTATCCCCGCCCGACCCGATATTCATCCCGACCCGTCCTCGAACCACACGTTCGTGGGACCTGTGAGAGAGCGTGCCCTGTGGCTGACGTACCTGCCGATCTTGCCGCAGTGTGGCCACGAGTACTGGAGCAGCTCCTCGGTGAGGGCCGCGGTCAGGGTGTGGAGGGCAAGGACGAACACTGGATCCGACGCTGCCAGCCGCTCGCGCTGGTCGCGGACACCGCCCTGCTCGCCGTACCGAACGAATTTGCGAAGAACGTACTGGAGGGCCGTCTCGCACCGATCGTCAGCGAGACGCTGAGCCGTGAGTGCGGACGCCCGATCCGGATCGCGATCACCGTGGACGAGTCCGCGGGCGAACCCCCCGCCCCGCCGACGCCCCCCGTGCAGCCACAGCGTTACGAAGAGCCCGAGCTCCCCTCGTCACAGTACGACGGCGGATACGGCCGACATCGCGCCGACCGTCCGCCCGAGCAGGGCGGTCGCGACCAACTGCCGCCCCCGCGCGCCGATCAGCTCCCCACCGCCCGCCCGACCTACCCCTCCGAGTACCAGCGCCCCGAACCCGGCGCCTGGCCGCGCCCGGGACAGGACGAGTACAGCTGGCAGCAGCCACGGCTCGGCTTCCCCGAGCGCGATCCCTATGCCTCGCCGTCCCAGGACGCCTACCGCTCGGACGGTTACGGCGACTCCTACTCCCAGGAGTACCGGCCCCAGCAGCCGATGGACCGGCCGTCGTACGAGCAGCAGCGCGCGGAGTACGAACCACCGCGACCCGACTACGACCGGTCCGAGTACGACCGTTCCGACTACGACCAGCGGGACCCCGGCCGCCGCGAGATGCCCGAGCCCCCCGGCGGGCCGGGCCAGGGCCGCCGGGGCGGTCCGGGACGCCCGGACCTGCCGAACATGCCATCCACCGGCGCACCCGGAGCGCTGGGCGCCAAGCCCGCACCCGCACCGGGCCCCGGCGAACCGACCGCCCGCCTGAACCCCAAATACCTCTTCGACACGTTCGTCATCGGCGCCTCCAACCGCTTCGCGCACGCGGCCGCGGTCGCCGTCGCCGAGGCACCCGCGAAGGCGTACAACCCCCTCTTCATCTACGGGGAGTCGGGGCTCGGCAAGACGCACCTGCTGCACGCGATCGGGCACTACGCGCGGAGCCTCTACCCGGGCACCCGGGTGCGCTATGTGAGCTCGGAGGAGTTCACCAACGAGTTCATCAACTCGATCCGCGACGGCAAGGGCGACAGCTTCCGCAAGCGCTACCGCGAGATGGACATCCTGCTCGTCGACGACATCCAGTTCCTCGCGGACAAGGAGTCGACGCAGGAGGAGTTCTTCCACACCTTCAACACGCTCCACAACGCGAACAAGCAGATCGTGCTCTCCAGCGACCGGCCGCCCAAGCAGCTGGTCACCCTTGAGGACCGGCTGCGGAACCGTTTCGAGTGGGGCCTGATCACCGACGTCCAGCCGCCGGAACTGGAGACGCGCATCGCGATCCTCCGCAAGAAGGCGGTGCAGGAGCAGCTGAACGCCCCGCCGGAGGTGCTGGAGTTCATCGCCTCCCGCATCTCCCGGAACATCCGGGAGCTGGAGGGCGCGCTGATCCGGGTGACGGCGTTCGCGTCACTCAACCGGCAGCCGGTGGACCTGGGGCTGACGGAGATCGTCCTCAAGGACCTGATCCCCGGGGGCCAGGACTCGACGCCGGAGATCAGCGCGTCGGCGATCATGGCGGCGACCGCGGACTACTTCGGCCTCACGGTCGAGGACCTCTGCGGCAGCTCGCGCGGCCGGCAGCTGGTCACGGCGCGGCAGATCGCCATGTATCTGTGCCGTGAGCTCACGGACCTGTCGCTGCCGAAGATCGGGGCGCAGTTCGGCAACCGGGACCATACGACGGTCATGCACGCCGACCGGAAGATCCGCGCGTTGATGGCGGAGCGGCGATCGATCTACAACCAGGTGACCGAGCTGACGAACCGGATCAAGAACGGGTAGCGGTACGACGCGACGGTCCAGGCGCCCTCGGGAGAGATCCCGGGGGCGCCTTTTGGCGTTCAGGGACGGTTCGGAGCGTGGGCCGCTGCCCTCACGGCGTCAGAAGGAAACGTCCCCGCTGTTCGAATACCGGGCCGGTTACGGCCGTCCTCCACAGATTTGCCGACTTTCTTGCGTCCACACCCTGGGGACTGGGAAGTTGTCCCGAACGTCGTCCACAGGCGGGCGGTTGAAAGCGCATCAGGGCAGCTCAGAGGCCTGTGGAATCGTGGACGACCGATCTCCACAGACTGTGGACGAGGAAGGCATCCACAGGCTGTGCATGAAGTTGTCCACCGGTAGCCCACAGGCTGAGGGGTGGTTGTCCCCAGCGATCCCCAGCTTCTCCACACGGCTGTCCACTGTTCGGCAACGTGACGCGCCTGCTCACCGTGTCGAGTGAAAGCCGTCACACAAAGCTGCCGGGTTGGCCTGTGGGAAAGGTGGGTAAAGCTGGGGACGGCGCTGGGGAGAAGTCCCCTCAGGCTGTGCACGGCGTGTGCAGAACTTTCTGTTCTCCACAGAGACACCTAGTTGTCCACCGGTCGTACCCACAGGGGCAGTGGACAAAATCTGGCCGTTGAGCTGGGCAAACGGGGTTATCCACGGTATCCACAGCCCCTACTACTACTGACAACTAGAGAGAGCTGGGAATCCGTTTCGAAGAGGGCCCTGTGCACAACTCGCTCTTCGGCCTCTGACCGCGCCTCGTCACGACTTGACCCCGAGAGGCGCCAGCTGTCAGTGCGGTGCGTCAGACTGGTCCCCGGTGTTCTGCCCCTCCCCGGGGCTCACGACACCGAGTCAGACGACGAAGGCGCAGCAGGGCGAGAAGCCCCGGCAACAGCAGGAGGCGGGCTTACGGTGAAGATCCGGGTGGAACGCGACGTACTCGCGGAGGCAGTGGCCTGGGCGGCTCGCAGCCTCCCGGCCCGTCCGCCGGCGCCGGTCCTCGCCGGCCTGCTGCTGAAGGCCGAGGACGGCCAGCTGAGCCTGTCCAGCTTCGACTACGAGGTCTCCGCGCGGGTCAGCGTCGAGACCGAGGTCGAGGAGGAGGGCACGGTCCTGGTCTCGGGCCGGCTGCTCGCCGACATCTGCCGTGCCCTGCCCAACCGGCCGGTGGAGATTTCCACAGACGGTGTACGGGCCACGGTGGTCTGTGGATCGTCCCGGTTCACGCTGCACACCCTGCCGGTGGAGGAGTACCCCTCCCTGCCGCAGATGCCGAACGCGACGGGCACGGTCCCCGGCGAGGTCTTCGCCTCCGCCGTCTCCCAGGTGGCCATCGCCGCCGGACGCGACGACACCCTGCCGGTGCTGACCGGTGTGCGCATCGAGATCGAGGGCGACACGGTCACCCTGGCCTCCACCGACCGCTACCGCTTCGCGGTCCGTGAGTTCCTGTGGAAGCCGGAGAACCCCGAGGCGTCGGCGGTGGCCCTGGTGCCCGCCAAGACGCTCCTGGACACCGCCAAGGCCCTCACGAGCGGCGACAGCGTGATCCTGGCGCTGTCCGGCTCGGGCGCCGGCGAGGGGCTCATCGGTTTCGAGGGCGCGGGTCGGCGGACCACCACGCGGCTGCTCGAGGGCGACCTGCCGAAGTACCGCTCGCTGTTCCCGACGGAGTTCAACTCCGTCGCCGTGATCGAGACCGCCCCCTTCGTCGAGGCCGTCAAGCGTGTGGCTCTGGTGGCCGAGCGGAACACCCCGGTGCGGCTCAGCTTCGAGCAGGGCGTGCTGATCCTGGAAGCCGGCTCCAGCGACGACGCACAGGCTGTGGAAAGGGTGGACGCGCAGCTGGAGGGCGACGACGTCTCGATCGCCTTCAACCCGACCTTCCTGCTCGACGGTCTGAGCGCGATCGACTCGCCGGTCGCCCAGCTGTCGTTCACGACGTCCACGAAGCCGGCGCTGCTGAGCGGCAAGCCTGCGATCGACGCTGAGGCCGACGAGGCGTACAAGTACCTGATCATGCCGGTGCGGCTGAGCGGCTGACGTTGTCCACAGCTGTGCACAGTGCCGCCGCTTTCCTGTGGGTGGCCGGCGCTGTGCCCGGGCGGGTTTCTCCAGGTGAGTGGCTATGCCCACAACTGTGCGCAAAGGGTCGCGATTAGGCTCGGACGCGGCACGAAAGTGCCTCTCCTGCCACACCGCAACCTAAGGAACCAACTGATGGAGCTCGGTCTCGTCGGCCTCGGCAAGATGGGCGGCAACATGCGCGAGCGGATCCGCCGCGCGGGCCACACCGTCGTCGGATACGACCGCAACCCGGACCTCGCCGATGTCCACAGCCTGGAAGAGCTTGTGGGCAAGCTCAGCGGGCCCCGTGTGGTGTGGGTGATGGTCCCGGCCGGGGCGCCGACCCAGTCCACCGTCGACGAGCTGGCCGAGCTGCTGGAGCCCGGTGACGTGGTCGTCGACGGCGGCAACTCCCGCTGGACGGACGATGAGAAGCACGCCGAGGAGCTGGCCGCCAAGGGCATCGGTTTCGTCGACTGCGGAGTCTCCGGCGGTGTCTGGGGCCTGGAGAACGGCTATGCGCTGATGTACGGCGGCGACGCCGAGCATGTCGAGAAGGTGCGGCCGGTCTTCGACGCGCTGAAGCCCGAGGGCGACTTCGGTTCGGTGCACGCCGGCAAGGTCGGCGCGGGCCACTTCGCGAAGATGGTCCACAACGGCATCGAGTACGCGATGATGCAGGCCTACGCTGAGGGCTGGGAGCTCCTGGAGAAGGTCGACTCCGTCACGGATGTGCGCGAGGTCTTCCGCTCCTGGCAGGAGGGCACCGTCATCCGCTCCTGGCTGCTGGACCTCGCGGTGAACGCCCTCGACGGGGACGAGCACCTCGACCAGCTGAAGGGTTGGGCACAGGACTCCGGTGAGGGCCGGTGGACGGTGGAGGCCGCGATAGACAACGCGGTGCCGCTGCCCGCGATCACCGCCTCGCTGTTCGCGCGGTTCGCCTCCCGGCAGGAGGACTCGCCGCAGATGAAGATGATCGCCGCGCTGCGCAACCAGTTCGGCGGCCATGCCGTAGAGACGAAGTAGCAGGTCACGGGGAGGTCGGCGCAACAACCATGCACGTCACGCATCTGTCGCTGGCCGACTTCCGCTCCTACGCCCGGGTCGAGGTCCCGCTCGATCCGGGCGTCACCGCCTTCGTCGGCCCCAACGGCCAGGGCAAGACCAACCTCGTCGAGGCCGTCGGTTATCTCGCCACCCTCGGCAGCCACCGGGTCGCCTCCGACGCCCCCCTGGTCCGGATGGGCGCCGAGCGGGCGATCATCCGGGCGCAGGTCCGGCAGGGCGACCGGCAGCAACTGGTCGAGCTGGAGCTCAACCCGGGCAAGGCCAACCGCGCCCGCATCAACAGGTCCTCGCAGGTCAGGCCGCGGGATGTGCTGGGCATCGTACGGACGGTGCTGTTCGCGCCGGAGGATCTCGCGCTGGTGAAGGGCGACCCGGGTGAGCGGCGGCGGTTCCTGGACGAGCTGATCACCGCGCGGTCGCCGCGGATGGCCGGTGTGCGGTCCGACTACGAGCGTGTCCTCAAGCAGCGGAACACCCTGTTGAAATCCGCGGCTCTCGCTCGGCGGCACGGCGGCCGTTCGATGGATTTGTCGACGCTGGACGTGTGGGACCAGCACCTCGCGCAGGTGGGCGCGGAGCTGCTCGCCCAGCGGCTCGACCTGGTCGCCGCGATCCAGCCGCTCGCCGACAAGGCGTACGAGCAGCTGGCGCCGGGCGGGGGCCCGATCGCGCTGGAGTACAAGCCGTCGGCGCCCGGCGAAGCCCACACCCGCGAGGATCTGTACGCCCAGCTGATGGCGGCCCTGGCGGACGCCCGTAAGCAGGAGATCGAGCGCGGTGTCACGCTGGTCGGCCCGCACCGCGACGATCTGGTCCTCAAGCTCGGCCAGCTGCCCGCCAAGGGGTACGCCTCGCACGGCGAGTCCTGGTCGTTCGCTCTGGCGCTGCGTCTCGCGTCGTACGACCTGCTGCGGGCCGAGGGCAATGAGCCGGTGCTGGTGCTCGACGACGTGTTCGCCGAGCTGGACGCGCGGCGCCGGGAGCGGCTGGCGGAGCTGGTCGCGCCCGGGGAGCAGGTGCTGGTCACCGCCGCGGTGGACGACGACGTACCGCACCTCCTCGCCGGTGCGCGGTACGCGGTGGCGGACGGGGTGGTGGAGCGCGTATGAGCACCGACGGACCCGCCCCGAAGAAGGAACCTTCCGGTGTCGATCTGGCGCGTGTGGCGCTCAGGGCGGCGAAGGAGGCGGCACGCGCGCGTGGCGACGCGGCGCAGCAGCGGAAGCAGGCGCGGCGTGGTGGTCTGCGCTCCGGCGCGCGCGCCGACGGCCGCGACCCGATGGCGCTGGGCTCGGCGATCAACCGGTTGATCACCGAGCGCGGCTGGGAGACGCCGGCCGCGGTTGGCGGGGTGATGGGTCGCTGGCCGCAGATCGTCGGCGAGGACCTCGCCAAGCACTGTGTGCCGCAGCGGTACGACGAGGACGAGCGGGTGCTGGTCGTGCAGTGCGACTCCACGGCCTGGGCGACCCAGCTGCGTCATCTCTCGCCCGCGCTGGTCGCACGCCTGAACGAGGACCTGGGGCATGGCACCGTACGGATGATCAAGGTGCTCAATCCCGGCGGTCCGCCCCGGCGCTACGGCCCGCTGCGCGCCCCCGGGAGCACCGGTCCCGGCGATACCTACGGGTGACTTACGTCACGCCATGAGCCGAGTGTGGAGCCGTCGTACGGCCCGCTCGGCTGATCGTCGTACAACCACACGCGGTTGCGAATCGCGATCCGACCCCGGAGTAGCCAAGGGTTGACGGCCCGAAGCGCTGAGTGCCTCCGTGAGCCTCTTGGAGCCCCCATCCGCATATCGGGAGTCGGCGGAGGCAGGTTCAGGGCGGCACATGCGGACTCAGGTACCGGCAAACCCCCATCACTGTCGGCGCTACCGGTAGACTGGAAGACAATCCCGCCCCGAACGTGGGGACCGCCCGGGAAAAGCTGAGCAACGCTGATCAAGGCTTACCAACGCAACATGCCGCAGCCGCTCCGGCAACCCGCCGACGAGCCTGGCTCGTGCTGTGCCAGAAAGGGCGCTTCGTGGCCGATTCCGGCAACCCCAACGAGAACATCCCGTCCATCGACGCCGGCGCGAACGGTGAGGTCACCGCCTCCTACGACGCCAGCGCCATCACCGTGCTCGAAGGGCTGGACGCGGTCCGCAAGCGACCCGGTATGTACATCGGCTCCACCGGCGAGCGCGGTCTGCACCACCTTGTGTACGAGGTCGTGGACAACTCCGTCGACGAGGCTCTGGCGGGCTACGCGGACACCATCGACGTGACGATCCTCGCCGACGGCGGCGTGCGAGTCGTCGACAACGGCCGCGGCATCCCCGTCGGCATCGTGGCATCCGAGGGTAAGCCGGCCGTCGAGGTCGTGCTGACCGTCCTGCACGCGGGCGGCAAGTTCGGCGGCGGCGGTTACGCCGTCTCCGGCGGTCTGCACGGTGTGGGTGTCTCCGTCGTGAACGCGCTGTCGTCCAAGGTGTCCGTCGAGATCAAGACCGACGGTCACCGCTGGACACAGGACTACAAGCTGGGTGTCCCGACGGCTCCGCTCGTCAAGCACGAGGAGACGAGCGAGACCGGCACCTCGGTCACGTTCTGGGCGGACCCGGACATCTTCGAGACCACCGAGTACTCCTTCGAGACGCTCTCGAGGCGTTTCCAGGAGATGGCCTTCCTCAACAAGGGCCTGACGATCCGGCTCACCGACGAGCGCGAGTCGGCGAAGGCGGTGGCCGGGGCGGACGAGGCGGGTGCCGACGAGAAGGCCGAGGTCAAGACCGTCACGTACCACTACGAGGGCGGCATCGTCGACTTCGTGAAGTACCTCAACTCCCGCAAGGGAGACGTGGTGCACCCCACGATCATCGACCTGGAGGCCGAGGACAAGGACAAGAGCCTGTCCCTCGAGGTCGCCATGCAGTGGAACAGCGGCTACAGCGAGGGTGTGTACTCGTTCGCCAACATCATCCACACGCATGAGGGCGGTACCCACGAGGAGGGCTTCCGCGCGGCGCTGACCTCGCTGATCAACAAGTACGCGCGTGACAAGAAGCTGCTCCGCGAGAAGGACGACAACCTCACCGGTGACGACATCCGTGAGGGTCTGACCGCGATCATCTCGCTCAAGCTGAGCGAGCCGCAGTTCGAGGGTCAGACAAAGACCAAGCTGGGCAACACGGAGGCCAAGACCTTCGTGCAGAGGGCGGTCTACGAGCACCTGAACGACTGGCTGGACCGCAACCCGGTCGAGGCGGCGGACATCATCCGCAAGGGCATCCAGGCGGCCACGGCGCGCGTGGCGGCCCGCAAGGCCCGGGATCTCACTCGGCGCAAGGGTCTCCTTGAGTCGGCGTCGCTGCCGGGCAAGCTCTCCGACTGCCAGTCGAACGACCCCACCAAGTGCGAGATCTTCATCGTCGAGGGTGACTCCGCCGGCGGTTCGGCCAAGTCCGGCCGTAACCCGCAGTACCAGGCGATCCTCCCGATCCGCGGCAAGATCCTCAACGTGGAGAAGGCGCGGATCGACAAGATTCTGCAGAACCAGGAGATCCAGGCGCTGATCTCGGCGTTCGGCACCGGTGTGCACGAGGACTTCGACATCTCGAGGCTCCGCTATCACAAGATCATCCTGATGGCGGACGCCGACGTCGACGGCCAGCACATCAGCACGCTGCTGCTGACCTTCCTGTTCCGCTTCATGCGGCCGCTGGTCGAGGCCGGGCATGTGTACCTCTCCCGCCCGCCGCTGTACAAGATCAAGTGGGGCCGGGACGACACGGAGTACGCGTACTCGGACCGTGAGCGCGACGCGCTGCTCGAGATGGGGCGGCAGCGCGGCAAGCGCGTCCGCGAGGACTCGATCCAGCGCTTCAAGGGTCTCGGCGAGATGAACGCCGAGGAGCTGCGCATCACGACCATGGACCAGGAGCACCGCGTCCTCGGTCAGGTCACCCTCGATGACGCCGCCCAGGCCGACGACCTGTTCTCGGTCCTGATGGGCGAGGACGTCGAGGCCCGCCGCGCGTTCATCCAGCGCAACGCCAAGGACGTCCGCTTCCTCGACATCTGAGTCGGTCTCAGCTGACCGCACAGGGAAGGATCTTCACCAGCAATGGCCGACGAGAACACTCCCGTCACCCCTGAAGAGGGCGGCGAACTCGCGATGCGTGTCGAGCCCGTGGGGCTCGAGACGGAGATGCAGCGCTCGTACCTGGACTACGCGATGTCCGTCATCGTGTCCCGTGCGCTGCCCGATGTCCGGGACGGTCTCAAGCCCGTCCACCGCCGCGTCCTGTACGCCATGTACGACGGCGGCTACCGCCCCGAGCGCGGCTTCTACAAGTGCGCCCGCGTCGTCGGTGATGTCATGGGCAACTACCACCCGCACGGCGACTCCTCGATCTACGACGCCCTGGTGCGCCTCGCCCAGCCGTGGTCGATGCGGATGCCGCTGGTGGACTCCAACGGCAACTTCGGCTCCCCGGGCAACGACCCGGCGGCCGCCATGCGGTACACCGAGTGCAAGCTGGCGCCGCTGTCGATGGAGATGGTCCGCGACATCGACGAGGAGACCGTCGACTTCACGGACAACTACGACGGCCGCTCCCAGGAGCCGACCGTTCTGCCCGCCCGCTTCCCGAACCTGCTGATCAACGGCTCGGCCGGGATCGCGGTCGGCATGGCGACCAACATCCCGCCGCACAACCTGCGCGAGGTCGCGGCCGGCGCTCAGTGGTACCTGGAGAACCCGGAGGCCTCGCACGAGGAGCTCCTGGACGCGCTGATCGAGCGGATCAAGGGCCCGGACTTCCCGACCGGTGCGCTCGTCGTGGGCCGCAAGGGCATCGAGGAGGCGTACCGCACGGGCCGCGGTTCGATCACCATGCGGGCGGTCGTCGAGGTCGAGGAGATCCAGAACCGCCAGTGCCTGGTGGTCACGGAACTGCCGTACCAGACCAACCCCGACAACCTGGCGCAGAAGATCGCCGACCTGGTGAAGGACGGCAAGGTCGGCGGCATCGCGGACGTCCGGGACGAGACCTCGTCGCGTACCGGTCAGCGCCTGGTGATCGTGCTGAAGCGCGACGCGGTCGCCAAGGTCGTCCTGAACAACCTCTACAAGCACACCGACCTGCAGTCGAACTTCGGCGCCAACATGCTGGCGCTGGTCGACGGCGTGCCGCGCACCCTCTCCCTCGACGCGTTCATCCGGCACTGGGTGACGCACCAGATCGAGGTCATCGTCCGCCGTACGCGCTTCAGGCTGCGCAAGGCCGAGGAGCGGGCGCACATCCTGCGTGGTCTGCTGAAGGCGCTGGACGCGATCGACGAGGTCATCGCGCTGATCCGGGCCAGTGACACGGTCGAGATCGCGCGTACGGGCCTGATGGGGCTCCTGGAGATCGATGAGATCCAGGCCAACGCCATCCTCGAGATGCAGCTGCGCCGACTGGCCGCCCTGGAGCGTCAGAAGATCATCCAGGAGCACGACGAGCTCCAGGCGAAGATCACCGAGTACAACGCGATCCTGGCCTCGCCGGTCCGCCAGCGCGGCATCGTCAGCGAGGAACTGGCCGCGATCGTCGAGAAGTACGGCGACGACCGTAAGACCATGCTGGTGCCCTACGACGGTGACATGTCCATCGAGGACCTGATCGCCGAGGAGGACATCGTCGTCACGGTCACGCGCGGCGGGTACGTCAAGCGGACCAAGACGGACGACTACCGGGCGCAGAAGCGCGGCGGGAAGGGCGTACGCGGGGCGAAGCTGAAGGAAGACGACATCGTCGACCACTTCTTCGTCTCCACCACGCACCACTGGCTGCTGTTCTTCACCAACAAGGGCCGGGTCTACCGGGCGAAGGCGTACGAGCTGCCGGACGCGGGGCGTGACGCGCGCGGTCAGCACGTGGCGAACCTGCTGGCCTTCCAGCCGGACGAGGCGATCGCCGAGATCCTCGCCATCCGCGACTACAACGCGGCGCCCTACCTGGTGCTCGCCACCAAAGCCGGTCTGGTCAAGAAGACGCCTCTGAAGGATTACGATTCGCCCCGTTCCGGCGGCGTCATCGCGATCAACCTGCGGGAGCGTGAGGACGGTTCCGACGACGAACTGATCGGAGCGGAACTGGTCTCGGCGGACGATGATCTGCTTCTGATCAGCAAGAAGGCACAGTCGATCAGGTTCACCGCCTCCGACGACACTCTGCGCCCGATGGGCCGGGCCACCTCCGGTGTCAAGGGCATGAGTTTCCGCGAGAGCGATGAACTTCTGTCGATGAATGTTGTTCGACCCGGTACGTTCGTGTTCACTGCCACCGACGGGGGGTACGCGAAGCGGACCCGTGTCGACGAGTACCGCGTCCAGGGCCGTGGCGGCCTCGGCATCAAGGCCGCCAAGATCGTGGAGGACCGCGGTTCGCTCGTCGGCGCGCTGATCGTCGAGGAGAACGACGAGATCCTCGCCATCACCCTGTCCGGCGGTGTGATTCGTACGCGAGTCAGCGGGGTCAGGGAGACGGGCCGTGACACCATGGGCGTCCAACTGATCAACCTGGGCAAGCGCGATGCCGTGGTCGGCATCGCACGCAACGCCGAGGCCGGCAGCGAGGCGGAGGAAGTCGACGGTGAGGACACCGTCGACGAGACCGCCGAGACCGCCGAGGGTCTCGAGACCAGCGGTACGGACGAGGGTGAGGCGCCCTCGGCCGAGTAGCACGAGGAGAGAGTCATCGTGAGCGGAGCCACGGGCGCCGGATCGGCCGGTACCTCCACGGGTACGGATGCGGACGGCGGCGGCCGTGGCTCCGCCGCGTCCGGCGGGGCCGCCGAGGGTGGTGCGCAGCCGATGGACACGCACACCACCCAGCTGAAGGCGGTCAAGGCGCCCGAGAAGGCCTCCGCGCCGGACGCGCAGGGAACCCAGGGGGGAACCGTGACCGACACCCGAGGCCAGGCCGCTGCGGGCGCCCAGCCGGCGCAGCAGCCGAACACCTCCCCGCTCCCCGGGGAACGGCGTCCCGAGCAGCCCGCAGGCCCCTACCACCCGCCGCAGGCCTACCCGGCGGCGCCGGCCGCGCAGGCGCCCGCGGGGGCGGTACGACGGCCGCGCACCGGCGCCGGTGCGCGCACCGCCCCCCGCACCCGCAAGGCCCGGCTGCGGGTCGCCAAGGCCGACCCGTGGTCGGTGATGAAGGTCAGCTTCCTGCTCTCCATCGCGCTGGGCATCTGCTCGATCGTGGCGGCGGCGGTGCTGTGGATGGTCCTGGACGCGATGGGCGTGTTCTCGACGGTCGGCGGCACGATCTCGGAGGCGACCGGTTCGAACGAGTCGAACGGCTTCGACCTCCAGTCGTTCCTGTCTCTCCCGCACGTCCTGATGTTCACGGCGATCATCGCGGTCATCGACGTCGTCCTCGCGACGGCGCTGGCGACCCTCGGCGCGTTCATCTACAACCTCTCCGCGGGCTTCGTCGGCGGCATCGAGCTGACCTTGGCCGAGGACGAGTAACCGGAGTTCAAACCTCTGCTGTCGGTCCCCCGACAACCGATTTTGGGACTGCCCCGGTCGTGCGCTAATCTTCAGGAGTCAGCGCGCGGGAGACACCCCGCAGAGCGCGGCGGGGCTATAGCTCAGTTGGTTAGAGCGCATCCCTGATAAGGATGAGGCCACAGGTTCAAATCCTGTTAGCCCCACCAGCACGAAGGCCCCCGGTCCGGATGGATCGGGGGCCTTTGGCATGGGTGGGCGTTCATGGTCGGTGGCCGGGTGGCCGACCGGGCCGGTTCGCTTTCCGCCGGCCGTTATGGAAAGGCCCGGTCGCTGGCGACGGGGGATGCACCAGCGACCGGGTTGCGACCAGCCTAACAAGGTGGCCTGTGCGACGGGAGTCAACTTCTCAGCCGTCATGAGCAGTTGTGATCGGGATCACTCAAAGGCCGTCATGCGGAGGAGGGGCTCAGTCGTCGCAGGGCGGGTCGTAGGCGAGGCGGGGGAGGTACTCCTGCCACTTCGCCTCGGTCAGTACGTTCCGGGTGACCGAGCAGATACGGCTGACCGCGTGGTCGACGTCCAGGCTCCACAGGCGGACCGTGCCGGCGCCGCTGGAGACGCCCAGCATGTTGCTCTTCGGGCTGAAGGAGAGGAAGTTGCCCGTCTTGGCGTTGGGGCTCATGGACTGGCCGATGGGGTGGGCGGAGGACGGGGACGAGACGTTCCACAGGCGGACCGTGTTGTCGTTGCCGCCGCTGGCCAGGGTCCGGCCGTTCCGGCTGAAGGTCAGGGACACCACCGCCTCGGTGTGGCCGGTGAGGGCCGAGCCCAGGCGGGTCGCCCGGGCGGGATCGGAGACGTTCCAGAGGCGGACCGTGTCGTCGTCGCTGCCGCTGGCCAGGGTGGCTCCATCGGGGCTGTAGGCGAGGGTGTTGATGGGGCCCAGGTGGCCCTCGAGGGGACCGCCCAGGGACTTGGCGCGGGCCCGGTCGGAGACGTTCCACAGGCGGACCGTGCCGTCCGCGCTGCCGCTGGCCAGGGTTTGGCCGTCCGGGCTGAAGACCAGCGCGTTGACATAGCCGGTGTGCCCCTTGAGGGGCTCGCCGATCCGCCTGGGGTGTGCCGGGTCCGTGATGTCCAGCAGCTGGACCGTGCGGTCGTCGTAGTCGGCGGCCACGGTGCGCCCGTCCGGGCTCAGCGCCAGCGCCTCGGCCCCGGCGTAGCGGGTGTTCAGCCGGACGGGCGCGCCGTACTGGCTGGGGTGGGCGGGGTCGGAGATGTTCCACAGCTGTACCCAGTTGACGTTGTTCTCGCCGGTCAGGATGACGAGGGTGCGGGCGTCGCGGGTGAACACCATCGAGCGCAGGTCCCGCCACCCGGTCCTGAACGGCTCGCCGAGCGCCATGGGCCGGGCCGGATCCGTGATGTTCCACAGCCGCATCCGGCTGTCGCCGCCACCGGTGGCCAGGACGCGGCCGTCGGGGCTGAACGCCCCTGCCACGCCGATCATGTCCGCACCCGGGATCGACCACAGCCGTACCTTGCCGTCACCGCTGCCGGTGGCGAGGGTGTGCCCGTCGGGGCTCCAGCCGACGGCGTACATCTCGCCGCTGCTGCCCGCGAGCGGCTCGCCCACCTGGGAGGGAAAGGCCGGATTGCCGACGTTCCACACGCTGGCCGTGGAGTCCGCGCTGCCCGCGGCGAGCATCGAGCCGTCGGGACTGAAGGCCACCGACCAGACAGGCCCGGTGTGTCCGGTGAGCGGCCCGCCGAGGGCCTTGGCGTGCGCCCGGTCGGTGACGTCCCACAGCCGTACCGTGTCGTCCTTGCTGCCGCTCGCGAGGGTGTGGCCGTCCGGGCTGAAGGCCACAGAGTGCACGGTCGCGGAATGCCCGGTCAGCGGCGCGCCGACGCGCTCGGGGCGCCGGGGGTCGGAGACGTCGTAGAGGAGGATCGAGTTGTCGTCGCTGCCGGCCGCGAGGGTGTGGCCGTCGGGGCTGAACGCGATGGAGCGTACGGCTTCGGAGTGGCCGGTGAGGGTGTCCAGTGACGTGGGGTGGCGCGGGTTGTGCACGTCCCACAGGCGGACGGTGTGGTCCTCGTCGGCGGTGGCCAGGGTGCGGCCGTCGGGGCTGAAGGCGACCAGATAGATCGTGCCGTCGTGACCGCTCAGCGGGGTGCCCAGGGACGCCGGGTGCTTCGGGTCGGAGACGTTCCACAGACGTACGGTGCCGTCGTCGCCGGCGCTGGCCAGGGTGCGGCCGTCCGGGCTGAAGACCGCGCTGGAGACCCAGCTCGTGTGGCCGAGTAGCGGCTTGCCGAGGGCCTTGGGGCGGGTCGGGTCGCTCACGTCCCACAGGCGGACCGTGCGGTCGTAGGCGGCCGTGGCCAGGACCTTGCCGTCGGGGCTGAAGCTGGTGAGGTAGACGGCGCCGGTGTGGCCGAGCAGCGGGGTGGCCAGGGGGGCGTTGACGATGGATATCAGGCGGTTGTTGGCGCCCTCGTCGTCCGGGCGCAGTCGGTGTGCGACCAGGTCGAGCTGGGCGGAGAGCGCCGGGTCCGAGTACTGGAACCGGTCGGCCTCCGCGACCACCTGCTCGAACATCGCGTCGTCCCGCTGCTGCCGGGCGATCACCGCGGCGCCGGCGGCCAGAACCGCCAGCACGACCAGCGCCGACACGGCGGCCCGGCTGATCCACACCGTGCGGCGGCGCAGCCGTACCGAGGCCGCCAGGAACTCCACCGCGCTACGGGTAAGGAAGGTGTCGCCGGCCGACTTCGCCCAGGTATGAGCCTGTTCCAGCCGTGAGCCCCGGTACAGCAGGGCGGAGTCGTGGCCCGACTCGTCCCAGGACCGGCCGTCCTCCTCCAGGCGCTGGCGCAGCAGATTGCCGTTGCGGTCCTCGTCGAGCCACTCACGCAGCCGGGGCCAGGCGTGCAGCAGCGCCTCGTGGGTGATCTCCACGGTGTCCGCGTCCAGCGTCACAAGGCGGGCCCGGACCAGGGCCTCGAGCGACTCCTCCGTCTTGTTCGGGTCGGTGGACTCGGCGGCCAGCTGACGCCGGGTGCCCCGCCTGCGGGTCGCCTGGGTGTCCTCGCCGAGGCGGACCAGGCGGAGGAGGAGCAGCCGGGCGGCGGTGCGGGCGGCCGGGTCCAGGCTGGACCAGGCGCGCTCGGCGCTCGCGGCGACAGCGCCCTGGATACCGCCGGCCGCCCGGTAGCCGGTCAGCGTCAGGCGACCCGACTTGCGGCGCTGCCAGGTGGCAAGCAGGGCGTGCGAGAGCAGCGGGAGGACACCGGCGTCATGGGCGCCACGCGGGCCGTCGGCGCTCACCTCACGGACGATCAGCTCGGCGAGCCCGGGTTCCAGCTCCAGGCCCACCGCCTTGGCGGGGCTGGTCACGGCCTCGCGCAGCTCGGCGCTGGTCAGCGGGCCGAGCACCATGTGCCGGTGCTGGAGCGCGTCGGCCAGCTCGGGGTAGCCCAGGCACAGCTCGTAGAAGTCGGCACGGATACCGAGGACGACCAGGGCAGGGGCCGGTTCGCCGGTGGCGGCGGAGGTACTGGCCGTGTGCAGGAGCTGGACGAAGGTACGGCGGTCCGCCTCGTCGGTGCAGAGGGTGAAGGTCTCCTCGAACTGGTCCACGATCACGACCGGACGTGCCGTGCCGGATCCCGAGGGCCATGTTTCACGTGAAACATCCTCGGCCTCGCGTCCGGCCCAGGCCGCGACCGCCTCCCGCACGGCCTCCGGATCGTCCAGGTCCGCCAGATCGGCCAGCTCGGGTATGCGACGGGTCAGTTCCTTGACGGGGTCCGCTCCGGGAACGAGCTGCAGGACCTCGTGCGGGCGGTCCTCGTCATCGGCCAGGGCGCCGTTCTGCAGCGCGGTGACCAAACCGGCGTTCAGCAGTGAGGACTTTCCCGCCCCCGAGGCGCCGACCAGCATGACCAGGCCGCCGTCCGCCTTCGCCGACCGGAGCTGGGCGACCAGGGCGTCGGTGCTGCGCTCCCGGCCGAAGAACCAGCGCGCGTCCTCACGGCGGTAGGACGCCAGGCCGCGATACGGGCAGACGCTGTCGACCAGCGGTGGTACTTCCGTGTCCTCCGCCGCCTCCGGCACGGGCAGCTCGCCGACCGGATCGGCCATGGCCCGCTCCCACAGCTTCTGCCAGTGGGTCAGGTCGTACAGCCCGGAGGAGACCGGCGCCGGCTGGGAGCGCCGGGCCTGCGGGATGAGGACATGGAGTACCCCGGAGAGCGCGGCGAACTGAGCGGGCACGTTCTTCGCCCGCCGCCAGTCGCTGATCCGCTGGGCGGAGACCCGCACGGGCCGGCCCCGCTCGTCGACGCGATGCAGTCGGTCGACCGCCTCGGCGACGCGTTTGAGCGGAGGATTGCCAGCCTCCTTGTACAGCAACGCGAGACGTTCCGCGAAGGCTGCGCGTGCCCCTGCGTCGGGACCCAAGGCGCTCCACCCCTTACTTCCCCCGCTGCTGAACATCCGGACCGGAAAACTCACTTTATACGGCTGACCTGCGGCGAAGCCTTGGACCGGACGTCATGGCCTCCTCAAATGTGCACCTCGGCTGGCAGGATTTCGCCCCAGCAAGGCGGTAGTCGGGCGTCGCCCGGCAAGGCCGACCAGCTCAGCGTCCGCGGAGACAGTGCACGGCACCGCATGTTCTCGGTCAGGTTCCACCGGCGATTACCCGCCGGAGTGGCGCGACGACGGCAGCTGCTCTCTCCGACTGAGCGGGCCCTCGGGGGCCTGAGGCCGCCCGCGCCGTTCGGCACCGGTCCCCACGTGGGGAGGGACCGGTGCCGAACGGCACGGGCGCACCGTTCACCGTGGGTCCATGAGGCACCTGGCGCGACACGCCTACGTGTCTTCAGCGCCGTATCCAGCCCGCCGTACGCGCCGCCTCCACCGCCTGTTCCTCCGCGTCGTCGGCCGCCGCGTTCAGAGCCGTGTCCTGTCCCGCCGCTGTGCCGCCGGCCGCCACCGCGGCCGCCCGGGACGCGGTGAGGGCGGCGCTCAGGGCCGCGGCCGCCTCGGGGCGGTCGTCCAGGGCCCCGGCCAACTGTGCCGCCAGCGCCGCGGTGGCGGCGGCGTTGCGGGCGCAGCGGGCGTCCGCCGCCGGGTCGGGCGCGGTGTCGGCCAGGGCGCCGAGGGACTGGGCGGACAGCCGGAGCGCGTGTGCGGCCCGGCCGACCGGGCTCGTCGGCACGGTCTGCGCCGCGTCGGGATCGACCCCGGCATGGCGGCAGACGGCCAGCGCACGTGCGTACGCACTGTGCGCACGCGCGGAGTGCAGTTTCCTGAGCAGCTCCACCGAGGGACCGGTCATCTCCGCCTCCTCGCTTCCGGGCGGGGGCAGGGTGCCACGCCGGCCGCGAAGACGCCATAGGCATGCCGCTGGTGAAGGCCACAGGCCACAGGCCGCTGTGCGGTAGGCGGGAAAAGCGTGGGTCAGAGGAACAGGCCCAGTGCCGAGTCCAGGGACCAGGTCTGCCAGCACATCGCGAAGAGGCCGACCGCGGAGATCAGGGCCATCATCAGGTTCTGCCCCTGTTCCGCCCAGTCGTGGATCATCAGGACCAGGTAGACCAGGTTGAGCAGGAACCCGGCCACCAGGGCGATCGGTGTGAGCAAGCCGGACGCCAGGCCGAGGCCGAGGGCCAGTTCCGCGTACGCCACCACATAGGCCATCAGCCGGGGACGTGGCGCGACGACGACGTCGAAGCCGCGCCGGACCACCGGCCAGCAGTGCTTCTCCGCGACACCGGCCGCCCACCGGATGCCCCCGCCGCCGAACCACTGCTTCTTGTCCTTGTGCCGCCAGCTCTCCAGCCACCACAGACCGAGCCCGATGCGGAGCACCGCGAACCATTCGGCACCGCTCAGCAAGGCTGATCGCATCTCGCACCCTCCCCGGATCCACCACTCATCTGACGCTCCGTCAGTTCAGCGGAAGGCGGCGCGGGTCGCAAGAGGTCCGGCGGCTCTTGCTGGCACCGGCTCCCGGGCCTAGCCTGAGAGCCGAACCGAAAACTGATGGTCCGTCAGTTAATCGGGCATCCAAGCAGGCAGCAGGGGGTAGGCATGGCAGAGAACGCGACCGGCACCCAGGATCTGCCCAGGGTCGTCAGCGTGGACGACCACGTGATCGAGCCCGCGCACCTCTTCGAGAAGTGGCTGCCGGGCAAGTACCGCGACAAGGGCCCCAAGCCCTTCACCGCGGGCATCGGCGAACTCGCCTACGTCGGTGGTAAGTACCGGTTCACCACCGACCCCGCCGGCCAGATCACCGACTGGTGGGAGTACGAGGGCCTGCTCTTCCCGTACAAGCGCATCATCGCGGCCGTCGGCTTCTCCCGCGACGAGATGACACTCGACGGCATCACCCGGGAGCAGATGCGGCGCGGCTGCTGGGACCCCAAGGCACGCCTGGACGACATGGACATGAACCATGTCGAGGCGTCCCTCTGCTTCCCCACCTTCCCCCGCTTCTGCGGGCAGACCTTCGCCGAGGCCGAGGACAAGGAGGTCGCGCTGGCCTGCGTCCGCGCCTACAACGACTGGATGGTCGAGGAGTGGTGCGGCGACAGCGGTGGCCGGCTGATCCCGCTGTGCCTGATCCCGCTGTGGGACATCGACCTGGCCGTCGCCGAGGTCCGGCGCAACGCCGAGCGGGGCGTCCGGGCGGTCACCTTCAGCGAGATCCCGACCTATCTGGGCCTGCCGTCCATCCACTCCGGCTACTGGGACCCGTTCTTCGCGGTCTGCGAGGAGACCGGGACGGTCGTCAACATGCACATCGGCAGCAGCTCGCAGATGCCCGCCGCCTCCCCCGACGCCCCGCCCGCCGTGCAGGCCTCGCTCAGCTTCAACAACGCCATGGCCTCGATGATGGACTTCCTCTTCTCCGGCGTCCTGGTCAGGTTCCCCCGGCTCAAACTGGCCTACAGCGAGGGCCAGATGGGCTGGATCCCGTACGCCCTGGAGCGCGCCGACGACGTCTGGGAGGAGCACCGGGCCTGGGGCGGGGTCAAGGACCTGATCCCGGAGCCCCCGTCGACGTACTACTACCGGCAGATCTTCTGCTGCTTCTTCCGCGACCGGCACGGCATCGAGTCCATCGAGACGGTCGGCGTGGACAACGCGACCTTCGAGACGGACTACCCGCACGTCGACTCGACCTGGCCGGAGACCAAGCGGGTCGCCCAGGAACACGTGGGCGGACTGGCGCCGGAGGTCGCCTACAAGCTGCTGCGCGGGAACGCGATCCGGATGCTGGAGCTGCCCTTCACATAGGCCGGTTCAGTTGGCCGTCCGGTGGGCAGGGGACTTCCCATGAAGGTCTCCGTCGACGCCGATGTCTGTTACGGGTCGGGTGAGTGTGCCTTCCGGGCATCCGCTGTGTTCGGCTTCGATGACGGGTACGGTTTCGTCCTGCCCGGACGGGAGGAGTCCGGGGACGACGAACTGGTCCGGGACATCGCCGAGCGCTGCCCGTCCCAGGCGATCCGGATCAACGGGAAAAGGGTCACTGACTAGCGGATGAGCACCACCGGCACGGACCCCACCGAACTCACCGAACTCCTGGCCACCCTCGGCCGCCGCTACGTCCGCGACTTCCCCGGTCCCTGGGGCAAGACCCTCGCCGCCCGCGTGCTCAACCCCTACCTACGCGACCACCCTCGCCGACGGGTCGTCGAGACACGCTCCGGTGCCCGGTTCGCGGTCGACACGCAGGACCTCATCCAGCGCTACCTCTACCTCTTCGGGGTGTGGGAACCGCACATGACCCGCTGGCTGCGCGGCCGGCTGGCGCCGGGGGACTGCTTCGTCGACGTCGGCGCCAACATCGGCGTCTTCAGCGTCCTCGCCTCCCAGCTGGTCGGGGAGCGGGGCCGGGTCGTGGCCGTCGAGGCCTCCCCCGCCTTCCACCGCCGTCTCGAACAGCAGAGCGCGCTCAACGGCTGCCGGAACATCCGGGCGGTCAACGCCGCCGTCTCCGACGCCCACCGCACCCTGACCTTCGTGCTCGCCAGCTCCCGCAACATGGGCGCCAACAGCATCGTCCCGTGGGACGGCCCGGCCGAGTCGAGCTTCGACATCGAGGCCGTGCCGCTGCCCGAGCTGCTCCGGCCGGAGGAGATCGAGACCGCGCGCGTCATCAAGATCGACGTGGAGGGAGCCGAGGGCGCGGTGGTGCGTGGGCTCGCCCCGCTGCTGGAGAAACTGCGCCCGGACGCCGAGATCACCGTCGAGGTCACCCCCGACCGCATGGCCCAGCTGGGCGACTCGCCGGACGACCTGCTGCGCACCATGACCGACGCCGGCTACCACGTCTACCGGCTCGCCAACAGCTACGCGGCCGACAGCTACCCCCGGGCGCTGTACGGCGCGCCGGTGGCCCCGGTCCGCTGGGACCGGCCGGTGACCGAGGAGAGCGACCTGGTGTTCTCCCGGATCGACGCGGCGATGCTCTAGACGGGTGAGCAGCCTGGAGTTTCACGGGCCGACGCGCGCTCCGGGCATGTGAGGGGCCTGCTGTTCTCCTGGGCCGACGTGCGCTTTGGGTGTGTGAGGGTTCCGCTGTTCTCAGGGGCCGACGCGCGCTCTGGGCGGGTAGGCGGCGTGGCGTTCACACGGACGTACGCGGCTGCCTGCCGGCAGCGTGTGCGGCCTGGTGTTCATGGCCCGACGCGGCCGCCCCCAGCCGCCGGCCTGACACGTGCGCCCACTAGCCGGCAGCCGCCGGGTACCGCCAGCCGAACTCCGCCAACGCCCGCGCCCGCGCCGCCACGACCGCCATCCTGGCCTGCCGTTCGGCCGGGTCGCTATGGGCGGGTCGGGCGGTGACCTGGCCCTCCCACTTGCGGTAGAGCAGCCCGGTCTGCGCCGAGAACCAGCCCTGGCTCACCGCGTTCAGGGCGAGCAGCAGCCCGGTGTCCTCGGAGGCGGGCAGCGCCATCCAGCCGCCCAGGGCGAGCAGCAGGTCACGGCGGACGAAGAGGCTGGCCGGGTGGACCTGGGCGCGGAAGTCGTTCGCCGTCCAGAAGTCGAGCACGGACCCGCGCTCGATCGGCCCTTCCTCCGGATCGCCGGGGAAGCCGGCCGTGGAGCCGTCGGGCAGCAGGTCGAGGACGCGCGAGGTGGCCCAACCGACCGCCGGGCGGGCCTCGAGGACGGCCAGGTCGCGGGCCAGGGTGCCCGGTGTGAGCTGGTCGTCGGCGTCGAGGATCCTGACGTACGGCCCCTCGGCCCGGGCCAGCGCGATGGTGCGGGCGACCCCGGGACCGCCGGGACGGCCCTGCCGGAACGACACCCGGGCGTCGGCGGGGACGTACGGGCGGACCTCGTCGCCGTGGCCGTCCTCCTGGACCAGCCACTGCCACTCCCAGCCGGCCGGCAGCCGCTGTTCGCACAGCGACTTGTAGGCCTCCGGCAGGAAGCGGGCCGACGGCGCGTGGACCGCGGTGACGACGGTGACGCACCGGCTCACAGCCGCGCTCACCACCTTTCCAGGTGCGTGGTGAAGAGCAGTTCCGTGCGGTCGCCGGGAAGCGTGACGACGGAGATGTCCACGATGCGGTCGTGGATGTCGTACGAGGTCTTGCGCAACAGGATCACCGAGGTACCGGCCGGCAGGTCCAGCTCCCGGGCCTCCTCGGGCGTCGGCGGCCGGGCGGTGAAGCGTTCCTCGACACGGGAGACCTCGATGCCGACGGTGTGCAGCTGGTTCTGGGTGCCGCCCGGCCAGGGCTCCCTGGTCTGGTCCAGAAGCGCCGGGTTCGCGGCGATCACGTCCCGGACGAGATAGGAACTCACCAGGCTGAAGGGCGCGGACTCGGCAGAGTAGCGGGTCCGGTAGGTGCGTTCCAGGAGCACGGTGCCCTCCGGCACCCCGAACGCGTCGGCGAGGTCGCTGGGCGCGATCAGCTCGCGGTAACGGGCGAAGAAGACCAGGTCGTCGAGGACCAGCCCGGTCTCGTGTTCGGTCGCGCCCGTGGCAGCCCGGGTGGCCTCCGGCATCCTGGCGCGGTCCTTCTCCCACTGGTGCCGGGTGTTGTCACGGACCGCGCGGGTGCGGGGCCTGCGCACGAAGTTTCCGCTGCCGTGCCGCTTGTCGATCAGACCCTCCGCGCTCAACAGCCGCAGCGCGTTCTGGATCGTGGGCACGCTCCGGCCGTAGTGCCGGGCCAGCTCCGCCTCGGAGGGCAGCCGCGCACCGGGCTTGGGCTCGCCGTTCCGGATGGAGCGGCGGAGGTCGTCGGCGATCTCCTCGTACGCCTTGGGCACGGCTTCAGCCTACGACTCCTCAAGAGGAGTTGAAGAGTCGAACGCCTCACGGTGCGGCCGGGCATGCGAAGACCCGCGGCCGGTTCCCGGTCGCGGATCTGTGTCGCAGTAGGCGCTGGTACGTACGCAAGTCGCCCTTGCGCCGTTGCGTCTGAGCCGTCTGGTGGGGGATCAGCAGTCCAGGGGTGCCGCCGGGGGTTCGGCCGGGGTCTCGGGCTCGGTCGTGTCAAGGGGCCGCTGGCGGCAGCTGGGGGTCTTGCCGTGGGCCTCGGCCCGGATGCGCTGCTTCATCGTGGGGGGCAGTGACCTGGCCTGGGACCAGAGCCAGTGGGTCTGTGCCGGGATCATCACCCGGCCGGCGGGGCTGTGGTCGTCTCCGCTGTTGTTGTTGCGCGGGGTCTCGGTCTGCGGTACCGCGGCGGCGGTGGTGGCGGAGATGAGTCCGAGCGCCGTGCACAGCGCGAGGAAGGCGGTGACGAAGGCGGTCCACATCTTCATGACCTTGGTGTTCCGGGCCATGGCCCCTCACTTTCGGGTTGGGCGATTTGCGTACTTTCCTCATGATGTGTATGGGGATCGCGAAGTGGGGGACGTCGAGCTGTGGCGCGTCGATGTTCCGATGAACACCACCCGGACGGACGCATGAGGCCCGAATAATCAGAAGAAAGGTCCCTGAAAGCAGACGAGAGGGGGCAAAGTAACCGTCCGTGGGGGTGTGATCACCCTCCGATCGGAACGGCCCGGCCTCGACCGAAGCCTCTCCGAGGCCTTGTGCAACGCCTTGTGGTGAGCCGGAGTTGGGGCCGGATGCCAGGTCACCGATCGATATCGGTCGGTGTGTATAGTCGGGCGCCAGAGGTCCCCTACGTCAAGGAAGAGACGAGGTCGCGCGGTGAAGAAGCTGCTCCTGGTCGCACTGGCCGCCATCGGCGGGCTCCTCGTGTACCGCCAGATCCAGGCGGATCGCGCCGAGCAGGATCTGTGGACGGAGGCGACTGACTCCGTGCCCACGGGTTCGTGAGTACCGACAACGAACGACACTGAGACCCCGGCCGCCTCGCGGTCGGGGTTTTGCGTTGTCCGGCGGGTCGTGCGAGGCCTGCTTTTCGGACGGCCGTACGGATTGACGGGTGGCACGAGGGCGCGCGCGGCAGTATGGGGCCGATATCCGGTCCGGGACTTCGACGGCCGGCGAGCGACGGCTGGGGGCGCGCGTGATACGACGGTGGCGTACGGCGGCGTGGCGGGGCATCGGCGTGGCGGCCGCCCTCGCACTGACGCCACTGCTCCCGGCCTCTCCGGTTGCGGCGGACGACGGCAGCGGCTACGCCTTCGCCCCGGACGCCCGCACGATCACCGGAGCGACGAACACGGCGGACGCCGTACCGCTGAAGCCCGGCACGACCTACCGCAGCACCCTGCCGGACAAGGGCGAGCTGTACTTCCGCCTCGAACTCGCCGCCGCCACCACGGCCTACGTCCCCGTCACCGCCGTCCCGCCGACCGACGCCACCGTCTCCGCGAGCGACGGCATCGCCGTCTCGATCGAGGACGCCAACGGTGCCTCCTGCGGCTACGACGGCGCCCGCTTCGGCGCCGGACTGAGCCCCCGGCCGGTCACGGCGCTGGGGCGACGGGACGCGGGCAAGGCACTGTGCCAGGACGCGGGCACCTACTACGTGACCGTCCAGCGGCTCGCGTCCGGCTCGAAGACCACGTCCCCTGGCAGCTGGAACCTGGAGATCGCCCCCGTCACCGAACCGGGCCTGGCCAAGGCCGGCGCCACCACCGCCCCCGAGACCTGGAACTCCGCGTCCCCCGAGCCCCTCACCGGCGACCCCCGCCGCCGCACCGCCGGCGCCGGTTTCACCACAGCCCGGACACTGGGCGCGGGCGTCTGGCAGACCGGCATCACCCCGGGCCAGACCCTCTACTACGCCGTCCCCCTCGACTGGGGACAGCAACTGCACACCACCGTCGAACTGGGCAGCAGCAGCGGCGACACCCACGGCTACGTCAGCGCCGCGCTCAACCTCTCCCTCTACAACCCGGTCCGCGGCTACGTCGACGACGTCTCCCTCGGCTACGACGGCACCCAGAAGTCGTCCTCCCTCGACCCCCTGCCACCCGTGGCCTACGCCAACCGGTACGCCGTCCCCGGCGAGGAGAACGCCGTCCGCTTCGCCGGCGCCTACTACCTCGTCGTCCACCTCACCGGCCAGACGGCGGACACGTTCGGGAGGGGGCCGTACGACCTGACACTCCGGGTCCGCGTCGACGGCAACCCGAACTCCGGCCCCCACTACGCCGGTTCGCCCGTCCCGAAGGGCATCTTCGACGCGCCGTCTGACCAGGGCGGCGACCTGCCGGCCGCGACCGGCGACGACCACACGGCGATGCGGGTGCTCGCGGCCGGCGGGATCGGCACGGGCACGGCCCTGCTCCTGGTCCTGGGCGCGTGGACCCTGACCGCCCGCCGCGCTCAGATCCGGGTCAACGCCCAGAAACCCACGGCGTAACAGGCCAGCGCCAGCAGCAGGATGGGCACCGCGGCCTTCGCGGGCGGCCCGGGCCGACGCGCCCGCCGCCGACGCCGCCCGTGGGTACGCACCGACGACTGCGAGGCCTGCGGTGCCGGCTGCGGGTCGCGGGCGGTGTAGGTGGCCGTGGTGGTGTCGGCATGCGGCAGGGCCGGTGGGAGGGGTTGTGCGGCGGGCCAGGGGATGTGGGGCTGCGGGACGGGAGTGGCTGGATGTGACTGCGGTTGCGGCTGCTGGTGGGCGTACGGCGGGTACGGCGGCGTCAGCTGCGGCGGCTCCGCGTACGGAGTGGGGGGTACCGGCGTCTCGGGCGGCGGGAGCCGGAAGCTGCCGGTGTCGGACATGCCGACGGGGGCCGGGAGGGGGCCGGTAGGGCCGGAGGAGCCGGCCGGGGGAGCGTCCGCGTCTTCTGCCGCCCGGGCTCCGGCCGCTGAGCCGGGGCCCTCGTCGGCCGCCGAGGCGGGGTACGCGCCCGCCGCCGAGGCGGGGTACGCGCCGGCCGCCGCCTCTCCTGCCGTGTCCGATCCCGAACTCGCCTCTGCCACCCCGGCCGAGGCCGCAGCCGCCACCGACCCCCCGGCGGCCCCCGCTCCCGTCCCCGTAGTCCCCGTAGGTCCCGTCTCCGTCGTTCCCGTCGCCCCCCTTGCCGTATCGACCCCCGACGCCACCCGCAGCGGCCCCTCGGGACCGAACCCCGATGGCAGCGGCCCCAGTTGGTCGAAGATCTCGATCGACTCGTCGTCGATGCCCGGCTCCGGGAGCAGTTCCACGGCCTGGGCGAGAGCCTTGCGGGCGCCCGTGGCCGTGCGGAAGCGGGACCGAGGGTCGGGCTGGAGGAGGGTGGCGACGACCTGCCAGAGGGGGTCGGGAATGCCCTTGGGGGCTCCAGGCGTGCCGTGTTCGGCGAAGTGCTGGACGAGCGCCTTGGCATCAGGCTTGGCGCCTTCCAGCAGGAACAGGGCGACCAGGCCGACGGCGAACAGATCGGCCGTGAAATCGGGCTCCGCGCCAAGGAGTTGCTCGGGGGCGATGTAACCCGGCGTGCCGACCACCAGGTTGGTCTCGGTCAACCGGGCCTCGCCGAACCGCATGGCGATACCGAAGTCGGAGAGACGCAGGCGTGGGCGGGCGGTGCCGCTGGCCTCCAGCAGGATGTTCGCGGGCTTGATGTCCCGGTGGACCACGCCCTCGGCATGCACCGCGGCGAGGCCGGAGAGCAACTGGTCGAGGAGCGTGCAGACGAATACCGGGGGCAGGGGACCGTAGTCCCCGACAAGGTGGACCAGCGAGCCGCCGGCGACCAGGTCCATCGTGAACAGGACCTTGTCGTCGTCGGCGGCCCAGCTGGCCGGAGCCAGGACATGGGGATGGTCGATGCGCAGCGCCTGCTCCCGCACAAAACGCAGAAGCGCATGGGCGTCGCTCTGCTGGAGCACCTTGGCGGCCACATAGCGCTTGCGCCGGTGGTCCCAGGCGCGCCAGACGGCGCCCACTCCGCCACGACCGATCGGGTCGGCCAGTTCATACCGGCCTGCGAAGACCTCACCCATGCCTGCCCGCAGCCCTCCCCCTCTAGTCCCCCTGCCACCCCCCTTGCTTCCCCCGGATGAGCGATACGACCCCTCTCGCGTGCCCCCCTCGGCCAGGGCCTGGCCCCGCCCGGCTCACCGGACCCCCTCCGGTGTACCGGGCCGTGGCTCAGCTCTGGTGCGACTGGTAGTGCGTGACCGCGTCCGAGGTGCGGCCGGCGCCGTAGACCCGGAGGAACTCCGCCAGCTCCGGATGGGTCGGAGCCAGCGTGTCCGCCGCGTCGATGATGTCACCGGCGGCGGCCACCGAGCGCAGCAGCGACTGGATCTCACGGACCACCCGCTTGACCGTGGGCGCTCCCGAACCGCTCGTCGTCTGCGTGGTGTTGCTGAGCACCGAGCCCCCCTGGGACTTCTTGATCTCGTCCATCCGCTCGGTCGCCTCGGCCGCGCTCACACTGCCGTCCGCGACCTGCGCCGAGAGGTCCTGGAGCAGCTGCACCCGCTGGACCACGGCCGGGTTGCCGATCTTCGCCCGCTGTCCGCTCATCAACTGCGACAGCATGGGCGCAGACAGTCCGAGGACCGCCGCGAGACGTGCCTGGTTGAGCCCCAGGTCGTCGATGAGCTTACGGAAGAGCGCCCCCAACGGCTCTCCGTACCAGTTCCGCTGCAGCTCCCGCGCTCTGGCGGTGGCTTCCTGCTGTGCGGCGTCCATTGCGTCTCCCCATCGCTTCCCCAAAAAATCCACGGTTCGCTACAGCGAACCTCGTCGAGCATCTTACGGAGCGTGGTCATCCGCGGGGAGCCCCAATCTTTTTGTGAGGTACGGGGGGTGACCCGGTACTCTGGTCTGCGGCACCGACCAGCGGACCTTCCGCTTGGCCGGCCGCTTCCCGTACGGGGCCTTAGCTCAGTTGGTAGAGCGCCGTCTTTGCATGGCGGATGTCAGGGGTTCGACTCCCCTAGGCTCCACAACAAAACCCCTCTGACCTGCGAAAACGCAGGTCAGAGGGGTTTCTTGTTTCACGTGAAACGCTGGGATCAGCGGTTCTCGTCGTCCCGGGACGACTGCTCCTCCGCCTCCTTGGCCTGGACCTCGGGGTGCAGGGGAGAGCTGCCGTCCACCGAGCTCAGGTGACTCGAATCCGGAACCTCCGTGGCAGCGGGGGGCTCGACCAGCCAGTCCGGGTTGGCCTGCTTGTCCCACCACTTCCAGGCGGCGAAGGCGGCACCGGCCAGCACACCGAACACGGCGAACGCCTTGAACGCACGGCCACACGCAGAACGCCGCTCGTTCCTGCGCGCCAGCTTCTCGATCTGCTCGGCCGAGACATTGCCACGCAGCGCGGCCAGCGCGGCGGCGCCCCGCGTCGTGGCCTCATCACGGACCGGCACGGCCGCCGCCACGGCCTGCTCGATCCTCGGACGTGAATAGTCGGCGGCCTGCCGGGCAGCCTTGCGGGTCAGATCGGCAGCATCATGCGCGGCCTGGTCCACCATCGGCGGCACATGCGTCCGGGCCTGCTCCAGACGCGGGACGAGACGGGCGTCGTACTGGACGCGGGCCTGCTCGGCGGCCTGCGACACCACGGGCGCGAGCCGTACGCGTGCCTCCTGTGCGTAGTACGCGGCACGCTCCTTGGCCGTGTCGGCGTAGGGCGCCACCACTTCCGCGGCGTGCCGCACGCTGTCCTTCGCCGAGCTGGTTGCGGCGCGCACGCTCTCTTTGCGGGTCACGGGTTTCCTCCTCCTCGGTGGCGTACGGTATTTCGACTTTCCACCCTTTTAGGGATCATGCCTGTCCGCGGGCCAAGCGGCGCGCGAGGACGGGCATACGGGTGCAACCAGAGCTAAGAGGGGCTTCTCGACGACAATGCCACGGATCGGCGCCCAGCGCTCCCGCCCGGCCGGACCCGTCACAGCTTCCAGGGGGACTCCGCCGGGTTTCCGCAAGCGATTCGTGAGGATCTCCGCCGGGAGACCGCAGCCGGGCGACCGGGCCGCCATACCGTGCGAGGATCGTAAGGGCGAACCCATCACGGGGTTGCGCCCGAGCACACCAGAGCACAACGGAAGGCGGACCGTGGCCGAGCAGCTCTACGCCACCCTGAAGACCAGCCTCGGCGACATCGAGGTCCGGCTCTTCCCGAACCACGCGCCGAAGACGGTCAAGAACTTCGTAGAACTGGCGCAGGGCGAGCGTGAGTGGACCCACCCGGCCACCGGCACGGTCTCCACCGACCCCCTGTACGACGGCACGATCTTCCACCGCGTGATCAGCGGCTTCATGATCCAGGGCGGCGACCCGCTCGGCACCGGCATCGGCGGCCCCGGCTACAAGTTCGAGGACGAGTTCCACCCCGACCTCCGCTTCGACCGCCCCTACCTGATGGCCATGGCCAACGCCGGCCCCCGCACCAACGGCTCCCAGTTCTTCATCACGGTCAACCCCGCGCCCCACCTCAACCGCAAGCACACCATCTTCGGCGAGGTCGTCGACGCGGACAGCCAGAAAGTCGTGGACAAGATCGCCTCCGTCACCGTCAGCGGACCGAACAAACGGCCAGAGAACGACGTCCTCGTCGAGACGGTCGTCGTCGAGAAGCGCGAGAACTGATCCAAACAAGGAAACACCCGAGGAAGCGCACAAAAAGGAAGCGCCCCACGGGAACCAAACGCCCCGCTCGTCCGTAAGGATGTGCGGGGCAGAGCAATGCCCACGACGAGCGAGGGGACCCCATGGAGGACCAGGCGGCAGGCAGCGCGCGCGACGCCCACAGCCTGCCCATGTGCTACCGGCACCCGGACCGGGAGACCGGCGTGCGCTGCACCCGCTGCGAGCGCCCCATCTGCCCCGAGTGCATGGTCAGCGCCTCCGTGGGCTTCCAGTGCCCCGAGTGTGTACGCGGCACCACCACCGGCCAGAGCGGCCCACCCCCGGCCGACTCCCGGCCACGCACCATCGCCGGCGGCACCATCACCGCCGACCCACGGCTGCTCACCAAGATCCTGATCGGCGTCAACATCGCCGTCTTCCTGGTCCAGCTCTCCGTCGGGGACAGCTTCACCAACCGCTTCGAACTGATCGGCCAGGCCTGGTTCCCGCAGTACGGCGACATCGAAGGCATCGCACAGGGCCAGTACTACCGCCTGCTGACCGCGATGTTCCTGCACGACAGCTCGAACCCCATGCACATCGCGTTCAACATGCTCAGCCTGTGGTGGATCGGCGGCCCCCTGGAAGCCGCCCTCGGCCGCGCCCGGTACATCACGCTCTACTTCGTCGCCGGCCTGGCCGGCAGCGCCCTCACCTATCTGCTGGCCGCCCAGAACCAGCCCTCGCTCGGCGCGTCCGGCGCGATCTTCGGGCTCTTCGGCGCGACCGCGGTGCTCATCCGCCGGCTCAACTACGACATGCGGCCGATCATCGCCCTGCTGGTGATCAACCTCATCTTCACCTTCAGCGGCGGTATCGCCTGGCAGGCCCATATCGGCGGCCTGGTCGCCGGTGTCATCACCGGTTACGCGATGGTCCACGCCCCGCGCGAGCGGCGGAACCTCGTCCAGTACGGCACCTGTGCGCTGGTCCTGGTCGTGGCCGTCGTCCTGACGGTGATCAGAACCGCTCAGCTCACCTGAGCCTGTTCACGGCGGCTCGCCGCACCGATACCGAACCGTTGTCCACAGTCGGTGGCGAATCTTGTGCATAGAGTTCGTGCACAACTGCGCCCCCTGCCACTCACCTGCGTTCGTGCAGGTCAGGGAGGGGGCAAACAGTCTTACGGTGGGCGTTGTGGTAGTCGTACCGGCGTCAACGCTCGATGGGTTATCCACAGATCGTCGTCTTTTCCCCAGGAGGGTGTGGACAGCAGATCAGGCCTGTGGATAACTCAGCGAACAGCCCTGGGTAAAGCTGCCGAGCAGAGCTACTTCCACTGCGTCGAGACGCCGAAGCCGGCCGCGATGAAGCCGAAGCCCACGACGATGTTCCAGTTGTCCAGGCTGTCGATGGGCAGTGAACCGTCGGTGACATAGAAGACGACGATCCAGGCCAGCCCGATGAGGAACATGGCCAGCATCACCGGCGCGACCCACGCGCGATTGGTCAGCTTGATGGCGGTCGCCTGCTTCGCCGGGGGCGGCGTGTAGTCGGCCTTCTTGCGGATACGTGACTTCGGCACGAGGGTCTCTCCTGTCGATGCGCTGCGTGGCCGCGCAGGTAACTGGGTCGGGCTCGGAGCAGCGTACAAGGGGACAGCAAGGGCGCACTGACCGCTCCCCCGGGCGTCCGTTAGCGTAGTGCTTCAACGGCGCCGAAGGAGATAAGGGTACGTTGACCAATTCTGCCGACTCCAACGCGACCGGATCAACGGGTTCGGACCCGGCCCGCAAGGGTGGCTTCCGGCCGGTGCGGATTCTCACCGTGGGTGTCTTCGCCCTGGCCGGTCTTCTCTTCTTCACCAGCTTCAACACGGCCAAGGGCACCGACATCCGCTCGGACGACAATCTGCTGAAGCTGTCCGACCTGATCCAGGAGCGCAGCCGCAAGAACAAGGAGCTGGACGAGTTCAACGCGGGCTCGCGTGAGAGCAACGAGAAGCTCGCCGAGCGCGACGACGGGTCCAGCAAGGCGCAGGACGACCGGCTCTCCGGTCTGGAGAAGGATGCCGGGACGCAGAAGCTCACCGGCGAGGCGATCACCGTCACGCTGAACGACGCCCCGCCGAACGCCACGGCCAAGCTTCCCGGCTATCCCGAGCCGCAGCCCGACTACCTGGTCATCCACCAGCAGGATCTGCAGGCCGTGGTGAACGCCCTGTGGCAGGGCGGGGCCCGGGGCATCAAGGTCATGGACCAGCGGTTGATCTCCACCAGTGCGGTGCGCTGTGTCGGTAACACCCTGATCCTCCAGGGACGGGTGTACTCACCGCCGTACAAGATCCAGGCGGTGGGGGACCCGGCGAAGATGCAGCAGGCGCTCGCGGGCTCGGAGGCGATCCAGAACTACATGGTGTACGTCAATGTGTACGGCCTCGGCTGGAAAGTCACCGAGGACGGGACGGTGACTCTGCCGGGCTACTCGGGCACAGTGGATCTGCACTACGCGAAGCCTGTGGGGTAAGCCGCTCGTCGTCTCTGGAGCCGCCGGTGCGCGTGATCGTCAGGACCGTCAGCGAGCTCTGCATCACCGTCGGCACGCTCATAGTCCTCTTCGTCGTGTATGTGCTGTTCTGGACCGGCGTGAAGGCCGACAGTGTGATGCACGACCAGATCGACCAATTGCAGCGGCAGTGGTCGGACAGTGCCACGGTGCACCCGACGGCGGAGGCGTCCGCGAGCGCCGCCCCGGACGAGCCCGCCGCGTATCGCTATGGCAGGCCTTTCGCGATCATGTACATCCCTCGGTTCGGTTTCACGTGGAACAAACCGGTCCTGGAGGGCACCGGCACCGATGTGCTGAAGAAGGGCCTCGCCCACTACGCCCGTACCGCCCGGCTGGGCCAGGAGGGCAACTTCGCGGTCGCCGGCCATCGACGCACGTACGGTGATCCGTTCCTCGACTTCCCGAAGCTGCGCCGGGGCGATGCGATCGTGTTGACGGACGGTACGACCTGGTTCACGTATCGGATCGACAAAGGCCCCTACAAAACAGTTCCGACGGACGTTGAAGTGATCGACCCTGTGCCACGTAAGTCGGGGTATACGCGTCCGGGCCGCTATCTCACGCTGACCACGTGCGATCCGGAGTGGGGGCACAGCCATCGGTTGATCGTCTGGGCGCATCTGGACTCCACACAGCCCGTGGAGTCCGGCAAACCCAAGGCGCTGCGCCGTTAGTCTGGTGCAGTACGGCGGGATTCTGGTGCCGTGGTGGAACGGAAGGGACGGCATGTACGGCTGGATCTGGCGGCATCTGCCGGGCAACGTGTGGGTGAGGGCGTTGATCTCACTGGTGCTGGTTCTGGCCGTGGTCTATGTCCTCTTCCAGTACGTCTTCCCCTGGGCCGAACCGCTGCTGCCCTTCAACGATGTGACGGTGGACAACCAGTGAGCGCGCGGATTCTCGTCGTCGACAACTACGACAGCTTCGTCTTCAACCTGGTCCAGTACCTGTACCAGCTGGGCGCCGAGTGCGAGGTGCTGCGCAACGACGAGGTGTCGACGGCGCACGCCCAGGACGGCTTCGACGGCGTTCTGCTGTCGCCCGGGCCCGGTACGCCGGAGGAGGCGGGCGTGTGTGTGGACATGGTCCGCCACTGTGCTTCGACCGGGGTGCCCGTCTTCGGTGTCTGTCTCGGTATGCAGTCGATGCAGGTGGCGTACGGCGGTGTGGTGGACCGGGCGCCGGAGCTGCTGCACGGCAAGACCTCGCTGGTCGAGCACGGGGGCATGGGGGTCTTCGCGGGGCTGCCGACGCCGTTCACGGCGACCCGTTACCACTCGCTTGCCGCCGAGCCGGCCACTGTCCCGGCCGAGCTGGAGGTCACGGCCCGTACCCACGACGGGATCATCATGGGTCTCAGACACCGTGAACTCCTGGTCGAGGGTGTGCAGTTCCATCCCGAGTCGGTGCTGACCGAGCACGGGCACCGGATGCTGGCCAACTGGCTGGTGGAGTGCGGTGACCAGGGGGCCGTGGCGAGGTCGGTGGGGCTCGCCCCGGTGGTGGGCAGGGCCACGGCGTGACCGCGCTGCGCCCCGAGCGCGAGACCGATACCTCGTACGGGGATCAGTCGTACGGGGGGTCGAGTGCGCTCGGGGACACGGCGTATCTGCCGCCGGTCGCGGAGCCGGCGGCTTATCTGCCGCCGGTCGACGAGGAGACCGTGGCGCTGAGGATTCCTGATCCGCCGCCCATATCGGCTTCTGCGGGCACGGCAGCCTCTTCTGTCCCTGGACTCCCAGGGGGTGGCCGAGCGGCCCGTAGAAAGGCAGCCAAGCGGCGTGGTGGCCGTCATGGTGGCGCACCGGAGACGGCGCCGCCGGAGAACAGCCCGTCGGGGCGGCCGCTCTCCCGGGTCGAGGCCCGTCGGCAGGCACGGTTGAGCAAGCCGGGTCCGGCCGTCGTGGCGAGCCGGGCGATAGGCGAGGTGTTCATCACCACCGGTGTGCTGATGCTGCTGTTCGTCACTTACCAGCTGTGGTGGACGAACGTGCGCGCCCATGCCCAGGCGGGCAAGGAGGCCAGCAGCCTCCAGCAGGACTGGGCGAGCGGCAAGCGGGCCCCGGGTGTCTTCGAGCCGGGGCAGGGTTTCGCGATCCTGCACATTCCCAAGCTGGATGTGGTGGCTCCGATAGCCGAGGGTGTCAGCAACAAGAAGGTCCTCGACAAGGGCATGGTCGGCCACTACGGCGAGGGTGCGCTGAAGACCGCGATGCCGCAGGACAAGACCGGCAACTTCGGCCTGGCCGCGCACCGCAACACGCACGGTGAGCCGTTCCGGTACATCAACAAACTGGTGGCCGGCGACGCGGTGGTGGTCGAGACACAGGACGAGTACTTCGTGTACAAGGTGACGTCGATGCTGCCGGTGACGTCGCCGAGCAATGTGAGTGTGCTGGATCCGATCCCGAAGGGTTCCGGCTTCACCAAGGCGGGCCGGTACATCACCCTGACCACCTGCACACCGGAGTTCACCAGCAAGTACCGGTTGATCGTGTGGGGCAAGATGGTCGAGGAACGCCCGCGCAGCAAGGGCAAGCCAGACGCGCTCGTCGAGTAAGGGCAGAGAAAACAGTGGCAGCGACCGCGGACGACACCGAAGAACAGACCGACGCGCCGGACGTGGCGCCCGTGCCGGGCCGTCGGCCGATCGGCCCGTTCGCGATGGTGGTCAGCGTTTTCGGCGAACTCCTCATCACGGCGGGCCTGGTACTGGGCCTGTTCGTCGTCTACTCGCTTTGGTGGACGAACGTCATAGCAGACCGCAAGGCGGACCGGGAGGGCGACAAGGTTCGTGACACCTGGGCGCAGCAGGACACCGGTCCGGGTGCGCTGAACACGAAGAACGGCATCGGGTTCCTGCATGTGCCGTCCATGAAGAACGGTGAGGTCCTGGTCGAGAAGGGCACGTCGACGGACGTCCTGAACGACGGTGTGGCCGGCTACTACACGGACCCCGCGAAGGCGATGCTCCCCACCACCGGCAAGACCGGCAACTTCACCCTCGCCGCCCACCGCGACGGCCACGGTGCGAAGTTCCACAACATCGACAAGGTGAAGGTCGGCGACCCGATCGTCTTCGAGACACGGGACAAGTGGTACGTCTACAAGGCCTACTCGATCCTCCCGGAGACCTCGAAGTACAACGTCAAGGTCCTCTCCCAGGTCCCCAAGGAGTCCGGCAAGACCAAGCCGGGCCACTACATCACCCTGACGACCTGCACACCGGTGTACACGAGCCGGTACCGGTACGTGGTGTGGGGCGAGTTGGTGCGGGTGCAGAAGGTGGACAGCAAGCGGACGTTGCCGAAGGAACTGCGTTAGCGTGACGTCTTTTCACGCTAAGAGTGAGCCGGGCCCGAAGCCGCAACTTCCCTTTGCAGCTTCGGGCCCTTTCACGTCACCTCGTTCTCACGCCAGGACCTTCAGCGGTTCCCCGGCACTCCAATCCTCCAGCACCCCCCTGTGTACGGCGGTGATCCCGGCTTCCGCAGCGATGTCCAGGGCCTCAGGAGTGAAGGGGCACGTTGCGATGTAGAGCGCCACCTCTGCGCTGCAAAGGACCTTCGCGGACCCGATGAACTTCTGCACGTCGGGGCTGGTGATGTTGAGGTAGGGCGCGTACCTCTTGCACTGGACGACGAGGCGCCGCCCGTCGGCCGTGAGCCCGATGATGTCGACGCCCCGGTCGGCGTGACCGCCCTGTACGACGACGTTGGTGCATCCGTCACGGATCAGCAGTTTGGCGATGTGGCGCTCGAACGTACGGCCGTTCATGGCGTCCATGGCGGCCATGACTCCGACGGCGGGGCGGTCGTCTCGTACCCCTTCGAGCCTCTTCAGCCGTGTGTGGTGCTGGTGGAGCCGCCGCTCGATGCGCTGGACTCCGGCGCGCAGGGCGATCAGCTCCTGGCGGTGCTCGCCCGAGGTCTCGATCAGGGCGTTGAACATCGGGACGACGGTCTTCCCGAGGATGTGGGTGATGCGCTGGTCGATGCGGTCGTCGAGAGCCCCGAGGTCGGCCGGCACCGGGTTTTCCACAGGCTGTGTCCGGGCCAGGTACTCCGTGTCGAGGAGGTAGACACGCACCTGACGTGCGACTTCGCTGTCACGGAGGAGCATGGCGACATTGAGGACGGCTCGGCGGGAGAATGGCCAGTGCCTTGGAACGCGACTGGATCCCACTGGCCCCCTTAAAGAGGGCCAGTCGCTCGCCTGTCAGAACTTGGTAGCCACTGGCCTCCAGTTCGTGCCGATGATCTTCCACCACGGACTCAAGCGTCTTCACAGCGACCTCGAAGTACGCCGCCACCATCGCCGTCGTCACATGCATCCCGTCCGGCAGCAGTGAGAGCGCTTTGACTCGGTCGAGTACGTCGGTTCGCTCCAGCACGCTGTCGCGCAGGCTCTTGGATTCCAGCAGTGCCGATTCGTTGATCATGGTCTGCCCTTCTGTTGGAGTCAGGGCAGAGCAACGGCACCCCACCCCATCCGATCAACGAGTCGGCACAGGGGAAGGCACGATCGAGCAGGGAACTCATGTGCGGCGGCGGTGCACAAGGCAGAGCCCCGGCGTCCTTCCGGGAGGAGGGCGCCGGGGCTCTGTTGTACGGGGGGCGGGGTCAGCCGTTGTTGCCGCCGATGAAGCCGCCGCCGTTGTTCCCGCCGTTGTTGCCGTTGCCGCCCACCGTGGTGAGGGTGATCGTCGTGCCGCCGGGGTTGTCGACGCCGGTGTTGGGCTGCGGGTCCTGGTTGGCGACGAGTGCGTTGTCGCTGGAGTCGCCGTTGAACTGGATGTTGGTGAAGCCGGCGGCCTGCAGGGTCTGCTTGGCCTGCTGGACAGTCTGGCCGAGCACGCTCGGTACGGGCGTCTGCTGCTTGGCCTTGCCGATCTGGATGGTCACCGTGGAGTTCTTGTCGACCTGCGTGCCCTGCTGCGGGTCGGTCGAGACGACCTTGCCGACCAGGTTGGGGTCGGTGGTGTCCACATCGGTGCAGTTGCCGACAAGGTTGTTCTGCGTCATCTGGGCCTTGGCCGCGTCACAGGTCTGGCCGGTGACGTCCGGGACCGTGGACTTCTCCTGGGCCTTGGCGACCGTGAGGGTGATCGTGGAGCCCTTCTGGACTTCCTTGCCGCCGATGGGGTTCTGGTCCAGGACGGTGTTCGGGTCCTCGGTGGAGGTGGTGCGGGTCTCCGTCTTGACCACGAACTTGTAGTCGTCGCCCTCCAGCTTGGACTTCGCGTCGGACAGACTGAGGCCGATCACGCTGGGGACGGAGACCTTCGGTGCGCCCGTGGACACCACCAGGTTGATCGTGTCGCCCTTGTTGACGTTCGAGCCGGCGGTCGGGTCCTGGGAGCAGACGCTGCCCTTCGGCGCGTTATTACAGGCTTTCCGGGTCGGCGTCCCCAGTTTCAGGCCGGAGTTGTCGGCCATCTTCCGTGCGTCCGCGTAGGTCGAGCCGACGAAGTTCGGGGCGGCGAAGGGCTTGTCCGCGCCGTTCCCGCTGACCACCCATTTGCCGATCAGGATCGAGCCGACCAGCACCAGGATGCCGGCGACCACGAGCAGGATCGTGGAGGTGTTGCTCTTCTTCTGTTGGCGGCGGCGGTCCGGGCGCTCGTCGTAGCCGTAGCCCCCGTCGTCCGGGTTCATCGGCGGGAGCATCGTCGTGGCACCGGCGTCCGAGCGCAGGGCCGTCGTCTGCTGGTCGTCGGGGTAGCCGTAGCCCACCGAACCCATCGCCGCGGTGGCCGCGACAGGCTGGCCGTCGAGGCAGGCCTCGATGTCGGCGCGCATCTCGTCGGCGGACTGGTAGCGGTAGTTCGGGTCCTTGACCAGGGCCCGGAGGACGATCGCGTCCATTTCCGGGGTGATCTCGGGGTCGAAGACCGACGGGGGCTGCGGTTCCTCGCGGACGTGCTGGTAGGCGACGGCCACCGGGCTGTCGCCCACGAACGGGGGTCGTACCGTCAGCAGCTCGTAGAGCAGGCAGCCCGTCGAATAGAGGTCCGAGCGGGCGTCGACCTGCTCGCCTTTCGCCTGCTCGGGCGAGAGGTACTGGGCCGTGCCGATGACCGCTGCCGTCTGGGTCATGGTCATGCCGGCGTCGCCCATGGCGCGGGCGATGCCGAAGTCCATGACCTTGACCTGGCCGTTGCGCGTCAGCATGACGTTCGCCGGCTTGATGTCACGGTGGACGATGCCGCTGCGGTGCGCGTACTCCAGGCCCTGGAGGATGCCGATGGTCATTTCCATCGCGCGCTCGGGCAGCAGCTTGCGGCCGGAGTGCAGCAGCTCACGGAGCGTCGAGCCGTCTACGTACTCCATGACGATGTACGGGATCGAGACCCCGTCGATGTAGTCCTCGCCCGTGTCGTAGACCGCGACGATCGCGGGATGGTTGAGCGAGGCGGCCGACTGGGCCTCCCGGCGGAACCGGGCCTGGAAGGACGGGTCGCGCGCGAGGTCCGCGCGCAGCGTCTTCACCGCCACCGTGCGGCCGAGGCGGGTGTCATGGGCGAGGTAGACCTCCGCCATGCCACCGCGGCCGAGCACGTGGCCCAGTTCGTACCGGCCGCCTAGGCGACGCGGCTCTTCCATAGTTCCCTACCAGCCCTCTCCGTCGGTCCCGACCGGCACGGGTGTGCGGTCGGAGGCTGCCGTCCGGGCCTACCGTACCCGGCTGTGTTTGTGTGACCTGGCCAAGCCCGTAACCCGATACAGGACCGGTATCGCAACGTGCGTCGATGTGAAGGAGACGTGAGCGGTTTCACGTCCCACGGCGCCGGGGCGCCGTGGCGGGCGGGGTCACTTCTTGGAGTTGATGACCGCCTCCATCACGCTCTTCGCGATCGGGGCCGCGAGGCCGCCGCCGGAGATGTCGTCGCGGTTGGCCTGGTCGTCCTCGATCACCACGGCGACGGCGACGGGCTTGCTGCCGTCGGGGAGCTTGGCGTAGGAGATGAACCAGGCGTAAGGGTTCTCGCTGTTCTCGACACCGTGCTGGGCAGTACCGGTCTTGCCGCCGACGGTGGCGTTGTTGAGCTGGGCGTTTGTGCCGGTGCCCTGCTTGACGACCGTCTCCATCATCGACTGGAGGATCTGGGCGTTGGAGGAGGACAGCGGCTGGCTCAGTTCCTGCGGGTCGGTCTGGGAGACGGTGTCGAGGTTCGACGACTGCAGCTTGTCGATCATGTACGGCTTCATCAGCTTGCCGTCGTTGGCGACCGCGGAGGCGACCATGGCCATCTGGAGCGGGGTCGCGGCGGTGTTGTACTGGCCGATCGAGGACAGTGCGGTCTGCGACTGGTTCATGTTGTCGGAGAAGACCGAGGCGCTGGAGCGGACCGGGGTGAACTGTTCGGCGTCGAAGCCGAACTTCTTGGCCTCGGCGAGCATCTTGTCGTTGCCGAGGTCGGCGCCGATCTTGCCGAAGACGGTGTTGCAGGAGTACCGGAGCGCGATCCGCATGGTCGCGTTCTTGCAGGGGATGCTGCCCTCGTTCTTCAGCTCGGTGGTGGTGCCCGGCATGACGTACGGCAGCGGTGACTTCGTGGCCTCGTCCGCGGAGGTGTACAGCCCGTTCTGCAGGGCGGCCGCGGCGGTGACGACCTTGAAGGTGGAGCCGGGCGGGTAGGTCTCGCGCAGGGCCCGGTTCAGCATCGGGTCGTTCGGGTTGTACTTCTTCTGGAGCTTCTTCCAGGCCTCGGCGTCGGTGTCCGAGGTGCCGGCGAAGGCCGAGGGGTCGTACGAGGGATAGCTCGCCAGGGCCAGGATCTTGCCCGTGGCGGGGTCCAGGGCGACGACGGCGCCCTTGCCGCCCTGCTTCTTCAGCCCGTTGTAGGCGGCGCTCTGGGCGGCCGCGTTGAGGGTGGTGACGACGTTGCCGCCCGACTTCTGCTTGCCCGTGATCATGTCGAGGGTGTTGCGGAAGAAGAGCCGGTCGTCGTTGCCGGTGAGGATGCCGTCCTCGAGGGACTCCAGCTGGTTGGCGCCGAAGGCCTGGGAGGCGTAGCCGGTGACCGGGGCCCACATGGGGCCGTTCTTGTAGGTGCGCTTGTACTTCAGGTCGTTGATACCCGAGGAGCCGGAAGCGGTGGAGCCGGTGATCGGGTTGCCGTCGACGATGATGTCGCCGCGTGCGGTGGAGTATCGGGCGATGGTGACCCGGCGGTTGGCGGGGTCCTCGCGCAGGGTGTCGGCCTTGACGTACTGGAGCCAGTTGTCGCGCAGCAGCAGGGTGAGGACCAGCAGGCCGCAGAAGATCGCGATCCGGCGCAGGGGCTTGTTCATGACGGGCGGACCACCTGGGTCATCTCGGCGTCGGGGTTGGCGGCGGGGGCCGGGGCCGGGCGGCGAGCGGTGTCGCTGATGCGGATCAGTACGCCGATGAGCGCCCAGTTGGCGATGACGGAGGAACCGCCGTATGCGAGGAACGGCATCGTCATACCGGTCAGCGGGATGAGGCCCATCACACCGCCCGCGACGACGAACACCTGGAGTGCGAAGGCGCCGGAGAGGCCGACGGCGAGGAGCTTGCCGAACGGGTCGCGGGCGGCGAGTGAGGTGCGGACGCCGCGTTCCACGATCAGGCCGTAGATGAGCAGGATCGCCATGATGCCGGCCAGGCCCAGTTCCTCGCCGAAGGTGGCGAGGATGAAGTCGGAGTTGGCGGCGAACCGGATCAGTTCGGAGTGGCCCTGGCCGAGGCCGGTGCCGAGGGTGCCGCCGGAGCCGAACGCCCACAGGGCCTGCATGGCCTGCTCGGAGTGGCCGGCGACGCCTTCCCGGGAGAGTGTGTACTCCTTCATGGGGTCGAGCCAGGCCTGGACGCGCTGCTGGACGTGCGGTTCGAAGCTGGCCACGCCGACCGCGCCGACCGCCGACATCAGCAGACCGAAGAAGATCCAGCTGGTCCGCTCGGTGGCGACGTACAGCATGATGACGAACATTCCGAAGAACAGCAGCGAGGTACCGAGGTCGGTCTCGAACACCAGGATGAGGATCGAGATGAACCAGACGACCAGGATCGGGCCGAGGTCGCGGCCGCGCGGCAGGTAGAGCCCCATGAAGCGGCGGCTGGCGAGCGCGAGGGCGTCCCGCTTGACCATCAGGTAGCCGGCGAAGAACACCGCGAGGACGATCTTCGCGAACTCTCCGGGCTGGATGGTGAAGCCGCCGATGGAGATCCAGATCTTGGCGCCGTACACGTTCAGGCCGAGGCCCGGGACGAGCGGGAGCAGCAGCAGGAAGAGCGCGGCCACCATGGAGATGTAGGTGTAGCGCTGGAGTGCTCTGTGGTCCTTGAGGAAGATCAGGACGACGATGAACAGGGCGATGCCCATCGCGGTGTACAGCAGCTGGTTGGTGGCCTTGCCGCCGGCGACGTGGATGGACTGCAGCAGTTTGGACTGGTCGAGTCTCCAGATGACGACCAGGCCGAGGCCGTTGAGCAGGGTGGCCAGCGGCAGCAGCAGGGGGTCCGCGTACGGGGCGAACCTGCGGACGGCGAGGTGGGCGACGGCGGCCAGGAGGCCGAGGCCCAGGCCGTAGCTCAGCAGTCCGGCGGGGACCTTGTCGTTGATGGCCAGGCCCACGTTGGCGTAGGCGAACACCGGGATGGCGACGGCGAACACCAGCAGCGCGAGCTCGGTGTTGCGCCGGCTCGGTGTGCCGATGGAGCCGATGGTGGACGTGTGGTTCGTCGACGGGTTGGTAGTACTGCTCATCGTGTGACGGGGCCTCTCACGGCTTGCCTACTGCTTACCGCACAGCGAGACGACCTTCTGCTCATCCTCCGAGAGGGTGGGGCCGGGGCTGGGGGTCGCTGAGGGGGACGGGGACGGTGACGCCGTGGAGGACGCCGAGTTCGAAGGGCTTGGCGAGGCCTTGGACGTGAGAGAGGTCTTGGTGGTTCCCGTGGTGCCGCCGGCCTCGCCCTGGCCGGTCTTCGAGTTGGTCTTGGACTCGGACGCGGTGCGCTCCGACTCCTTCTTGCAGGCGGAGGCCTGCACGGCCAGCTCCTGGACCTTCGACTGGGCGTCCTTGAGTCCGCCCTCGGCGATGGTGGCCTTGACCTGCTTCTGCTGGTAGGGCGGCAGGTACTTGAGTTCGATCTCGGGGTGGTCCTGCTCCACCTTCGACAGTGACACCCAGGCCAGGTCCTGGCTGATGCCCTGGTACAGCGCGATGTGCTCGGCGTTGGTGCCGACGTAGTACTGCGTCTGCGTCCAGCGGTAGCCGCCGTACAGGCCCCCGCCGATGACGGCGAGGGCGAGGATGCCGTAGAAGGATCTCTTCAGCCACCTGCGGCCCTTGCGGGGCTTGACGAAGTCGTCGTCGGTGTAGTCGTCGAAGCTGCCGGCCGGGACGTATCCGGTGGTGTCGCCCGAGCCGGGCGGCCCGAACTCGCCGCCCCCGCCGTGGCCGTGGCCCTGGCGGCCGAGGTTGGCGGCCCGGCCTGCCGGGGTCTGCATGATGCCGTTGTCGTGCAGGTGGTGCTGGTTCTCGGCGACGGCGCCGACCACGACCGGGGTGTCGGAGAGCTGCCCGGCGAGGGTGTCTCCGGTGTCCAGGTCGAGGACGTCCGCGATGATGACCGTGATGTTGTCGGGGCCGCCTCCGCGCAGCGCGAGCTGGATCAGCTCCTGCACGGTCTCCTGCGGTCCCTGGTAGCTGGCGAGGGTCTCCTCCAGGGTCTGGTGGGAGACGACCCCGGAGAGCCCGTCGGAGCAGATGAGATAACGGTCACCCGCGCGGACCTCGCGGATGGAGAGGTCGGGCTCGACGTGGTCGCCGCTGCCCAGCGCACGCATCAGCAGTGAGCGCTGCGGGTGGGTGGTGGCCTCTTCCTCGGTGATCCGGCCCTCGTCGACGAGCCGCTGCACCCAGGTGTGGTCCTGGGTGATCTGCGTGAGCTGGCCGTCCCGCAGCAGGTATGCGCGGGAGTCGCCGACGTGCACCAGGCCGAGCCGCTGGCCGGTCCACAGCAGGGCGGTGAGGGTGGTCCCCATGCCTTCCAGCTGGGGGTCCTCCTCGACCATGGCGCGCAGCTGGTCGTTGGCGCGCTGCACGGCGTGGCCGAGGGAGGTGAGGATGTCGGAGCCGGGCACGTCGTCGTCGAGCGTGACCAGGGTGGAGATCACCTCGGAGGAGGCGACCTCACCGGCGGCCTGGCCGCCCATGCCGTCGGCGATGGCGAGCAGGCGGGGACCGGCGTAACCGGAGTCCTCGTTGCCCTCCCGGATCATGCCTTTGTGCGATCCGGCGGCGAAGCGCAGTGACAGACTCATGCGCACCTCGCCCGTCGGCTCCGGGTACATCCGCACGGTGCCCACCCTCCGGTCGGGAGCGCGCAAAGGACCGGCGTCCGGTCCGCCGCTGCGTGCTCGCTCCGCTCGCTCATTTTCGTACTACTTCCGCAGCTCGATGACGGTTTTGCCGATGCGGATCGGTGCGCCCAGCGGAATCGGTGTGGGGGTCGTCAGCCGGGACCGGTCCAGGTATGTGCCGTTGGTGGAGCCGAGGTCCTCGACGATCCACTGGCCGTCGCGGTCCGGGTAGATCCTGGCATGGCGGCTGGAGGCGTAGTCGTCGTCCAGCACGATCGTGGAGTCGTGGGCGCGGCCCAGGGTGATGGTCTGTCCCTGGAGGGCGACCGTCGTACCCGTGAGCGTGCCCTCGGACACGACGAGCTTGCTGGGGGCGTTGCGCCGTCGGCCGCCTCCGGCGGCGGGCTGCTGGCCGCGCTGCTGCGGGGGCGCGGCCTGCTGCCGGGCGGCGGGCTGCTGCCGGCGTCCTTCTTCCCTGCGCGATCCGCGCTGGGTGACGCGCGTACCGAACAGGTCGCTGCGGATGACCTGCACGGCCACGATCACGAACAGCCACAGTACGGCCAGGAAACCCAGCCGCATGACCGTGAGGGTCAGCTCTGACATTGCCCCCGCTTCACCCTTCGGCTTGCCGGTAAATGATGGTGGTGCTGCCCACGACGATCCGCGAGCCGTCGCGGAGCGTAGCGCGGGTGGTGTGCTGCCCGTCCACCACGATGCCGTTGGTGGACCCGAGATCCTGGATCGTCGAGGGCGTTCCGGTCCGGATCTCGCAGTGCCGGCGGGAGACGCCGGGGTCGTCGATCCGCACGTCGGCCTCGGTGCTGCGGCCCAGCACGAGCGTCGCGCGGGAGATCTGATGGCGGGTGCCGTTGATCTCGATCCAGTAGCGGGTTCGGGAGCCGGGTGCCGCGGCGCCGACGGGCCCGGTGGGTCCGGCGGGCCGCGGGGCGGCGGGCTGGGCCGGCTGCGGGTAGCCGTAGGCGCCGGGGCGCTGCGGGGCGGCGGGGGGCGGTGCGCTCGGCATGGGCGGGGCCGCGGCGGACGGCGGGTAGCCGTAGCCGCCCGGTCGCTGCGGGGCGCCACCGGCCGCGGGCGCGCGCTCCGGGGCGGCCTGCTGGTTGCTGGAGGAGGCGAGGGTGCGGCTGCGCACCCGGTACAGGCCGGTGTCGAGGTCCTCGGCCTTCTCCAGGTTTACCTTGATCGGCCCCATGAAGGTGTAGCGCTGCTGCTTGGCGTAGTCGCGGACCATCCCGGCGAGCTCGTCGCCGAGCTGCCCGGAGTAGGGGCTGAGCCGCTCGAAGTCGGGAGCGCTCAGCTCGACGATGAAGTCATTGGGTACGACGGTCCGGTCGCGGTTCCAGATGGTCGCGTTGTTGTCGCACTCGCGCTGCAGCGCACCGGCGATCTCCACGGGCTGGACCTCGGACTTGAACACCTTCGCGAAGGTGCCGTTGACCAGACCTTCGAGACGCTGCTCGAACTTCTTCAGGACTCCCACAGGGCACCTCCTCTGTCGCCTTGCCCGTACGGCCTGCCGTCACCGCTACTGCTCACTGATCGTATCTACGCGCCCGGCAATCAGCCGGTTCCCCCAGCGGCCCCCCTTCGAACTCCTCGGCACGCTTCTCCTGTCAAGGATCGGCGCTTCTTCTGCCAAGGATCGTAGAGGTGGGCCATGACCAGTGTCCCGCACCTGACTGTGGACCTGATCCGTCTCCTGGACAGAAGGCCCCGACCGGTACGAGGTTGATACGTGAACGCCGACTGCTCGGTACGTGAGCTTCAGGTGAGCGCTGCCCGGAGACAAGGGATGTGAACCCACCCCTTCCTGCGTGCTAGTGTTCTGCGTGTCGGAAGGGGCCAGCCCGCGAGAAACAGGGCCGGAACCGGAGGACACACCCAATGCGCGGGTGGCGGAATAGGCAGACGCGCTGGATTCAGGTTCCAGTGCCCGCAAGGGCGTGGGGGTTCAACTCCCCCCTCGCGCACAGAGAGATACCGACGAAACGGGCTCTCATCAGTGACGGAAGTCACGGTGAGAGCCCGTTCCTCGTTGTGGTGGCGGGCTGTGGCCCGGACGGGTACGTGGCAGGCCCCGGCGGTGAGGTATCTCACGGTCGGGGCCCTGCTTTTTGGTGCTGCTGGTTGTTTTCCGGGTGGTGCTGGGGTGGTGCCGGCCGGGTCAGGCGGCCGGCACCAGATGGCCGGTGGGCGCCCAGGTCCCGGGCCCTTTGGTCTTCCGCCTGTGGTGGGTGCGGCGACGTGGGCGCTCGCCGCAGAGCGCGAGCGTCTCCAGCCATTTCTTGATCTTGCGGCGGTTGGCGTGGGCGAGCTGGAAGGCCAGAAGGATCGTCTGGGCCGCGATGCCGCGGATGCGGCGGGAGCCCGCGGCTTCGATTCCCTCGGCCAGTGGGTTCTTGGCGTAGCCGTTGTAGCCCTCGACGCTGTTGCGGAGCCGGAAGTAGATCTTCTGCCATTCCGGGCCGCCGTACTCCAGAGCCTGCCACTGCTTGGCGCCGGCTTCTGGGCTGACGGTGATGGTGTTTTGGCGGTAGACCTTGACGGGGCCCGCTGGGCTGGGCTCCGGGTCGATGAGCGGATGGATGCCGCGGCCCAGCGTGTGAGGCTTGATGAGGCACTGGGTCTTGCCCGCTTCGGCAGGCACATCATCCGCTGATAGCCGTCGGCGTCGGCGTTCTGCTTCGGCGTGAGGCGATATCCGCGGCGGGCGGCGATCCGCCGGACCCACGTCTCCCGGTCGATGCGCTCGGCGTGCAGGTCGATGGTGGCGTTGATGAGGGACTTCGGCATGGACGGGCAGTACCAGCGGCCCTCGACGAGGATCGCGCCTTGCTTGCCGAGCTGGTCCGCCCGGTAGTCGTAGACGGGCTTGAAACCCATGGCCCGGACGGGACGCTGCCATTCTGCGGGCTCGGAGTTGTTGTAGGCGCGGTCGCCAGCCAGGTAGCCGGGTTTGTATCCCCGCTCTTGGAGCCGGTTGAGGACCTTCAGGCCGTTGTACGCCGGTCGCTGACCGGGTTTGTCGAGGGCGACGCCGAGGACGACGACTGGCAGGACGTCGGGGTTCGGGGTGCCGTCGTCAAGGAGTACGGCGTCGTGTTCGGTGTCACGGGTCACGATGAAATGGGCGTCGTAGCCGAAGAGGTACTTCTTCTTGAGCGAGGTCTTCTTCTTGCCCGGAGACGCCTTGGCTTTGCCCTTCTTGGCGGGTGGCGGAGGCGGGCGCATGGAGTCGGACACCGGTGCATCTGGGTCTCGGTGGTCGCCTTCTCGGGCCCGTTCGTTCGACGGCCGCGGGAGAACGTGCGGACGGGGGTGGCGTCCACGCCCAGGGAGACCTCTGCCAGTTCTGCCAGCAGATCGTGGAGGGGGCGTACGGAGGCGTCCAGCACGAACTCGGTGAACAGAGCCAGCCGTCGTTCCCGCTCCGCCAGCTCGTCGACGTCGGCCGCCGCCGTCAGTACGTTCGCCTCCTCGCGTGAAAGGTGCCCGTTGGGCGGCAGCGGGGAGGGGTTCATCGCGTCCTTCATCGCGTGGAAGAGCCGGCGTACGACCGCGTAGGCGGCTTCGAATCCCTGGTCGTGGTCGTCGTATTCGGGGATGTCGAGACGGGCGCGCAGTTGAGGGGAGATGCGGAAGTACAGGATATCGGTGACCCGTTCCAGGACGATCTTGCCGCCGGTGTCCTGGGTGCAGAGGTAGAGGCCGACCAGGAGGTTTCTGAGGTGCAGGGGGCGGTGTCGGCCGCGCGGGAGGGGGACGAACTGCCGCAGCAGAGGGACGAGTTGGCTGTTGTCGACCTCCTCGATCGCTGCCTCGACGTCGGTGTCGTCGATGAATCTGCGCCTGGCGCGCATCGCCAGGAGGCGCTGGTGGCGATCGCTGGGCAGGCTGCGTGGCACGGTCATTGGCTGCCTCGCAGCAGGCGGGCGGCTTCCTCGGCGGGGACGGCACTCAGAAACGGCAGGATGCGGGAGAGGCCGTGGAGGGTGTCGACGCCGGCCGCCGCAACGATGACGGTGATGGGAAGCCGCTCTTCGAAGAGTTCGGCCAGCCATGTGGCTCTGAGACGGCCCATGACCAGGCGCGGGACGTTCGGGCTGGGCTGGGTGCGGGCCAGGAAGTTCGTGACGGTGTTCGTGCCGCGGCTGTAGGAGTTGGGGCGGAATAGATATTGCGCGGCGTCCGCCGTCTCGAGACGGTCGGCAGCGGAGGCCAGGACCCCTTCCCAGGGGCGTCGGCAGAGGATTTCCCGTTTCCGGGGAGCGCGAGTGGCAACGACGACCGGGCCGCTACCTCCTGGGGCTCTGCGGACGACGTGGACGCGCAGCGGGATGATTTCCGGTGAGTCGAGGCCGACACCGAGCCCGAGTGCCATGAGCGTCTTGCAGCCCCAGCGAAGTTCCTCGGTCGGCTGTCCGTCGACCCAGCCCCACAGGTCCGCGAGCTCGGTCCGGCTGTACGGGCTGTTGGGAACCGAGGCCGACAGCTTGGCGGGTCTCCCGGTCCGGGCATTCGCTGCCCAGGACGACCTCGCTGAGCCGCAGGAGCCTGGTCCGGTAGTTGCCGCGGGTGCTCTCCCTCACGTTGGGGCAGCCGACCGCGAAGAAACGAATCACCTGGTCAGCGCACTACCTTTTGATCACTCAAGTCGGTGAACCCGCCCATCGGCCAGAAACATGATCGCGGCGACGGAGTTCATTTCGGTCGGAAGAGATTGTCCGCCGGAAGGGGAATGTTCATGGTCGCGTTGTATCGGTCCAGGCTTTTCACGGCTCTTGCTGCCGCGTGCGCTCTCGTACTGGCGAGTTCCTCGGTGGCGCAGGCCGGTGCTGTCGGGTCGACTCCTGTCCAGACCTTCGAGTACAGCGTAGGCGGCATGACGATGAAGGTTCCGACCGGCTGTTTGTTCACGCACATCCTTCGAGGCGGCGGGAAGAAGATTACCTACCAGAACGCTGGCGTCGACTGCGCCTTTGTCGGCGCGCTGAGCAGCGGGTTCTGCAACTGGCGGATCGACTTCACGTATGCCAACACCAACAACAAGACCTATCGGACATCCCGAGGGCGAACGCATGCCGAGTGCAAGATCGATCCGATGAGGAACAACTCTCCCCAGACGTTGCCTCGTTATGGAAAGGCGTGTGCGCATCTCTACGTCAATGGGGTGCGGCGTGTGAGTCAATGCCACCACATCACGAAGTGAGCCGTTCATGATCGATCAGCAGCAAGGACGGGAGCAACCCGGGGAGCCGCGACGGCGGTCGGCTGGGGTCGCCGCGTTCGCGGCGGGTCTTGTACTGACACTCGCCTTCTTCGCCTTCTTTCCTGGGCTTCCGCACGTCATCGACTGGGGCGCGATCGTCGTCGCCATCCTGGTAGGAGCGCTCACCCGATGGATCTGCCAGTCCTGGATGGGAAAGAGGAGCAAAGAGAGCAATTGAGTTCGGGCCCAGGGAGGCGGGCCGCCAAAGGGCTCTGCGAGGCCACCGAGCACGGACGTCGTTGTCACGGTGGGTCTTTTTGCTGTGCCGTTGTGGTTCATGGGGGCGGGCGCAAGGCTCCTCGGCCCGGGTGCCGGTGTGATTTTCCTGTCGGTGTGAGGTGTCTCTCACTGGGCGGACCACTGGGTGGACGGGTGGGGTTTCCGGGTGGCCGCGGCGGCCGGTGCGGTCGCGGCCAGGACCGCGAGGGCCGCGCAGACGGCGGTGGTGGTGGCCAGCGTCGGCCAGGGGAGGGCGAGGGTGGCCGGGGCGTTCAGGACGTGCAGGGCCGCTCCTGTGGTCGCCAGGTTGAGGGTCGTGACCAGCAGGCCCAGCAGGGCGCCGACCGTGACCACCGTCAGCGCCTCGGCGCCGACCAGCCGCAGCACCTGTCGGCGGCTGGCGCCGACCAGCCGTAGTGCGGCCAGTTCGCGGACCCGGTCGGAGGTGGCCATCACCATGGTGTTGACCAGGGAGATCCCGGTGTAGAGGAGCGCGATGCCGAGGACGAGAAGGAAACCGAGGCGGGTGGTGCGGTCGGTCCGCGGGTAGGCCGCCGCGATCCACTGGTCCGCGGTACGGACCCGGCCGCCGTCCGCCCGGACCGCCTGGCGCAGGCCGGCGGCCACCATGGCCGCGTCCGCGCCGTCCGCCAGGGCCACGTCGACCCGGTCGACGGCCGCGCCGGAGGCGTTGGCCGGGGTGACGTAAACACCGTTGTCGCCGGTGCCCCTTCTCATCACGGCGGCGATGCGCAGGGTCCGGCGCGTGCCGTCGCCCAGCCACACCCGCACCTCCTGGCCGACGGTGTGCCTCTCCCACTCCTCGTTGACGATGATGGAGCCGTCGTCGAGGTCGGTGGTCCGGCCGGCGGCGAGCGGGAGGCGCGTGGTGGCGGCCAGCGCCGCGGGATCGGCGGCCCTGGCCCCTGACTTGACCAGGGCGACCCCGTCCTCCAGGACGTACACCGCGCTCGCCGAGGTCACGGAGACCTCGGTGCCGGGCACCGCGCGCAGTGCCTTGAGTGTCGTGTCGTCGAACTCGCCCGCCGAGGGCGTGACGACGAAGGCCGCGGTGGTCCGGGCGCGGGTCTCGGCGGCCCTGGCCGCGTCGAGGGTGGCGGTGGCGCCGAGCAGCGAGCCCGCGAGGGCGACCGTCACCAGCACGGGCGCCGCGACGGCCGCCGTACGGCGCACCGCGGTTGCCGCGTTCTCGCGTACCAGCATGCCGCCCGCGCCCGGGAGCCGCGCCGGGACCCAGGTGAGCAGCCGGGTCAGCGGGCGGACCAGGACGGGTGCCAGCAGGGCGACCGCCGTGATCAGCAGCATCGGCCGGGTCACATAGCTCTTGCGGTGCAGCAGTTCGCCGGGATCGTGGAGGAACGGGAGCACGGCCGCGGCCAGCAGCAGGCCCCCGCCGGACAGCCAACGTCCCCAGGTCATCGGCCTGTTGTCAACGGCCGTCGCGCGCAGTGCCTCCGCCGGCCCGGTCCGGCCCGCCCGCCAGGACGCGGCGACCACCGCGCACAGCGCGACCAGCACTCCGGTCGAGAAGGCCGCGCAGTACGGCCAGACGGCGTCACCCGTCTCGAACCAGCCCGGCGCGAGTCCGCCGTCGACCGTCCAGCGGACGAGGTGGGGTGCGCCGTACCGGCCGAGCACACAGCCCGTCGCCGAGGCGACCACCCCGTAGCAGCAGGGCCTCGGCTGCCACGGTCCGGCGGAGCTGCCCGGGCGTCGCCCCGGCGGCCCGCAGCAGACCGAACTCGCGGCGGCGCTGGACGACCGCGAACGCGAACGTCGACGCCACCACGAACACCGACACGAAGGCGGCGACCCCGCCGGCCGTGCCGAACAGGGCGTTCAGCGCGGTCAGCGCCTCCCGGTCACAGTCGGGGTCCGGGTCGGCGTAGCGGCGGTCGTCGCCGGTGAGGACCTGGACGCCCGGGATGCCCCGCACCGCGTTCCGTACGGCCGTGACATCGGCGCCTGTGGCCAACTGCACACTGCGGGGCTGGAGTGCGCGGCCCGGGCGTCGGTGTAGAAGACGGCGTGCTCGAAGCCGCGGTCGGTGACCGTGCCGACGACCGTGACGCTGCCGCGGTTCGTGCGCACGCTCTGGCCGGGCTTCGCCCAGGTCCCGCTGACCACCACCTCGCCGCCGGCGCGAGGGGCGCGCCCCGAGCTGATCTCGTACGGCGCGAACGCCCGCGAACTGGTGGTCTCGGCGGCGGCGGTGGGCAAGCACATCGGGGGGATCCTGACGAAGCTGGACCTGCCGCCCGCGCAGGAGACACATCGGAGAGTGCTGGCGGTGCTGGCTTATCTGAGGGGCTGATCCCGGAGATACGCGACAAGGTCTGCCACCTCCATCCGAATACGCGGAAGTTGTCCACAGGGCCTGATGTGGTTCCGGCCCCCACCTGTACCGTTTCCACGAGTTGATGTTCGTGCGTGTGCGGGTGCGGAGTACGGGGGAGGCGGTCGACGTGACCGGACTGGAAGGGCTGACGACGGCCGGGGCGCGCAACCTGCCCTCGCCGAAGGGCTTTGCGCAGTGGCCTGCGAAGGGCTCGCCCAAGGAGGAGGGCAAGGCGCTGCGTTCGGCCGTGCCGCGCGGCAGCCATGCCGCCCTGGACCTGGACGGCTCCCGGCCCCACGCGGTGAGCGCGGTCGAGGAGTCCAACCGCGACCGGATCCCGGAACTCATCCCGATAAGGGTCGGCAGGATGGCGGCGAGCCCGTTCGCGTTCCTGCGCGGCTCGGCCGGCCTGATGGCGCACGATCTGGCCCGCACCCCGATGACCAGGATCGCCACCCAGATCTGCGGCGACGCCCACGCGGCCAACTTCGGTCTGTACGGCGACCCGCGCGGCGACCTCGTCATCGATCTCAACGACTTCGACGAGACGGTGCTCGGCCCCTGGGAGTGGGACCTCAAGCGGCTCGCCGCGTCCCTGGTGCTGGCCGGCCGGGAGGCGGGCGCCGACGAGGACGTGTGCCGCAAGGCGGCGGGTGACGCGGCCGGCGCCTACCGCCGCACCATGCGCCTGCTGGCGAAGCTCCCGGTGCTGGACGCGTGGAACGCCATCGCGGACGAGGAACTGGTCTCCCACTCCGACGCCCACGACATGCTCGGCACCCTGCGCCGGGTCTCGGAGAAGGCCAGGGCCAACACCAGCGGCCGGTTCGCGGCCCGCTCCACCGAGCCCACCGAGAACGGCGGGCGCCGCTTCGTCGACGCCCTGCCGGTGCTGCGCCGGGTCGCGGACGAGGAGGCGGAAGCGGTGGTGGCGGCCCTGGAGCACTACGTCACCACGCTCTCCGAGGACCGCCACCCGCTGCTCTCCCGGCACACCCCGCACGACGTCGCCTTCCGGATAGTCGGCACCGGCAGCGTCGGCACCCGGTCGTATGTCGTGCTGCTCCTCGACCATCGCGGCGAACCGCTGATCCTCCAGGTCAAGGAGGCCCGCCCGTCCGCGCTCGTCCCGCACCTGGCGACGGCCGGGTTCGAGGCGTCCGCCGTCGGCCACGAGGGCCGCAGGGTGGTCCTCGGGCAGAAGCGGATGCAGGTGGTCAGCGACATCCTGCTCGGCTGGACCACGGTGGCCGGCCGTCCCTTCCAGGTCCGCCAGTTCCGCAACCGCAAGGGCAGCGTCGACCCGGCCGCCCTGTCGCCCGACCAGATAGACGACTACGGCCGGATGACCGGCGCCCTGCTGGCCCGCGCCCACTCCCACGGCGCCGACCCCCGCCTGATCGCCGGCTACTGCGGCAAGAACGAGGAGCTGGACGACGCGATCGCCGCGTTCGCGGTGACCTATGCCGACCGCACGGAGGCGGACCACGAGGAACTGGTGGCCGCGGTGCGGGCGGGGCGGATCGCGGCGGAACTCGGGGTGTGATCGCCGGGTGAGGGGTGCTGAGGTGCTGAAGTGAAGTACGTCGTCATCGGTGAGGGTGAGGGTGGGGGCGGGAGTGAGGGCCTCGGGCCGGTGTTCGGTGACGGTGGTTACAGCGTGGGGCCGGTCTTCGCTGACGGCACCGACGGCGCGGGGCCGGTCTTCATCGATCCCAGCCCTTACCTGGCGCGGTTGCCGGAGTTCGCCGGTGACCTGCCGCCCGGCGCTCGCGCCTTCGCCACCGACCCGGGCCACTACGACCTCGGCGGCCACCGCTGTGTGAAGGACCTGCGCCCGCTGGACATGCGGCGCACGGCCCCCGACGACATCGAGATCCGCTTCCGCCCCAACCGCTTCCACCACAACCGGGTCGAGCACGACGAGGACCTGGTCGTCCGCTACTCGGGGGTCTCCCGCTTCCAGAGAGACATCCTGGGCGCCTGCGATCTGACCTCGCTCGGCGAGGTGATCCTCGACGAGATCCTCCCGTATCCCGGCGGCTGCACCCATGAGCTGGCCTGCCGCCCCGGAACCCTTGTCGTGGCCTGCAGAGATCTGGTCGCGGAGTGGGTGGCGGCCACCCACGAGGACGACAGGCCCTAGTCTGGTCGGGTGACGACCCCGGAAGCTGAGCAGTCTGAGGCACCGCGGCCCGAGGAACGCCTGGAGCGGGCCGTGCGGGCCGCCGAGCAGGCGTTGATCGAGTACGAGATCGCGGTCGAGACCTTCCGTGTCGAGGTCGAGAACTTCTCTCGCCTGCACGAGCAGAAGCTCGGCCCCCTCTATCTCCGCCTCGAAGAGCTGGACGCGCGGATCGCCGAGGCGAAGGCCGCCCGCACCGGTGACCCCGAGGACATCCGCGCCGCCGAGGAGGCCCGGGCCCGGGTCCTGCCCATCCCCGGCGTCGAGGAACTGCTGCACGGCTGGATGGACGGCCACGGCCTGTTCCCGGAGGCCGCCGCGATGCTCACCGAGCAGGAGGTACGGCCTCCGCAGCGGGTGCGGCCCAGCGAGGAGGCCCGCCGGCTCTACCGCGAGCTGGCCCGCAAGGCCCATCCCGACCTGGTGCAGGAGGGGGCGGAGCAGTCGCGGCGCGAGGAGTTCCTCAGCCGGGTCAACGCGGCCTACGCCCGCGGCGACGAGGCCCTGCTGCGGGAGCTGGCCGAGGAGTGGGAGGCCGGCCCGGTCCCGCCCGAGCGCAAGCCGAGCCGCGCCGAGGAGCTGTACGCCCGCCTCGAATGGCTCGCCGAGCGCAAGGAACTGCTCACCCTCGTGGCCAAAGAACTGGAGGAAGGGCCCATCGCCGGCCTGCTCCGGCTGGCCCCCGACGACCCGGACAGCCTCCTCGAAGAGATCGCCGAGAAGCTCTCCAAGGACGTGGCCGGGCGGGAGACGGAGCTGGCCGCGCTGCTCGCCCAGGAGTAGCGGTCGGGTAGCGTCGGAGCCATGAACTTCGCAGCGCGTGTGCCCACGGTCGAGGTCGCGGACCTCAAGGACGGCGACTTCCTGCTGGACGTCCGCGAGGACGACGAGTGGCAGGCGGGCCACGCCGCGGGCGCCCTGCACATCCCGATCAGCGAGTTCGTGGCCCGCTACGGCGAGTTCACCGAGGCCGCTCCCCAGGACGGTCGCGTCCACGTCATCTGCCGCTCCGGCGGCCGCTCGGCCCAGGTCACGATGTACCTGGCCCAGCAGGGCATCGACGCGGTGAACGTGGACGGCGGCATGCAGGTGTGGCAGGCGGCGGGCCGAGAGGTCGTGACGGACGCGGGCGAGCCGGGTTTCGTCGTCTGAAGTTCCGTAGCGGAAGCGCCCCGCAAGGGGCGCGGGGCTGTTTTCGATCCGCGGCTACCGCCGCGTGGGCGCGACCAGCGCCCACCGGCCGGCGGATCCGGTACGAAGGAACCGCCCCGATCCTCTTTTTCTCGCCGCTATCCCAACGGATGTGCAGCGAGCAGATCCCCCAACGCCTCCTCGTAGGCCCCCGCCGGCCCAAGGGCCAGCTCGAGCTGTTTCGCCCAGGCGTGGTACCGGTGCAGCGCATACTCCGTGTCGGCCCCGAACCCCCCGTGCAGATGCTGCGCGGTCTGCACCACCCGCCGCACCCCCTCGGCCGCCCAGATCTTCGCCACCGCCACATCCCCGGCCGCCGACAAGGCGCCGGGCGCGCCGGAGGCGATCCGCCACGCCGCCTGCCACAGCGTCGCCTCCATGGCCCGAAGGTCGATGTACCGGTCGGCGGCCTGCACGGCGACGGCCTGGAACGTGGCGATGGGATGCCCGAACTGCTCCCGCTTCCCCGCGTACTCACCGGTCATCCGCAAGACCCGCTCGCCCACCCCGAGCGCCAGTGCACACGTCCCGGTCACGAGCAGCTCCCGCAGCCACTCCCAGGCCCCCTCCGCCGTCACCACATCCCGTCCCGCCACCCGCGCCGACTCCAGCCGCAGCTCACCGAGCCGTTCCCCGCTGGTCGACACCTGCTCGGCGAGCGCGACCCCGTCACCTGACGGCGCCACCAGCGCCAGCACGCTCCGGTCGCCGTCGGTGTGCGCCGGTACGACGACGAGATCGGCGTCGTACACCCACGGCACCGCCGTCTGCACCCCGTCCAGCACCCACGTGTCACCCTCTGGTCGCGCGGTCACCGCCAGCTCGGCCGGGTCGTGCCCGGTGCGCCCGCTCGCGGCGACGGTCAGCACCAGCTCACCGCGACCCGCCCGCGCCAGCAGCCGTGCCCTCAGCTCCTCCTCCCCGTAGGTCTGAACGGCCGCCATGGCCGCGCTGTTCTCCAGCAGCGGCACCCGGGCCAGTACCTTCGCCGACTCCCGCAGCACCAGGCAGAGCGTGATGGCGTCCAGACCCGCTCCGCCGTACTCCTCGGTCGGCAGCAGACTCAGCAGGTCCGCGGCCGCCAGCCGGTCCCACAGTTCCCGGTCGAAGTGCTCGGCCACGGCGCCGGTGGTCAGCGCGGGGCTCGGCACCGCGTCCGGCGCCACCCCGGCGAACACCCCGCGCGCCGCCTCGGCCGCCGCCAGCTGCTCCTCGGTGAAGGTGAAGTCCACGGTCCTGTCCTCCCGGCGCGCCCGCTGATCTGACGGTCCGTCAAGATAGAACAGGTTCTAGAAGAAGGGAACCGAAAACCCCTGCGATCACCAGCTCTTTCCGTCGTAGGCTGACGCGCTGCCCGCCGACGGGGGACGGACACACGAGGGAGGACACATGGGGATCCGAAGCCTGACCCGTACCGAGGCCGAGCGCCGGTCCGCACTGATCACGGTCGAGCGGTACGACGTGGACATCGACCTCACCGCCCTGCCCGGCGGACCGGAGATCCGGTGTGTGTCCACGGTGGCCTTCAGCTGCGCCGAGCCGGGCGCCGGGACCTTCGTCGACTGCGCGGCCGAGGTCCGCTCCGCCACCCTCAACGGCACCCCTCTCACCCCGAGCGACGACGGCCGGATCCCGCTGCCCGGCCTGGCCGCGCACAACGTGCTGCGCGTGGAGAGCGTCCAGGCCGACACCACGGCCGGCCCGGGCGTCCACAAGGCCGTCGACCCCGCCGATGGCGAGGTGTACGTCTGGACCAGCTTCGAACCGGACGAGGCCCGCTTCGTCTGGGCCTGCTTCGACCAGCCCGACCTCAAGGCCCCGCACGCCTTCACGGTGACCGCCCCGGCCGCCTGGACCGTCCTCAGCAACTCCGGCGACCCGCGCGTCGAGGAGCAGGGCGCGGCCCGCCGCTGGGCCTTCCCGGACACCCCGCCGCTGTCCGTGTACAACACCGTCGTCAACGCGGGCCCCTTCCACGAGATCCGCCGCGAGGCCGACGGCCACGACCTCGGCATCTTCGCCCGCCGCTCGCTCGCCGAGGTCCTGGAACGCGACGCCGACGAGATCTTCACCCTCACCCGCCAGGGTCTCGCCTTCTTCGCCGAGGCGTTCGCGATGCCGTTCCCCCAGCGCACGTACGACCAGGTGTTCATGCCCGAGTTCGGCGGCGCGATGGAGAACTACGGCTGTGTGACCTGGTCGGACATTTTCCTGCGGCGGGCCACGCCGACACCTGCCGAGCGTGAGCTGCTCGCGCTCGTGCTGCTGCACGAGATGGCGCACATGTGGTTCGGCAACATCGTCACCATGCGCTGGTGGGACGACCTCTGGCTGAACGAGGCCTTCGCCGAGTTCGCCTGCCACTGGGCCGCCGAGGGCGCCACCCGCTACACCGACGTCTGGGCGGGCCACCTCGCCGGCGACAAGCTGAAGGCCTACCTCTCCGACCAGGGCCCGGTCTCCCACCCGATCCACCAGCCCATCCACGATGTCGCCCAGGCCGCGTCGATCTTCGACAACATCACCTACCCCAAGGGCGCCTCCGTCCTCCAGCAGTTGATGACCTATGTCGGCGAGGACCGTTTCCGCACCGGCATGGCCGCCTACTTCGCCCGCCACGCCTGGGGCACCACCACCCTCCAGGACCTGATCGACGCCCTCGCCGAGGCGAGCGGCCGGGACCTCGCCACCTGGCGGAAGGCCTGGCTGGAGACCGCCGGCACCGACCGCTTCACCCTGGAGCACGACGGCGACACGGTCACCCTGGTGGCCGACGGCATCCCGCGCCCGCAGGTCCTGGCGGTCGGCGCGTACGGCAGCGACGGCGACGCCCTCGAACGCACCGCCCTGGTCCGCGTCGAGGTCACCGAGCCCCGCACCCCCGTCACCGGTCTCCCTGCCACGTCCGACCTCCTCCTGATCAACGACGACGACCTCACCTTCGCCACCACCCGCCCGGACCCCGCCACCCGGGACACCCTCATCCGCACGGCGGCCCGGCTGCCCACGGCCATCTCCCGGGGCGTGGCCGCCGCCACCGTCTGGGACATGCTCACGGCCGGCGAGGCCACGGCGGCCGAGGCCGGACGGTGCCTCACCGCCGTCCTCGCCGCAGAGACGTCCGACGCCGTGATCGAGCCCTACCTGACCCTCGTCATCGACATCGCCGAACTCTGGGCCCCGGACGCCGACCGCCCCGCGCTGACCCAGGCCGCTGCCAAGGCCTGCCGACAGCTCGCCGGCGACCCGGGCCGCCGCCAGGTGGCCCTGCGCGGCCTGGCCCGCACCGCGACCGGCGCCGAGGACCTGGCCTGGCTCCGTGACCAGGCCGGTGACGACATCGACCTGCGCTGGCGCGCCCTCGTCCGCGAGGCCGAACTCGGCGGTGACGTCACCGCCGAGTCCGCCGCCCTGCTCGAACGCGACCCCGACCCCGACGCCTGGGTCCGCGCCCTCACCGTCCGGGCCGCCTCCCCCGACCCGGCCGCGAAGGCGGAGGTCTGGCAGCGGCTGGCCGTGGACCGCACGGTGCCCGTCCAGTCGGTCAGGGCGGTGGCGGACGCCTTCTGGCGCCCCGGCCAGGACGCCCTGTTCGCCCCCTACGCCGAGCGCTACCTCGCCGCGGTCCCCCAGCTGGACCAGGGCGGAATGATCCCGGCGATGGTCTACACCTCCCGGCTCTTCCCGCCGTACGCCATCGACTCCGCATACGTCGAGAAGGCCCAGCTGGCGGCCCAGGAAGCGGCCCCCGTGGTCCGAAACACCCTTCTGGAACGCTCCGACGCCGTCCGCCGTATGCTCCACGCCCGGTCCGTGAACGCCTGATACATCTGCCACACCCCCTACGCCTGTGCCGCACCTCCTGCTCCTGGCCCAGGGGGCAGTTTCGCTGCTACGCCTGGTTCCGGGGCAGATCCACAGTTTCGAGGGCGGGGGTCCACGGGTTCAACCGCTGTGGAAAACCTTCGGCGCGGCCTGTGGACAACTAGCCGAGCAGGACTCCGCGAGCCGCCCCGGGCCGCCGTACGACCTGCTGTGACCTCGGTCGTCGGCCCCGGGGGCCGCTGCCGGGACCGCCGCCGCGCCCGGCCGGAGTGGTGATGGCCACGTCCTCGGGCCGGTCCCCGGGGCTGCGCCCGGCGGCCGGTGCTGAGTACCGTTCCGTGCGAGTGCCGGACAGCGGCACACCGGCCGGCCCCGGATGGGCCGTCCGGACGAGGTGGTGGTTTCGGGGAACGGGGCGGCATGGACGCGTACGACGGGGACTCGGACGCCCGGCAGGGGCCGGAGGGTCCGAGCGGGACGCGTCCGGATCCGGTGCCGGCGGGAGAGGCGTGTCCGGAGCAGCCGCCCCTCGGCACACAGGAGCCCTCCGCCCCGCCCCGCAGTGGCGTCGCCGCCCTCTCCCCCCGCTACCAGGTGGGCGCGGCCCTCGCCCTGGCCCTGGTCGCGGTCGCCGCCTGTGTGCACCTCGGGATGGTGTTCCTGAGCGTCGCGCCGGCGAACACGGTGACGAAGCAGCACGGCAAGGCGATCGAGGAGTGGGTGTACCCGGAGTTCGAGCAGAACTGGAAACTGTTCGCGCCCAACCCGCTGCAGCAGAACATCGCCGTACAGGTGCGCGCCGATGTGCGGATGCGGGACGGCACCATGACCACCACCGGCTGGAACGACCTGTCGGCCCAGGACGGCAAGGCCATCGACGGCAGCCTGCTGCCGAGCCACACCGTGCAGAACGAGTTGCGCCGGGCCTGGGACTTCTTCGTCAGCACGCACGGCACCGACAACCGCCCGATCGGCCTGCGCGGCTCCCTCTCCGAGCAGTACCTGCGCCGGATCGTCGTGATGCGCATGTACGAGGGCGACGCGACCAGCGAGAAGGGCACCATCGAGCGCGTCCAGGTGCGCTCCAGCACCACCAACGTGCCCCCGCCGGACTGGAGCGGCGAGAAGGTCCCCGACACCCCCGTCTACCGGGTGCTGCCCTGGTGGACGGTCACGGCTGACGAGGCCGACGGAGGTGTGCGATGAGCCGCCTCGCCCTGTGCCTGTCCCGTGCCATCGCCCGGGTCACCGAGTCCGCCCTCGGCCCCTACCAGACGGCCGTCGTACGCATCGGCTTCGCCGCCACCTGGCTGCTGTTCCTGCTGCGCGAGTACCCGCACCGCCAGGAGCTGTACGGCCCCGACGGCCCCTGGAGCTTCGACCTCGCCCAGCAGCTGACCGCCGACAATCACGCCTTCACGGCGCTGCTGTCCTTTGACGGCCGGGCCTTCTTCGAGGTCTTCTACTTCCTGGCCGTCCTCTCCAGCGCCCTGCTGCTGGTGGGCTGGCGCACCCGCACCATGTCCCTGCTGTTCATGGTCGGCGTGCTGTCCCTGCAGAACCGCAGCGTCTTCATGGGCGACGGCGGCGACAACGTGCTGCACCTGATGTCCTTCTACCTGGTGTTCACACGCTGCGGCCAGGTGTGGTCCCTGGACGCGCGCCGGGCCGCACGCGCGCGTGCGGACGAGAAGCCGGTCACCGACCGGGTCGGACCGGCGCTGTGGGCGGTGTCCGGTGTCCTGCTGGCCGTGGCGGCCCTCACCGGCCGCTCCGGCGGTGGCTGGCTGGTGCCGGCCCTGATGTGGGCGACCTGGGCGGGCACTGCCCTGTGGTGGGCGGTGGGCCGCTGGGCGCGCACACCCGAGCCGCGGATCCTGCTGGACGTCATCGCCAACGTCCTGCACAACGGCGCCCTGTTCGTGATCATGGCCGAGGCCTGTCTGATCTACGCCACCGCCGGCTGGTACAAGATCCAGGGCTCCCGCTGGCAGGACGGCACCGCCGTCTACTACCCGCTCCACCTGGACTACTTCTCGCCCTGGCCGGCCCTCGCCGACCTGCTGTCCGCCAGCGGCACGCTGGTGATGCTGGTGACCTACGGGACGGTCATGGTCCAGGTGGCCTTCCCGTTCACGTTGTTCAACCGCCGGGTCAAGAACCTGCTGCTGGCCGCGATGATGACCGAGCACGCCGTGATCGCGGTCGTCCTCGGCCTGCCCTTCTTCTCCCTCTCCATGATCGCGGCGGACTCGATCTTCCTGCCGACGGCCTTCCTGCTCCATCTCGGCGGCCGCGCGGCACGCGCGCGTGCCCGAGTCTTCCGGCGCGGCGCCCCCGCACTGCCACCCCCTCGCTCCCCGGAGGCGGACGAACAGCCCCGCGTAGGCTTCGGGGCATGACCGACCCCCTGAACCACTGGGCGCGGCCGGCGGGCTCCGCCGTCCTCCTCGACGGCTTCCACGCCCTCAAACACGCCCTGCGCTTCGGCGCGGAGGTGCCGGTGGCGGTCACCACGGACCGTGCGGCTGCGCTGGCCCTGGCGAACGAGCTGGCGCCGGACGTACGGGAGGCGCTGGCCGGCCTGCTGACGGAGGTGGCGCCGGAGACGTACGCGTCCCTTGTGTCCCGCCCGCATCCCACGGCCGTGGCCGCCCTGGCCGTACGACCGTCCCGCGAGGCCAACCTGCGCGAGCTGGCCCGAGTCCCCCGCGTGGCCCCGATCATCGTCCTCGACGAACCCCGCAACCTCGGCAACGCGGGCGCGGTGATCCGTCTGGCGGCCGGCTTCGGGGCGACGGGAGTGATCACGACCGGCACGCTCGACCCATGGCACCCGACGGTCGTACGAGGCGGCGCGGGCCTCCACTTCGCGACGGCGGTGGAGCGATTGACGGTGCCGGAGCTGCCGCGGGGTCCGGTGTACGCCCTGGACCCGGAAGGCGAGGACATCCGGAGCACGAAGCTCCCGGACGACGCGATCCTCGCCTTCGGCTCAGAACGAACGGGCCTGTCGACGGACCTACGCGCGCGTGCCGACCATCTCCTGCGACTGCCGATGCGCCCCCAGGTGAGCAGCTACAACCTCGCGACCAGTGTCGCCATGACCCTGTTCCACTGGAGCGCCCCGTAAGGGTGTGTGCTACGCCTCCCGGCGCACCTCGACCACCCGGAACCGGTTCGCCACGAACGCTCCATCGCAGAGCGCGGCGTTCGCCGCCGGGTTTCCGCCCGAGCCGTGGAAGTCGGAGAACGCGGCCGTCTGGTTGACGTACACCCCGCCGACCAGGTTCAGCGACAGCTGCGCGGCCTCCTCCAGGCAGACCTCCTCCACGGCGCGCTCCACGTCGGTGTCGACGGTGTACGCGCCGACCGTCATCGCGCCCTTCTCCCGGACCGTCCGCCGCAGCAGCTCCACCGCGTCGGTGGCCGAGTCGACGGCGACCGCGAAGGACACCGGCCCGAAGCACTCGCTCATGTACGCGGCCTCGTCGTCCGCCCCCTCCCAGTACTTCCGCGCCCCGTCCAGCTTCACGATCACCGGGGTGCGCACGACCGCGTCCGGGAACTCCGGGTTGGTGATCTCGCGAGACGCGAGGGCGACCTCGCCGAGTCCTGCGGCGGCCTCCAGGCGGGCCTTGACGTCGGGGTTGACGATCGCGCCCAGCAGCGCGTTCGCACGGGCGTCGTCGCCGAGCAGCCCGTCGACGGCGCGGGCGAGGTCGGCGACCACCTCGTCGTACGTCCTGGGGCCTTCGTCGGTGCGGATGCCGTCGCGGGGGATCAGCAGGTTCTGCGGGGTGGTGCACATCTGGCCGCTGTAGAGGGAGAGCGAGAACGCCAGGTTGGAGAGCATGCCCTTGTAGTTGTCGGTGGACTCCACCAGCACCGTGTTGACGCCGGCCTTCTCCGTGTAGACCTGCGCCTGCCGGGCGTTGGCCTCCAGCCAGTCGCCGAAGGCGGTGGAGCCCGTGTAGTCGATGATCCTGACTTCGGGGCGGGTGGCGAGCGTCTTCGCGATGCCCTCGCCGGGGCGTTCCGCCGTCAGCGCCACCAGGTTCGGGTCGAAGCCGGCCTCGGTGAGGACCTGGCGGGCGACCTGCACGGTGAGGGCGAGCGGCAGAAGCGCGCGCGGGTGCGGCTTCACCAGCACCGCGTTGCCCGTGGCGAGGGAGGCGAACAGGCCCGGGTAGCCGTTCCACGTCGGGAACGTGTTGCAGCCGACGACCAGCGCGATCCCGCGCGGGACCGGCTTGAACGTCTTCGTCAGCGCGAGCGGGTCGCGCTTGCCCTGCGGCTTCGACCACTCGGCCGTGTCGGGGGTGCGGACCTGCTCCACGTACGCGTAGGCCACCGCCTCCAGGCCGCGGTCCTGGGCGTGCGGGCCGCCCGCCTGGAACGCCATCATGAACGCCTGGCCGCTGGTGTGCATGACCGCGTGCGCGAACTCGTGCGTGCGGTCGCTGATCCGCTTGAGGATCTCCAGGCACACCACCGCGCGCGCCTCCGCGCCCGCGTCGCGCCACGCGCGCTGGCCGGCCTTCATCGCGGGCAGCAGTGTGTCGACGTCCGCGTGCGGGTAGGTCACGCCCAGCTCAATGCCGTACGGGGAGACCTCGCCGCCCACCCAGTCGTCGGTGCCGGGCTGGCCGAGGTCGATACGGCCGCCGAGAAGGGCGTCGAAGGCGGCCTTGCCCGCCGCCGCGTCCAGGCTGCCGTGCTCGCCGTAGGCCTTGGGGTGCTCGGGGTGGGGGGACCAGTACGCGCGCGTGCGGATCGCCTCAAGCGCCTGGTCAAGGGTGGGCCGGTGCTTGGCGATCAGCTCGTGCACGGTGAGTTCGGCGGTCATGCGGGACCAACTCCTCGTCTGATGAGCTCCCCTTCGAGCTCATGACCTGGGCAGAAACGGCCGGACAGAGTTAGAGTAACCGAACGATCGGTCGGGACAAGGGGGCCTGCCGCATCTGTGGAAAACCCCGTGCGGGAGGATCGCGCACATGACAGCACTCGACCTCAGCAGCCCCGTGGGGGTCGCCGGCACGGGCACCATGGGCCAGGGCATCGCCCAGGTCGCACTCGTCGCGGGCCATCCCGTACGGCTGTACGACGCCGTCCCCGGGCGGGCCGGGGACGCTGCCGCGGCGATCGTCGCCCGTCTCGACCGGCTCGTCGAGAAGGACCGGATGGGGGCCGCCGACCGGGACGCGGCCCGCGCGCGGCTGCTGCCCGCCGAGGAGCTCACCGACTTCGCGGACTGCAGCCTGGTCGTGGAGGCCGTCCAGGAGCGGCTGGAGGCCAAGCAGGAGCTCTTCCGCGCCCTTGAGGACATCGTCGACGACGACTGTCTGCTGGCCACCAACACCTCCTCCCTGTCGGTGACGGCCATCGGCGGCGCCCTGCGCAGCGCCTCCCGCCTGGTGGGCCTGCACTTCTTCAACCCGGCCCCGCTGCTGCCGCTGGTCGAGGTCGTCTCCGGGTTCGCCACCGACGTCACGTCCGCCACGCGCGCGTACGAGACGGCACGCGCCTGGGGCAAGACGCCGGTCGCCTGTGCGGACACCCCCGGCTTCATCGTCAACCGCATCGCGCGCCCCTTCTACGCCGAGGCGTTCGCGGTCTACGAGGCGCAGGCCGCCGACCCGGCCACCATCGACGCGGTGCTGCGCGAGTGCGGCGGCTTCCGGATGGGCGCCTTCGAACTGACCGACCTGATCGGCCAGGACGTCAACGAGTCCGTCACGCACTCCGTGTGGCAGGCCTTCTTCCAGGATGTCCGCTTCACGCCCTCCCTGGCCCAGCGCCGGCTCGTCGAGGCCGGCCACCTCGGCCGCAAGACCGGACACGGCTGGTACGACTACGCGGACGACGCCGAGCGCCCCGAGCCGCACACCGCCGAGCCGGCCGACCGGCCCCCCTACGTCGTCGCCGAGGGCAGCCTGGGACCGGCCGCCGAGCTGCTCGCGATGATCCGCGAGGCGGGCATCCAGGTCCGCGAGGACGACGAGGACCACGGCACCCGCCTGGTGCTGCCCAGCGGCGGCCAGCTGGTCCTCGCCGACGGCCAGACCTCGGTGGAGTTCCGGGACGTCGTCTACTTCGACCTGGCGTTCGACTACCGCCGCGCCACCCGCATCGCCCTGTCCGCCGGACACGACACCCTGCCCCAGACGCTCAACGAGGCCATCGGTCTCTTCCAGGCGCTCGGCAAGCGGGTCAGCGTCATCGGCGACGTCCCCGGCATGATCGTCGCCCGTACGGTCGCCCGGATCGTGGACCTCGCGCACGACGCCGTCGCCAAGGGCGTCGCCACCGAGGAGGACATCGACACCGCGATGCGCCTGGGCGTCAACTACCCGCTCGGCCCCTTCGAGTGGAGCCGCCGCCTCGGCCGCGACTTCGCCTACGACCTCCTCGACGACCTGCACCTGCGCGACCCGAGCGGCCGCTACGCGCCCTCCCTCGCGCTCTACCGCCACGCGTACGCCACCGAGAAGCGGGAGGGCGCCTCATGACCACCGCCAAGCGCGACACCTACACCCCCGAGACCCTGCTCTCGGTGGCCGTCCAGGTCTTCAACGAGCGCGGCTACGACGGCACCTCCATGGAGCATCTCTCCAAGGCCGCCGGCATCTCCAAGTCGTCGATCTACCACCATGTCTCCGGCAAGGAGGAACTGCTGCGCCGGGCCGTCAGCCGGGCCCTGGACGGCCTGTTCGGGATCCTCGACGAGGAGCAGGCGCGCGTGGGACGCGCCGCCGACCGCCTGGAGCACGTCGTGCGGCGCATGGTGGAGGTGCTGATCGCCGAGCTGCCGTACGTCACGCTGCTGCTGCGGGTGCGCGGCAACACCGACACCGAGCGACGGGCGCTGGAGCTGCGCCGCGACTTCGACCACCGGGTGGCCGACCTGCTGAAGGCGGCCGCCGCCGACGGGGACGTACGCGGTGACATCGAGGTGCGCCTCGCGACCCGGCTGGTCTTCGGCATGGTCAACTCGATAGTGGAGTGGTACCGCCCGGACGGGCGCGGCGCGAGCGAGCGCGAGGTCTCCGACGCGGTGGCGCGCCTGGTGTTCTCGGGTCTCCGCGCGGCCTGACCCGGGCCGTCCGGCGTCAGCCGCCCGGCTCCAGGTCCTCCTCCTCGAACACCAGCAGCGTGCGGGTGCTGAGCACCTCGGGGATCGCCTGGAGCCGGGTCAGCACCAGTTCGCGCAGCGCCCTGTTGTCCGGCGTGTGCACCAGGAGCAGGACGTCGAAGTCCCCGCCCACCAGGGCGATGTGGTCGGCGCCGGGCAGCTGCCGCAACTCCTCGCGGACCGTGCGCCAGGTGTTCTGGACGATCTTCAGCGTGATGTAGGCGGAGGTGCCGTGGCCGGCCCGCTCATGGTCCACCCGGGCGCCGAAACCGCGGATCACCCCGTCCTCGATGAGACGGTTGATACGCGCGTAGGCGTTGGCGCGCGAGACATGGACACGTTCGGCGACCGACCGTATCGAGGCCCGGCCGTCCGCCTGGAGGATCTGCAGGATGTCCTGATCAATGGCGTCCAGCGGGCGCGCGGGCGGCAGCGTAGCGCGGTCCTGCGGGCCCTCGGCCATTTGTTCAGGTGGCATGTCCCCCCGCCTTCCTGCCGTGGACGTACTGCGTTCATTCCAGGCTGTGGAGAACCGTTTGTCCACAGCCTGGAGCCGCCTGTAGCCAAAATGTGCTGGCGACCGAACAATCGGTAGGTGGGACGGGTCACAGCCGATCCGTCTCCCGCAGCCACCCCCACGAGGAGGTGCCGTCATGACGGTCCTGGAGCAGCGAGGCGCATACCGCCCATCGCCGCCGCCCGCCTGGCAACCCCGGACGGACCCCGCGCCCCTGCTGCCCGACGAGCGGCCGTACCGCGTCCTCGGGACCGAGGCGGCCGCCAAGGCCGACCCGGAGCTGCTGCGCCGGCTCTACACCCAGCTGGTGCACGGCCGCCGGTACAACACCCAGGCAACCGCCCTCACCAAACAGGGCCGCCTCGCCGTCTACCCGTCCAGCACCGGCCAGGAGGCCTGCGAGGTCGCCGCCGCGCTCGCCCTTCAGGAACGCGACTGGCTCTTCCCCAGCTACCGCGACACCCTCGCGGTCGTCGCCCGGGGCGTGGACCCCGTCGAGGCACTCACCCTGCTGCGCGGCGACTGGCACACCGGCTACGACCCCTACGCCCACCGAGTGGCCCCCCTGTCCACCCCGCTCGCCACCCAGCTCCCGCACGCCGTCGGCCTCGCCCACGCGGCCCGCCTCAAGGGCGACGACGTGGTCGCGCTCGCCATGGTCGGCGACGGCGGCACCAGCGAGGGCGACTTCCACGAGGCGCTGAACTTCGCCGCCGTCTGGCAGGCCCCGGTCGTCTTCCTGGTCCAGAACAACGGCTTCGCCATCTCCGTCCCACTCGACAAGCAGACCGCCGCCCCCTCCCTGGCCCACAAAGCCGTCGGATACGGCATGCGGGGCCGCCTGGTCGACGGCAACGACGCGGCCGCCGTGCACGAGGTCCTCTCCGACGCCGTACGGCACGCGCGCGAGGGCGGCGGCCCCACCCTGGTGGAGGCGGTGACCTACCGCATCGACGCCCACACCAACGCCGACGACGCCACCCGCTACCGCGGCGACGACGAGGTCGACGCCTGGCGCGATCACGACCCGATCCTGCTGCTGGAGCGCGAGTTGACCGACCGCGGACTGCTCGACGAGGACTTCGCACGGCACGCGCGCGAAGCCGCCGAGACCATGGCCGCCGACCTGCGCGAGCGCATGAACCGCGACCCGGAACTCGACCCCATGGCCCTCTTCGACCAGGTGTACGCCGAGACCACCACCCAACTGCGCGAGCAGCGCGCCATGCTGCGGGCCGAACTGGAAGCCGAGCAGTCCGACCGGGAAGGCGGCCGCTGATGACGACCGTCGCCGTCAAGCCCGCCACCATGGCGCAGGCCCTCACGCGCGCGCTGCGCGACGCGATGGCCGCCGACCCCGCCGTGCACGTCATGGGTGAGGACGTCGGCACCCTCGGCGGGGTCTTCCGGGTCACCGACGGCCTCGCCAAGGAGTTCGGCGAGGACCGCTGCACCGACACCCCGCTCGCCGAGGCCGGCATCCTCGGCGCCGCCGTCGGCATGGCCATGTACGGGCTGCGCCCGGTCGTCGAGATGCAGTTCGACGCCTTCGCCTACCCCGCGTTCGAGCAGCTGATCAGCCATGTCTCCCGGATGCGCAACCGCACCCGCGGCCGGATGCCCCTCCCGATCACCGTCCGCATCCCCTACGGCGGCGGCATCGGCGGCGTCGAGCACCACAGCGACTCCTCCGAGGCCTACTACATGGCCACCCCCGGCCTGCACGTCGTCACCCCCGCCACGGTCGCCGACGCCTACGGCCTGCTGCGTGCCGCCATCGCCTCCGACGACCCGGTCGTCTTCCTCGAACCCAAGCGCCTCTACTGGTCCAAGGACACCTGGAACCCCGAGCACCCGACGGACGTTGAACCCATCGGCCGCGCGGTGGTGCGCCGCACAGGGCGCAGCGCCACGCTCATCACCTACGGCCCGTCCGTACCGGTCTGCCTCGAAGCCGCCGAGGCCGCCCAGGCGGAGGGCTGGGACCTCGAAGTCGTCGACCTGCGCTCCCTGGTGCCGTTCGACGACGAGACGGTCTGCGCCTCGGTACGGCGCACCGGGCGCGCGGTCGTCGTACACGAGTCGGGCGGGTTCGGCGGACCGGGAGGGGAGATCGCGGCCCGGGTCACGGAGCGCTGCTTCCACCACCTGGAGGCGCCGGTGCTGCGCGTGGCCGGGTTCGACATCCCCTACCCGCCGCCGATGCTGGAGCGCCACCACCTGCCCGGCGTCGACCGCATCCTGGACGCGGTGGCGCGTCTGCAGTGGGAGGCCGAGGGCTGATGGCACAAGTGCTGGAGTTCAAACTGCCCGACCTCGGGGAGGGGCTGACCGAGGCGGTGATCGTCAACTGGCTGGTCCAGGTCGGCGAGGTCGTCGCGATCGACCAGCCCGTCGTCGAGGTAGAGACGGCCAAGGCGATGGTCGAGGTCCCCTGCCCCTACGGCGGTGTGGTCACCGCCCGCTTCGGCGAGGAGGGCACCGAACTGCCCGTCGGCGCCCCGCTGCTGACGGTCGCCGTCGGCGAGGCCACCTCGGTCCCCGAGGCGGAGGGCTCCGGCAACGTCCTGGTGGGCTACGGCACCGGGGCACCCCCGGCGCGCCGCCGCAGGGCCCGCCCCACCGCACCGGAGCAGGCGAACGGCATGGCCGGCAAGACCGCAGCCGTCGTCGAAACGGCGGCCCACGCGCACGTGCCCGCACCGCCCCCGGTCACCGAGGGCCCCGTCCCGGTGATCTCCCCGCTGGTCCGCCGCCTCGCCCGGGACAACGGCCTTGACCTGCGCCGGCTGTCCGGCTCGGGCCCCGACGGCCTGATTCTGCGCGCCGACGTCGAGGACGCCCTGCGGGTCAGCGCGGCCCGCGCCACCACCGGCACCAAGACCGCGCCCAGCCCGCCGAAAGCCTCGGTCGGCGCGCCGAGCACCCAGCCCGGCACCCGTACGCCCCTCAAGGGCATTCGGGGAGCGGTCGCCGACAAGCTCTCCCGCAGCCGCCGGGAGATCCCCGACGCGACCTGCTGGGTGGACGCCGACGCGACCGAGCTGATGCGCGCGCGAACCGCGATGAACGCGGCGAAGGGCGCCAAGATCTCCCTGCTCGCGCTCCTCGCCCGGATCAGCACGGCAGCCCTGGCCCGCTACCCCGAGCTGAACTCCTACGTCGACGTCGAGGCCCGCGAGATCGTCCGGCTCGACCATGTCCATCTGGGCTTCGCCGCCCAGACCGACCGGGGCCTGGTCGTCCCCGTCGTCCGGGACGCCCACGCCCGCGACGCCGAGGCCCTGACCGCGGAGTTCGCCCGCCTCACCGAGTCGGCTCATGCCGGAACGCTCACCCCGGGCGAACTCACCGGCGGCACCTTCACGTTGAACAACTACGGCGTCTTCGGCGTCGACGGCTCCACCCCGATCATCAACCACCCCGAAGCGGCGATGCTGGGAGTGGGCCGCATCGTCCCGAAGCCATGGGTGCACGAAGGCGAGCTGGCGGTCCGCCAGGTGGTCCAGCTGTCATTGACCTTCGACCACCGGGTCTGCGACGGCGGCACGGCGGGCGGCTTCCTGCGGTACGTGGCGGACTGCGTGGAACAGCCGGCAGTACTTCTCAGGACGCTCTGAACCGCCTCACCCGGCCCTATCGGTTCCCAGTGATCCACCCTCCCCCCATACTCGAAAGGTGACCGACACCGAGCCGCCGACCTACGACGCGATTGTGTTGGCCGGCGGCGCAGCGAGACGCCTCGGCGGGGCCGACAAACCCTCCGTCCGGGTAGGCGGCCGCCCCATGCTCGACCGTGTCCTCACGGCCTGCGCCGGCGCCCGGAACACCGTCGTCGTGGCAGCCCCCCGCCCCACCTCCCGTCCGGTGCGCTGGACCCGCGAGAACCCACCCGGCAGCGGCCCGGTCGCCGCCCTCGACGCCGGCCTGCGCCACACCACCGCCGACCGCGTGGTCGTACTCTCCGCAGACCTCCCGTTCCTCGAAGTGGCAACAGTCGAGCACCTGTTGTCGGCTCTGCAGACCTCCGGCGCGGACGCCGCACTGCTCACCGACGCCGAGGGCAGAGACCAGCCCCTCGTCGCGGCCTACCGCACGGCGTCGCTCCGCCACGCCCTGACGGCCCTCGCCGAAGCCGACGGCTCCGGCCTCACCGGCCTCCCCCTGCGGCGCCTGACCGCCGCACTCGACCTCACCCGCGTCCCGGACCCCCTCGCGTCCTTCGACTGCGACACCTGGGACGACATCGCCGACGCCAGGGCACGCATCAGGGAGCATGGGAACGTGTTGGATGAATGGATCTCCGCAGTCAAGGACGAACTGGGCCTCGACCTGGACGTCGACACCGGCGTCCTGCTCGACCTGGCCCGGGACGCCGCGCACGGCGTGGCCCGACCGGCCGCCCCACTGACCACGTTCCTCGTCGGTTACGCGGCCGCACAGGGCAAGGGAGGCCCCGAAGCGGTCGCCGAAGCGGCCCGCAAGGCCGCCGCGCTGGCCCTGCGCTGGGAAGAAGAGGCGAACGCCGCCGAGCAGTCCGCCTCCGGGAAGCCCGCCCCCGACCCGGGGCCCGGCCGATGACCGCCCCCGGCACCCGGGTCGGCACGTCCGCCGGGGGCACCGACGACGATCTCGACGTCGAGGAGGCACTCGCCCTCGTGAGAGAGCCCAGGGAGCCCGGGGAGTTCGGTGAGGACACCGCCGGCGGCCACACGCCCCCGCCCGCCGCCCCGGGCGAGCACGCCCACGGCGGTAGGTCGGCACACCAGCATCGCGCCATTCCCTGGCCCCAGGCCCGTGAGATTGCGGCCCGTGCCGCCCGCTCCGGCGCCCGCCGGGTCCCCGTCTCCGTGTCGCTGGCCGACGCCCTCGGTCTGGCCCTGGCCGCCCCGCTGGACGCGCTGACCGACCTTCCCTCCTTCGACACCTCCGCGATGGACGGCTGGGCGGTGGCGGGCCCCGGTCCCTGGGACGTACGCGAGGAAGGCGTGCTGGCCGGGCGCACACAGCCCGAGCCACTCACCGACGGCGAGGCGGTACAGATCGCCACCGGCGCCCGGATCCCGGCGGACACCACCGCGGTGCTGCGCAGCGAACACGGCCGTATCGACACCCAGGGCCGGCTGCATCCCACCCGTGAGGTCGTCCACGGCCAGGACATCCGCCCGCGCGGCCAGGAGTGCCGCAGCGGCGACCAGTTGCTTGCCGTCGGCACCCTGGTCACCCCGGCCGTCCTCGGCCTCGCAGCGGCCGCCGGGTACGACACCGTCACGGTCGTCCCCCGCCCCCGGGCCGAAGTACTGATCCTCGGGGACGAGTTGCTCACCGAGGGGCTTCCGCACGAGGGCCATATCCGGGACGCGCTCGGCCCGATGCTGCCGCCCTGGCTGCGCGCGCTCGGCGCCGAGGTGACCGCCGTACGCCGGCTCGGCGACGACGCCAAGGCGCTGTACAAGGCGATCACCTCGTCCAGCGCCGATCTCATCGTCACCACGGGCGGCACCGCGTCCGGCCCGGTCGACCATGTCCACCCAACCCTGGAGCGCATCGGGGCCGAACTCCTCGTCGACGGCGTCAAGGTCCGCCCCGGCCACCCCATGCTGCTGGCCCGCACCCAGCCGAACCAGCACCTCGTCGGCCTCCCCGGCAACCCCCTCGCCGCCGTCTCCGGTCTGCTCACCCTCGCCGAACCCCTGCTGCGCACCCTCGCCGCCCACCCGGCCCCCGAGCCCTACGCGCTGCCGCTGGCGGAAGCGGCGCACGGACACCCGTACGACACCCGGCTCATCCCGGTCGTCCTGCGCGGCGATGTGGCCGTCCCGCTGCACTACAACGGCCCGGCGATGCTCCGTGGCATCGCCGCCGCCGACGCGCTCGCGGTCGTACCGCCGGGCGGGGCACAGCGGGGTGAGGAGACGGAGCTCCTTGACCTGCCGTGGGCGGCCGCGGGGATCGGGGTGTGTTTCACGTGAAACTTCCGGGCCATGACGCCATCGCCCGCCAGGCGGACGAACATCTGGTGACCCAACGGGTGAAACTCCCGAGGAAAGTGGTGGAGCGCCCGATCCGCCAGGTCAGCAAACGGCTGTCACTCGCCCTGCTGGTGCTGGTCGCCACCGCGTTCATCGTCTACGCCGACCACGACGGCTACAACGACACCTCGGACGGCCCCGTCGACCTCCTCGACGCCTTCTACTATGCGACCGTCACCCTCTCCACCACCGGATACGGCGACATCACCCCGGTCAGTGACGCAGCCCGGCTCACCAACATCTTCGTCATCACGCCTCTGCGTGTGCTGTTCCTGATCATCCTGGTCGGCACCACCCTCGAAGTCCTCACCGAACGCACCCGGGAGGAATGGCGCCAGAACCGCTGGAGGTCCGCCTTGCGGGATCACACCGTCGTCGTCGGCTTCGGGACGAAGGGGCGGTCGGCGATCGAGACCGTCTGTGCGACCGGGCTGAAGAAGGAGCAGGTCGTCGTGGTCGACCCCAGCTCCAAGGTGATCGACGCGGCCACCGCCGAAGGATATGCCGGGGTGATCGGGGACGCGACGCGCAGCGATGTGCTGAAGCGGGCCGAGACGCAGCGGGCCCGGCAGATCATCATCGCGACCCAGCGGGACGACACGGCCGTGCTGGTGACCCTGACCGCCCGGCAGCTCAACAAGGGCGCGAAGATCGTGGCCGCGGTCCGTGAGGAGGAGAACGCGCCGCTGCTCAAGCAGTCCGGGGCCGACGCCGTCATCACCAGCGCCAGCGCGGCCGGGCGCCTGCTGGGGCTGTCCGTGCTCAGTCCGGCCGCCGGCATGGTCATGGAGGACCTGATCCAGCAGGGCACCGGCCTGGACCTCGTGGAGCGCCCGGCGGTCAAGGCCGAGGTCGGCAAGAGCCCGCGCGAGACGGCCGACCTGGTGGTGAGCGTCCTGCGCGGACACCGGGTGTTGGGCTACGACGACCCGGCCGTCGGCACCATCCAGCTGACGGACCGGCTGATCACGATCGTGCGGGCCTCCCCGGGCACCAAGGTCGCCCCCGACATACGACCGTTGCCCCGGGCCTGACGGGGAGCGCGGCCGGGCGGGGAGTAGCGTCGGCCGCATGTATGCGATCACGATTCCCGAACCTGGTGGGCCCGAGGCGCTGGTGTGGGACGAGGTCCCCGATCCCGTGCCCGGGGAGGGCGAGGTGCTGGTCGAGGTGGTGGCCAGCGCCGTCAACCGTGCCGACATCATGCAGCGTATGGGCTTCTACGACCCGCCGCCGGGCGCCTCCGTGTATCCCGGTCTGGAGTGCTCCGGCCGGATCGTCGAGATCGGCCCGGGTGTCTCCGGCTGGTCGGTCGGCGACGAGGTGTGCGCGCTGCTCGCGGGTGGCGGCTATGCGCAGAAGGTCGCCGTACCGGCCGGACAGCTGCTGCCGGTGCCCGAGGGCGTGGAGCTGAAGCACGCCGCCGCGCTGCCCGAGGTGGCCTGCACGGTCTGGTCGAACGTCTTCATGATCGCCCACCTGCGCCCCGGCGAGACGCTGCTCGTGCATGGCGGCTCCAGCGGCATCGGCACCATGGCGATCCAGCTGGGCAAGTCGATCGGCGCCAAGGTCGCGGTCACCGCGGGCACCAAGGAGAAGCTGGACTTCTGCGCCGAGCTGGGCGCGGACATCCTCGTCAACTACCGCGACCAGGACTTCGTCGCCGAGGTGAAGCAGGCCACCGACGGCGCCGGGGCCGACGTCATCCTCGACAACATGGGCGCCAAGTACCTGGACCCGAACGTGCGCGCCCTCGCCGTCAACGGGCGGCTCGCGATCATCGGTATGCAGGGCGGGGTGAAGGGCGAGCTGAACATCGGCGCGCTGCTCGCCAAGCGGGCCGCGATCAGCGCGACCTCGTTGCGCGCCCGTCCGCTCACCGAGAAGGCGGCCATCGTCGCGGCCGTGCGGGAGCATGTGTGGCCGTTGATCGCGGGCGGCCATGTCCGGCCGATCGTCGACCGGGAGCTGCCGATGGCCGAGGCGGCCGAGGCCCACCGGCTGGTGGAGGCCAGCGGGCATATCGGCAAGGTCCTCCTGGTCGCCCCCTAGGGCGCCTGTCCGGCGGATCATGCCGCAGACGCGGAGTGTGGCACGCGCTTCCCCAGAGGGGGGACCCCAGCGGCGTTGTCGTCACTCGCCGACGTCCCCCAGCCTTCGGCCGGGGGTGCCCCCACCGCGTCGCCCGCCGCGATGGGGGTGCCCCCGCGCGAGGTTGTTCGAGCGTGGGGGAGGCTGATGTCCACGCCTCCTCCGCCTTGCAGGTGCACTGTCCTGCGACTTGATCCGCCGGACAGGCCCTAGCTCCGGCGCACCCGCAGAGCGACGAAGGCGAGTCCGAGCCCGAGGCCGATCAGGACCAGGCCGCTGCCCAGCGGAAGGATGTGCAGCACGGGCTCGGAGGCGTCCTCCTCGCTGTGAGCCACCGCCTGGTGGGTGGGGGACGGCTGGGGCGCGGTGGGCCTCAGTCCGGCCTCCCGGGTCGGCTGGGCCGAGGTGGCGACCGGACTCGCGTCTCCGGTCTCGTCACCGGGCTCGTCCTCGTCCTCGTCCTCGCCCTGCCCCTGGACGGCCGCCGCCGGTCCCTGCGGCCGTCCCGGCCTCAGCCGGCCCTCACCGGCCAGGGTTCCGGCCCGGGACGGCTCCGGAGAGACGGAGGCGCTGGCGGAGTCCGACGGCTCGGGGTCATGGGCGACCACGGGCTCGGGGTCGTACGCGACGGCCGTGCCGTACGGCAGCAGGACCGTCGCCAGGACGAGCAGCAGGCGGACGAGCGCGAGCCGTACGCCGCCCAGGGTGGATCGCGGCCTTGGAGTCACGTCGGTGACCTCCTGGAACAAAGTCGTCAGAGCCGACGAACACCAGCCTCACATTCACCGACAAGCCCGGCATGTCTGATTCGGCCGATAGGTCTACGCCCGTCAGGCGCGGCTCGGAAAGGTGGATCAGCCGCAATGGGGGGCACCACGGTGGTGAGGTGGACGGGTGCGAGAGAATGGCGGCATGGAGATGCCGAGGAACGAACGGTCGCCCGAGAACCCGCAGATCCTGGTCGTGGGCCAGGACGGGATGGCACTCGGTGGCGGCAACGGGGACGAGGACTCCCGCGAGATCCCGGTGACGGAGATGGTGGAACAGCCCGCCAAGGTCATGCGGATCGGCAGCATGATCAAGCAGCTCCTGGAGGAGGTGCGCGCGGCTCCTCTCGACGAGGCCAGCCGGGTCCGGCTCAAGGAGATCCACTCCAGCTCCGTGAAGGAGCTGGAGGACGGTCTGGCGCCGGAGCTGGTGGAGGAGCTGGAGCGGCTCTCCCTGCCCTTCACCGACGACGTGACCCCGACCGACGCGGAACTGCGGATCGCGCAGGCCCAGTTGGTCGGCTGGCTGGAGGGTCTCTTCCACGGGATCCAGACCACGCTGTTCGCCCAGCAGATGGCCGCCCGCGCCCAGCTGGAGCAGATGCGGCGCGCGCTGCCGCCGGGCGTCGGCCACGAGGGCGAGGAACACGGGCCGACGGCCGGCCGTTCCGGCGGACCGTACCTCTAGGCTCCGAGCAGGACTCGGAGCAGTACTTCCGAGCAGTACTTCCGAGCAGGAATCCCGATACGGCGAAGGGCCCGGCGTACCACCGCCGGGCCCTTACTACTGCCTACTGCGTCACTACCGCGCCCCGCCTCATCCGGTGGCCGGGTTGCCCGTCGACACCCTGAGCTCGATGGTCGGCATGTCCTCGGGGTCGACGTCCGTGCCGGAGGACGGGAACTGCTCCATGACCGTGCCGTCGCCGTACGTGTTCTCGTCCACGTGGGTGATCTTCATCTGCCAGCCGGCGGCCTGGAAGCACTCCTTGACCGACTTGATGTACTTGAACTTGAAGTCCGGCACCTGGATCTTGTCGGCGTCGTTGTACGACTCCTGCGGCTCGGTGCACTCGGTCTTCTCGATGGTCTTCGAGGTGTCCGGCCCGCGGTGGCCCGAGGCGTGCGAGGCCGCGGCGCTCGCGGTGCCGCCGCCGCTTCCGCCGTTGTCGTCCGCACTGCCGCCGCCGTTGTTCAGCGCCAGCGCGACGGCCAGACCGATCACCGCGACCAGCGAGACCGCGATCGACCCGATGACCACCGGCCGGTTGCCCCTCCCACCACCGGAGGAGGGCGACTGGGGGGTGACGTTGTACGGCGGCGGGATCGTCGGCGCGGGGTGGGCGTACCCGGCCGGCGTCTGGTAGCCCGCCTGCTGCGGATAGCCGTACGCCGGAGCGGGGGACGGCACCGGAGCCGCGGCGGGGGTGCCGTACGGATGCGGGTTCGGTGTCGGCTGGTACGGCGTCTGCACCGGTCCCGGAGGCGCCGGCGTCGCCTGGTCGACCGGCGGGAACACCGCGGAGCCGACCCCGGAACCGCTCTGCGTCGGCGGGATGCCCGGGACGATGCTCGGCGCGGCCGGCTGGAGCGAGGCGGCCACCCGCAGGCACTCGTCACGCATGGACTCGGCGGTCGGGAAGCGCTCGTTCGGGTTCTTCTTCAGCGCGCGGGCGATCAGCGCGTCCACGGCCGGGGGAAGGGCACGGTTGATCGAGGAGGGAGCGACCGGCTCCTCCTGGACGTGCGCGTAGGCGATCGCCAGCGGCGAGTCCGCGTCGAACGGCAGCCGCCCGGTGACCAGCTGGAACAGCATGATGCCGACCGAGTAGAGGTCGGAGCGGGCGTCCACGCCACGGCCGAGCGCCTGCTCCGGGGAGAGGTACTGCGGGGTGCCGACGACCATGCCGGTCTGGGTCATCGAGGTGACCCCGGACTGCATGGCACGGGCGATGCCGAAGTCCATCACCTTGACGACCCCGCGCTTGGTCATCATCACGTTGCCGGGCTTGATGTCTCGGTGGACCAGCCCCATCTCGTGACTGATCTCCAGCGCGGCCAGCACATCGGCGGTGATCTTCAGCGCCTTGTCGGCGGGTATCGCGCCGTACTGCCGTACGTCCTCGTCGAGCACCGAGCCGAGCGGGCGGCCCTCGACGTACTCCATGACGATGTACGGCATGAGCGAGCCGTCACCCGTGGCGGATCCGCCGTCGGACAGCGTGTCCTCTCCGGTGTCGAAGACGGAGACGATGTTGGTGTGCGTGAGCTTGGCCACTGCCTGGGCCTCGCGGCGGAAGCGCTCGCGGAAGGCCTGTTCGCGGCCGAGTTCTGTGTGCAGGGTCTTGATCGCGACCTGCCGGTCCAGGACCGTGTCGTACGCCAGGTGCACGGAGGCCATGCCGCCCGCGCCGAGCAGGTCGCGCAGCTGGTAGCGGCCACCGGCCAGAGCCCGCCCCACGTAACGGCCGTGTGCGCCGTCCTGGCTCATTTTCCCCGTCCCCCGTTGGCACCTCAGGCACCCTTGTTGAGCGAAAGTCTCATTCGCGGCCAAGTCTGCCCGAGGGCACTGACACGTCAAGCGCGGTGCCCGTTCCGTGACCGTACGCGAAAGAAGAGGCTCGGAAGCGTTACAGCGGCCGTACGTCCGGTACACAGAATTTGCACGACAGCGCGTGGTACGGGTTTGATGGCCGGTCCGTCCACGGGCCGGAACCCGGACCTGGGGGTTGCGCGGAGGCTGTAGCGTGGCCGACGGAGACCGTGACAACACCGCGCGCACCGCGGGCAGAAACGACGGCGAGGACCGATGGCACAGACGCACAGCGCCCAGGGCCCGTCCGACCCCGAGGCGACTGGCGGCGGCATGTCAGACACGCCGGAGATGTGGGGCAACGGCGGCCTGGTCGGCGACGGCCGCTACCGGCTCACGCATCGGCTCGGCCGGGGCGGCATGGCCGAGGTGTTCGCCGCCGAGGACGTACGGCTCGGCCGGACCGTGGCCGTCAAGCTGCTGCGCGCCGACCTCGCCGAGGACCCGGTCTCCAAGGCCCGTTTCACGCGCGAGGCACAGTCGGTCGCCGGGCTCAACCACCATGCGATCGTGGCGGTGTACGACTCCGGCGAGGACGTCGTCGGCGGCCAGTCCGTGCCGTACATCGTCATGGAGCTGGTCGAGGGCCGCACCATCCGCGACCTGCTGATCAACGCCGAGGCGCCGGGCCCCGAGCAGGCCCTGATCATCACCTCCGGGGTGCTGGAGGCACTGGCCTACTCGCACCAGCACGGCATCGTGCACCGCGACATCAAGCCCGCCAACGTGATCATCACCCACAACGGCGCCGTCAAGGTGATGGACTTCGGCATCGCCCGCGCCCTGCACGGCGCGTCCACGACGATGACCCAGACCGGCATGGTCATGGGCACGCCCCAGTACCTCTCCCCGGAGCAGGCGCTCGGCAAGGCCGTCGACCACCGCTCCGACCTGTACGCCACCGGCTGTCTGCTGTACGAACTCCTCGCGCTGCGGCCCCCGTTCGTCGGTGAGACCCCGCTGTCGGTGGTCTACCAGCACGTCCAGGACATCCCGATGCCGCCGTCCCAGACCTCCGAGGGCGCCGCCCCGCCGGAGCTGGACGGTCTGGTCATGCGCTCGCTCGCCAAGGAGCCCGACGACCGGTTCCAGACCGCCGAGGAAATGCGCGGCATGGTCCAGTACGGCCTGCAGATGCTGTACGACCAGGGCGGTCACACCGGCACCTGGAACACCGGCCGGGTCACCGTCCACGACGGCCGGCACGCCTCGGCGGGCGGTTTCGCCGGTACGACCGTGATGCAGCACCCGACGAACTCCTCCGGGACCTCGCAGATCCCGCAGCCGATCATGCCGTCCGGCTACGGCGGCGGTGACGACGGCGGTTTCGAGGGCCACGGCAACAAGGGCAGCGGCCGCGGCAAGCTGTGGATCCTGGCCGTCCTCGCGGTGATCGCCATCGCGGCGGGCGTCGCGCTGGCGCTGAACAACGGTGGTGGCGGCGGCGGTGGTGGTGACACGGGTACCTCGCAGTCGCCGACCGACTCGCAGACCACCAAGGACGAGACACCCAGCGCGAGCCCCTCCGACAAGGCCAGCAACACGGCCACGGACACGGCGACCGACACCAGCGGCTCGGGTAGCGGTGACAACTCCAGTTACACGCCGTCGTCGACCCCGTCGTACACCCAGTCCCAGACCCAGAGCACCGGCCCGACCGACGAGCCGTCGGACACGGCGAGCGCCTCGCAGCCCACCGACACCGCGAGCTCCCCCGACGCCCAGCCCTCCGACACCACGGGCGCGGACGGCGGCGGCGGCAACACGGACGCGGGCTCCGTGGCCGGTACCGGTCTGGGCAACGGCTGAAGGACACCGACACCCCTGCGGGGCTGAGCAACGGCCCTCACCGGACGAACGCGTCGCACACCGCGTCGTACTCGCTCGTCCACCACACGGCGAGTGCCGAGGCGGCCGGGAACTGAGGGTCCGCCCGGGTGTCGCCGCGTTCGTAGTGCCAGCGCAGCATCCAGAAGTCGTTGAGCCGTTCCCACCACACGCGGTGCACGGCCGCCGCGAGCTCCGAGGGCGTGGCGCCGGCCGCGCGCCGGTACGCGCGCGCGTAGGCCCGCACCTTCGGCAGGTCGAGCGCCCCCGCCGGGCGGACGAAGAAGATCGCGGCGGCGCGGACGGCCTCCTCCGCGCGGGGCTGCACGCCCAGCCGGTCCCAGTCGACGATCGCGGCGGGCGCGTCGTCCTTGTAGAGCAGGTTGAACGGGTGGAAGTCGCCGTGCACCCAGCCCACGGAGGCGCCGCGCGGGGGGCGCCGGCCGGCGTGCTGTTCCAGGAGTGAGCGGCGTTCGAGCAGCCGGTGGCGGGCCAGTTCGTCGAAGGCGTCGGCCGGGCGGTGGCGGCTGACGTGGACGAGCAGGTCCTCGATGAGGGCGAAGGTGTCGGCGGGGTCGGCGCTCTCGACGGGATGGGGGCTCGTGGCCGGGCGTGTGCGCCCCTTGGGAGGTATCACGCGCTCCAGACAGGCGTGCACGGCGCCCAGGAGCGCACCGAGCCGCGCGCACTCTCCGCGCGTGAGCTGTCCGCCGTGCCGGTGCCTGCCGTCGATCCAGGGGTGCAGCGCGTAGGCGTGGCCGCCGACGACGGCGACCGTACGGCCCTCACGGTGGGCCAGCGGCGGGGCGACCGGGACGCCGAGGGCGGCCAGGCGCTGGGTGGCCAGGTGGCGGCGCTCGATGGCGGCCGGATCGGCGGTGTCGGGGTCGAAGTGGTGTTTCAGGAAGTAGCGGCCGCGGGTGGTGCGGACTCGGTAGCCGCGGTTGAGCAGGCCCTGTTCCACGGGCTCGCAGGTGAGCGCGGAACCGGCGGCGTACAGCCGGAGCAGGGCGCCCAGAGGGGGCGCATGGGGTAGGAGGGGTGGTACACATGGGCGCGGCACGCGCCAGATGCTAGGGCAAGGGCTGGGCCCGTGAGCTGGGCATTGTCGCAGGCAGTCGCTGTTGGTCGCTTTCGGTCACATGGTGGACGGTGACGAACTCGGGTGCGATGACCAGGTGCACGGGAGCGAACGGTTCGCCGTCCACGGCGGTCGGAGCGGGTCGGGGAAATATGGCGATCTGTCCTTTCCCGCGTCCGACGTCGGTCTTCGACGTGAACTCTTCCCGTGACCCGGTGCGGCGGGATAACGTGCGGTAGCTCCGGCCTCCTGCAAGGCTCTGACCAGCGACCTTCCGGCCCGTGTCGATTTACTAGGAAACCCAAGCAAAAAGTACTTGGATTTCCAAGCAAAATCGCAGGTCAGGAGGGGTTTCACAGAAATGTGGAGCACTGGGTAACGTGCCTCTTGCAGGGCGCTCGCCGGGGCACCTGTCACGCCTGTTCCCGGCCGAGTGGCACCCACCCCGTGCCACGGGTGTCGGAAGCAGGTGAGCCGCACTGGTTCACCCGGCAACCCCGGGGGCCGGACCGACGGAGGAGCACACGTGACCGTGGACAGCAGTGCCGCGAGCGAACCGCGACGCAGCGCCGCAGGCAAAGCCGGTACCACCGGCAGCAAGACCGGCACCAAGCGCACCACTCGCACCACCGCGCATCGCACCACCACGAAGAAGAGCACCGATCCCGAACTCGTGCAGCTGCTGACCCCGGAAGGCGAGCGGGTCGAGAACGCCGAGTACGACGCCTACGTCGCCGGGATCACCCCCGACGAACTGCGCGGCCTGTACCGCGACATGGTGCTCACCCGCCGCTTCGACGCCGAGGCCACCGCCCTGCAGCGCCAGGGCGAGCTGGGCCTGTGGGCGTCCCTGCTCGGCCAGGAGGCCGCCCAGATCGGCTCCGGGCGCGCCACCCGCGAGGACGACTACGTCTTCCCGACCTACCGCGAGCACGGCGTCGCCTGGTGCCGCGGGGTCGACCCCACCAACCTGCTGGGCATGTTCCGCGGCGTCAACCACGGCGGCTGGGACCCCAACACCAACAACTTCCACCTCTACACCATCGTCATCGGCTCCCAGACGCTGCACGCCACCGGCTACGCCATGGGCGTCGCCAAGGACGGCGCGGACTCGGCGGTCATCGCCTACTTCGGCGACGGCGCCTCGAGCCAGGGCGATGTCGCCGAATCGTTCACCTTCTCCGCGGTCTACAACGCCCCGGTGGTGTTCTTCTGCCAGAACAACCAGTGGGCGATCTCCGAGCCGACCGAGAGGCAGACCCGCGTCCCGCTCTACCAGCGCGCCCAGGGCTACGGCTTCCCCGGCGTCCGCGTCGACGGCAACGACGTCCTCGCCTGCCTCGCGGTCACCAAGTGGGCGCTGGAGCGCGCCCGCAGCGGCGAGGGCCCGACGCTCGTGGAGGCCTACACCTACCGGATGGGCGCCCACACCACCTCCGACGACCCGACCAAGTACCGGGCCGACGAGGAGCGCGAGGCCTGGGAGGCGAAGGACCCGATCCTGCGCCTTCGCCGGTACCTGGAGGCCTCAAACCACGCGGACGAGGGATTTTTCGCGGAACTCGAGGTCGAGTCCGAGGCGTTGGGCAGGCGAGTGCGCGAAGCGGTCCGAGCCATGCCGGACCCGGACAACTTCGCCGTCTTCGAGAACGTGTACGCGGACGGGCACGCGCTCGTCGACGAGGAACGAGCCCAGTTCGCCGCCTACCAGGCGTCGTTCGCGGACGTGGAGGGGGCCTGATCATGGCAGCGGAAAAGATGGCACTGGCCAAGGCGATCAATGAGTCGCTGCGCCGCGCCCTGGAGACCGACCCCAAGGTCCTCGTCATGGGCGAGGACGTCGGCAAGCTCGGCGGCGTCTTCCGCGTCACCGACGGCCTCCAGAAGGACTTCGGTGAGAGCCGGGTCATCGACACCCCCCTCGCCGAGTCCGGCATCGTCGGCACCGCGATCGGCCTCGCCCTGCGCGGCTACCGCCCGGTGGTGGAGATCCAGTTCGACGGCTTCGTCTTCCCGGCGTACGACCAGATCGTCACCCAGCTGGCGAAGATGCACGCGCGTTCGCTGGGCAAGGTCAAGATGCCGGTCGTCGTCCGTATCCCCTACGGCGGTGGCATCGGCGCGGTCGAGCACCACTCGGAGTCCCCCGAGGCCCTCTTCGCGCATGTGGCGGGCCTGAAGATCGTCTCGCCGTCCAACGCCTCGGACGCCTACTGGATGATGCAGCAGGCCATCCAGAGCGACGACCCGGTGATCTACTTCGAGCCCAAGCGCCGCTACTGGGACAAGGGCGAGGTGAACACGGAGGCCATCCCCGGACCGCTGCACAAGGCGCGGGTGGTCCGCGAGGGCACCGACCTCACCCTGGCCGCCTACGGTCCGATGGTGAAGCTCTGCCAGGAGGTCGCCGACGCGGCCGCCGAGGAGGGCAAGTCCCTGGAGATCCTCGACCTGCGGTCCGTCTCCCCGCTGGACTTCGACTCCATCCAGGCCTCGGTCGAGAAGACCCGCCGCCTCGTGGTGGTCCACGAGGCACCGGTGTTCTTCGGTTCGGGCGCGGAGATCGCCGCCCGGATCACCGAGCGCTGCTTCTACCACCTGGAGGCCCCGGTGCTCCGGGTCGGCGGCTACCACGCCCCCTACCCGCCGGCCCGCCTGGAGGACGAGTACCTTCCGGGCCTGGACCGGGTACTCGACGCCGTCGACCGTGCCCTGGCGTACTGAGGAGAGGGTCGTGACGACGATGACGGAAGCGTCCGTACGCGAGTTCAAGATGCCGGACGTGGGCGAGGGGCTCACCGAGGCCGAGATCCTCAAGTGGTACGTCCAGCCGGGCGACACGGTCACCGACGGCCAGGTGGTCTGCGAGGTCGAGACGGCGAAGGCGGCCGTCGAACTGCCCATCCCGTACGACGGGGTGGTGCGCGAGCTGCGCTTCGCCGAGGGCACCACGGTGGACGTGGGCACGGCGATCATCGCGGTGGACGTGTCGGGCGGGGCGGCCGCTGACGCGGAAGAGCCCGCGTCGGAGGAAGAGCCCGCGCCGGCGGAGGAACCCAAGCCGCAGGCCCGTCAGCCGGTCCTGGTCGGCTACGGCGTGGCGGCCTCCTCCACGAAGCGCCGCCCGCGCAAGGGCCCGGAGGTGACCGTCGCCGAGGCGGCGGCCCGGGCAGCGGTCCAGAAGGAGCTGAACGGCCACGGTCCCACCGAGGTCGCCGAGGCTCCCGAGGCCCCCGCCGTGGAGCGTCCCCGCCCGCTGGCGAAGCCGCCGGTGCGCAAGCTGGCGAAGGACCTGGGTGTGGACCTGGCCACGGTGACCCCGTCGGGCCCCGACGGCGTCATCACGCGCGACGACGTCCACGCGGCGGTGGCGGCCTCACCGACGGCGGACCTGGAGCCGGTGACCGCCGTGCCCGCGGCCCCCGCAGTTCCGGCGGCTCCCGCGGCGTCGTACGACGGCACGCGTGAGACGCGTGTCCCCATCAAGGGCGTCCGCAAGGCGACGGCGACGGCGATGGTGGGCTCGGCGTTCACGGCCCCGCATGTCACGGAGTTCGTGACGGTGGACGTGACCCGCACGATGAAGCTGGTGGAGGAGCTGAAGCAGGACAAGGACCTGCAAGGCCTCCGGGTGAACCCCCTTCTCCTCATCGCCAAGGCCCTGCTGGTCGCCATCCGGCGCAACCCGGGCATCAACGCGTCCTGGGACGAGGCGAACCAGGAGATCGTGCTCAAGCACTACGTCAACCTGGGCATCGCAGCGGCCACCCCACGGGGCCTGATCGTCCCGAACATCAAGGACGCCCACGCGAAGACGCTGCCGCAACTGGCCGAGTCCCTGGGTGAGTTGGTCACCACGGCACGGGACGGCAAGACCTCGCCCGGCGCGATGCAGGGCGGCACGGTGACGATCACCAATGTCGGTGTCTTCGGCATCGACACGGGGACGCCCATCCTCAACCCGGGTGAGGCGGCGATCCTGGCGGTCGGTGCGATCAAACTCCAGCCCTGGGTCCACAAGGGCAAGGTGAAGCCCCGTCAGGTCACCACACTGGCCCTGTCCTTCGACCACCGCCTGGTGGACGGCGAACTGGGCTCCAAGGTCCTCGCGGACATCGCGGCGATCCTGGAACAGCCGAAGCGGTTGATCACCTGGGGCTGAACCCTGGCGAGGTCGGGGAGAGGCGCTGAGGAGCGAAGGCCCGCCGCAGACGCTGCGGCGGGCCTTCGTCCGTTCAGTGCGCGTCGCGTCAGATCGTCGAGAAGCCGTAGTTCAGGAGCTTCGTGGCGTCCGTCGCGCGCTGGGTGATCGAGGAGGAGGCGAGGACGGTGCCGATGACCGTCTTGCCGTTGCGGGTCGCGGCGAAGACCAGGCAGTACTTGGCCTCGGGGCCGGAGCCGGTCTTGATGCCGATGGCGCCGCTGTAACTGCTGAGCAGCGTGTTGGTGTTGGTCCACGCGCTCATCGTGCGGGTGGAGCCGGTCTTGGTGATCGTCTTCGCGGTGTACTTCTTCGTCTTGACGACCGCGCGGAACGTGGAGCTCTTCATCGCGCTGCTGGCGATCTTCGTCAGGTCACGCGGCGTCGAGTAGTTGTTGCCGTTGCCGATGCCGTCGAAGGAGTCGAAGTGGGTGTGGGTCAGGCCCAGGCTCTTCGCGGCGGTGTTCATCTTGGAGATGAAGTTGGCGACACGCTTGGCGCGGGTGGTGCCCGAGCCGTACGTGTCCGCGAGCGCGTAGGCGGCGTCGCAGCCGGACGGCAGCATCAGCCCGTAGAGCAGCTGGCGGACGGTGACCTTGTCGCCGACGATCAGGTGCGCCTGGGAGGCGTTGTTGGCGACGACGTAGTCGCTGTACGCCTTCTGGATCGTGACCTTCTTGTCGAGGTTCAGGGTCGACTGCGCGAGCACGACCTTTGCGGTCATGATCTTCGTGGTGGAGCCGGTGGACAGCTCGGTGTCCGCCTTCTTCGTGTACAGCGTCTTCGCGGTCGCGTTGTTCATGACGTAGCCGCCCTTGGCCACGATCGAGGGCGCGGTGACGGCCTGTGCGGGCGCCGCGGTGAGGGCCCCGGTCGCGAGCAGCGCGCCGGAGGTGACGGCGACGGCGGCGGCCTTGCGGAGGCGAGTGCCCTTAATACCGGTAATCAACTGAAATACCCCGAGTCGAGTCGAGTCGTAATGCCCCTGGAATGCGGCCGAGTTGGGGGTGCCAAAGCGGGTGGGGCCGCACGTGTGTGACACGTAAGTAGCACAGATGGTTGTGCGGCTGCTGAGAGCGATTTACATCACGTCCGGATGGTGGACGTCCCCACGCTTGCGTACGTGTTGTATCTAAGCTGTGGGCATGAGCCTCGCCGTCAAGCAGCCACCCGCCGCCGACCGCGTCTACTCCCATGTCAAGCAAGGTGTCCTGGACCGCCACTACGAGGGCGGCACGCTCCTCACCGAGGGCGAGCTGGCCGAGGCCGTGGGGGTCTCCCGCACCCCGGTCCGCGAGGCGCTGCTGCGCCTCGAGGTCGAGGGCCTGATCAGGCTCTACCCGAAGAAGGGCGCCATGGTGCTGCCCGTCTCCGCGCAGGAGATCGCGGACGTGGTGGAGACCCGGATGCTGGTCGAGGAGCACGCGGTACGCAAGGCCATACCGCCGTCGGCGATGCTCGTGGCCCGACTGGAGGAGCTGCTGGACCGGCAGAAGGCCGAGGCCGCCGCCGGTGACCTGGCCGCCGCGGCCGTCACGGACCGCTGCTTCCACGCCGAGATCGTCCGCGACGGCGGGAACGGGATCCTCTCCCGCCTTTACGACCAGCTCCGCGACCGTCAGCTGCGCATGGGTGTCGCGATCATGCACGCCCACCCCGACCGGATCGCCAAGTCGCTCACCGAGCACGAGGAGATACTGGACACGCTGCGCGCCGGGGACGCCGACCGCGCGGTCGAGCTGGTGCACCGGCACGTCGACTGGTTCGCGCACCTGGCGCGGGGTGACGTCCGATGAGCCGCAGCAGCGTCTCGTTGCCCGGCGATCCGCCGGGCGGCCGCCGGGCCGTCGCCGTGTGGTCCATCGGCGTCTCGGTCTACTTCGTCGCCGTCATCTTCCGTACGTCCCTCGGTGTCGCCGGCCTCGACGCGGCCGACCGCTTCCATGTCAACGCCTCGGCCCTGTCCACCTTCTCGATACTCCAGCTGCTGGTCTACGCCGGCATGCAGATACCCGTCGGCCTGCTGGTCGACAGCCTCGGCACGAAGAAGGTGCTGTCCATCGGCGCGGTGCTGTTCACGGCCGGCCAGCTGGGCTTCGCGTTCTCCCCGTCGTACGGCACCGCGCTCGCCTCGCGCGCACTGCTCGGCTGCGGCGACGCCATGACGTTCATCAGCGTGCTGCGGCTCGGCACCCGCTGGTTCCCGGTGCGGCGCGGGCCGCTCGTCGCACAGCTCGCCGGTCTGGTCGGCATGGCGGGCAACCTCGTCTCCACGCTGGTCCTGGCCCGGCTGCTGCACGGCATCGGGTGGACCCCGGCGTTCGCGGGCAGCGCGCTGGCCGGTGCGGTCGTGCTGGTCCTCGTACTGCTCTTCCTGAAGGACCACCCCGAGGGGTACGAGCCGGAGCCCTTCCCGCACCGGGGCGCGGCGTACGTACGGAAGCAGATCGCCGCGTCCTGGCGGGAGCCGGGGACGCGGCTCGGCCTGTGGGTGCACTTCACCACCCAGTTCCCGGCGATGGTGTTCCTGCTGTTGTGGGGGCTGCCGTTCCTGGTCCAGGCGCAGGGGCTGTCCCGTGCCAGGGCCGGGGAACTGCTGACGCTGGTCGTTCTCTCCAACATGGTGATCGGTCTGGTCTACGGCCAGGTCGTCGCCCGGCATCACGCGGCGCGGCTGCCGTTGGCGCTGGGCACGGTCGGGGCGACGGCCGTCGTGTGGGCGGCGACGCTGGTGTATCCGGCCGAGCATGCGCCGATGTGGCTGCTGGTGGTGCTGTGTGCGGTGCTGGGGGCGTGCGGGCCGGCGTCGATGCTCGGCTTCGACTTCGCGCGGCCCGCGAATCCGCCCGAGCGGCAGGGGACCGCGTCCGGGATCACCAATATGGGTGGTTTCGTGGCGTCGATGACGACGTTGTTCGCGGTGGGTGTGCTGTTGGACGCGACCGGCGACGACTACTCGGTGGCGTTCTCCTGTGTGTTCGTGCTCCAGGCGCTTGGGGTGAGCCAGATCCTGCGGTTGCGGGGGCGGGCGGCGCGGCGGGAGCGGGAACGGTTGGTGGCGAGCCGGGTGGAGACGGTGCACGTGCCTGCGTAGACCGGTTCTCTCCCACCCACGCACCACCCGTTTCCAGTTGGCAGAGAGGCTGGGCGACCTGCGGGGGCGATCGCCGTCGGCGGCTCTCCACATGTGGGAACGGCCAGCCGGTGGTGTGGTGGGAGGGTGGGTGGCGTGGTGGCGTGGTGGCCGGTTGGCCGCTTGTCGGGTGGTTGGGTCGCCAGCGGTGTGGCGGTCGGTCGGCTGTTGGTGCGGTGGTCGGGTGGCCGCTGGTGGGGTGGTCGGTTGGCTGGTGGTCGGGTGGTTGGGTGGCCGGCGGTGTGACGGGCGGGTGGTGCGGCGGTCGGTCGGCTGTTGGTGCGGTGGTGCGGTGGTGCGGTGGTGCGGTGGTGCGGTGGTGCGGTGGTGTGGCGGTGCGGTGGTGCGGTGGTCGGGTGGCCGCTGGTGGGGTGGTCGGTTGGCTGGTGGTCGGGTGTGGGTGGGGGTTGGTTAGTTCGTTGTCGGGACGAGGGTGAGGTAGGTCAGGCCCAGTACGCCCCGGTACGTCAGCCAGGCCGCGCGGTGGGTGTCCAGGCGGGCCCGGGTCTCCGGGGCCAGGGGGTGGCCGGGGTGGGTCGCCAGCCACACCTCCTGGTCCGCCTGGTACGCCGACTCGAACTCCTCCCATTCCTCGAGGCTCGCCGTCTCGGTCCACTCCGGGCGGAAGCCCGCCGCCACCGCCAGGTCGACCAGGGTCGCCAGGTCGTGGTGGTCGGCGGTCGAGGCGCCCGGCCACATCCCGGAGAGCTCCGCCTCGGTCGGGGTGCGCTGCCAGAAGCCCTCGCCGAGCAGGACGCGCCCGCCGTCGGTCACCAGCCGCCTCAGCTCCCGCAGGGCCGTCACCAGGTCGTCGCTCAGCGCCTGGCTCGCCCCGAGGCACAGCACCACGTCGGCCGGGCCGCGACCGGTGCCCATCGCCGACTCCTCGGCGAACTCCGCCCGGTCGGCCAGCCCGCGCGCCTCCGCGGCCCGCCGCCCCCGCGTCAGATCCGCGGCGTTCACATCCACTCCGACCCCACGCGCTTGCGGTGCGGCGCCCAGCAGCCGGAGCATCAACTCGCCCCAGCCGCAGCCGATGTCGAGCACGGTGGCAGGGCGGGACGCGGCGAGCCGCCGTACCATTCCCGCCGCGCGGGCCTCGGAGAGCGGGCCGTGGAAGGTGAGCCGGGTGAGGCGGGGTGGGAGGTCGTCGTGCGCTGTGGTGGCAGTGGTCATGCCGGGAAAGGTAGGTCTCGACGGCCGCCGGGGGACACCGAATTACCGGCGCCCACCCTTGTTTCTCACTGCCTTGCTTCTCACTGCGTGACCGCGAAGTTCCGCAGGATCGCCGCCGTCAGTTCCTGGTCGCCCTCCGCCTTCACCCGGTCCGCGGCCGCGTCCGGGGTGATGCGGCCGCAGGCCAGGCGGACGTAGGTCTCCCAGTCGAGGGTGAAGATGGCGGCGGGGCCGAGGGCGGGGGTGGCCTCCAGGGTGCCGCGGCCCTGGATGTCGATGCGGATGGTGCGCAGGAACTCCACCGGCCCGTGCACATCGAAGATGACGGCCGAGCTGCGCGGCGCGTCCGCCTTGTTGGCGACCACCCGGGGCAGCTCGTCGAGCAGCACGTCCCGGGCGACCTGCGCGCCCGGAGAGTCGAGATTGCCGGGCCGCCCCAGCGCCGTCCGCAGGTCCTGCTCGTGCACCCACACGTCGAACGCACGGTTGCGCATGGCCTCCTCGAGGGTGATCTCCTTGCCCATCGGCCCGCGCACGATGTGTCCCGGCTCCCGCGACTCGTTGCGCAGCTGCCGGTTGCGGCGGATGACCGTGTACTCCAGCTCGGAGGTCATCTCGGGCGCCGTGTGGTGGCGGCGGGCGTCGACCTGCATCTCCATGTAGCGCTGGTGCTCGTTGGTGATGTGGAAGAGGTCGCGCGGCAGGGTGTGGATCGGGCGCGGGTCGCCGAGCATCTCGCAGTCCAAGCCGATGACATGGGAGACCACGTCACGCACCGACCAGCCCGGGCATGGTGTCCGCCGGTTCCACTCGCCCTCGACGAGGGGTGTCACCAGCTCGGATATCGCTTCGATGGAGTGGGTCCAGGCGTCGGCGTAGGGCTGGAGAGTGGGATGCAGACTCACGGAACGGGACCCCTCGGCGGTCGGTACTCGGGCAGTTGTGGCGGCGCTGCCAGCGGGAGGTGGCTGCTGTCGGCGGGTGTCTTGAGACGCTAAGTTACGCTGCTGTGAGGCACCCGGGCAGTGCTTTCGTGTGACGATCGTAGGCCCGTATGGACGGCTCGAATGCCAGGACGGTGGTACTGTGCGCGCCTCGCTCATCCAGATCGATGTAAACGAGGACGAATCGGTCGAATCTCGCCGACGACGCGTGACCGCACTGGTGCGCGAGCAGGCGGGCGCCGATCTCGTCGTACTGCCCGAACTGTGGACGACCGGCGCGTTCGCCTACCAGGACTTCGCCACCGAGGCCGAACCGCTCGAAGGCCCGACGTACGAGGCGATGGCGAAGGCGGCGAGCGACGCGGGCGTCTGGCTGCACGCCGGCTCCATCCCCGAGCGCACGCCATCCGACAGCGGCTCCGCCGCGGGGGAGGGCCCCCTCTACAACACGGCTCTCATCTTCTCCCCCTCCGGTGATCTGGCCGCGGCCTACCGCAAGATCCACCGCTTCGGCTTCGACAAGGGCGAGGCGGTGCTGATGGCCGCCGGACAGGAACTGGTGACCGTCCGGCTCCCGGAGACCACGCTGGGCGTGGCCACCTGCTACGACCTCCGCTTCCCCGAACTCTTCCGCGCACTCGTCGACGCCGGCGCCGAGACGATGGTGGTCCCGGCGGGCTGGCCCGAGCGGCGCCGCGCCCACTGGACGCTCCTCGCCCAGGCGCGGGCGGTCGAGAACCAGGCGTTCGTGCTCGCGTGTGGAACGGCCGGGACGCATGCCGGAGTTCCGCAGGCGGGTCACTCGATCGTGGTCGATCCCTGGGGCGAGGTGCTGGCCGAGGCGGGCGCCGGCGAGGAGATCCTCACCGTCGACCTCGACCCGGCCAAGGTCGCCGCCACCCGCGAACAGTTCCCCGCCCTCAAGGACCGCCTGCTCGGCCTGGAACCCCCGCGCCGTTGATCCTCCCCTAATCCTCCTCCCGCTCCTTGTCGGCCAGGTGGATCACGCACACCGCCACCGCGATCAGCAGCGCCGGGTCCGCGTCGTCCCGTACGACGTCGAGGCCGTAGGTCTCCCGTACGTGCAGCCAGCGCCGGGAGACCACGGCCAGCAGCTCACCGTCGTACTCGACGGCGAACTCACGGTCGAGGATCTTGCCGCTGACGTCCAGTTCGGTGCCGTCGACCAGGCGCACACGGTAGTGGTTGCGCAGCAGGGAGAGCCGCTTGCGCCTGATGGTGGCCAGGGGTTCGCCCTCGCGTTCGATCACCATCGTGTCGCGCAGGGCGAACATCTTCTGGTGGAAGTCGACGAGCACGCGCCCGTGCCGGTCCTTCAGCTCGAACGTGTCCCGCACCCGCATGGCCTTGCCGTCGACGAGGAACACCTTGTCGCCGTGCTCGTTCTCGATCCAGTAGTCCTCGCCGAAGCCGAGGAGCCGGTCCCTCACCAGGAATCTCATGTCCCTACCCCTTCCCGGCCCACCGGCCCGAAACGCCGCCGGTAGTCCGACGGGCTGAGCCCGGTCTCGCGCCGCAGCCGTGCGCGCAGGTTGGCCGCGGTGCCGAGGCCGCTGCGCGCCGCCACCACGTCCAGGCGCTCCTCCCCGCGTTCGATCAGCCGGCAGGCGAGGGCCACTCGTTCCCCGGTCAGCCAGGCCAGCGGTGAGGTGCCCAGCTGGGCGCGGAACCTGCGGTGCAGGGTCGCCGGGGAGACGGCCGCCCGCGCGGCCAGGTCCGCCACGGTCAGCGGCTCCCCCAGCCGCTCCTGCGCCCAGGCCAGCAGCGGGCCGAGCGACTCGTCCGGTACCTCGGGCACCGGCCGCTCCACGAACTGCCGCTGCCCGCCGTCCCGGTGGGAGGCGAACACCAGCCGCCGGGAGACCGCGTTGGCGATCTCGGCGCCGTGGTCCTGCCGCCAGATGTGCAGCCCCAGATCGAGCGCGGCCGCACTGCCGGACGCGGTGAGCAGATCACCGTCGTCGACGAAGAGCACGTCCGGCCGGAGCAGCACCCGGGGATGCAGCTGCCGGAAGGTGTCGGCCCAGCGCCAGTGCGTGGTGGCCGGCCGCCCGTCCAGCAGCCCGGCCTCGGCGAGCGCGAAGGTCCCGGTGCAGAAGCTCACCACCCGCACCCCGCGCGCGTGCGCACGCCGGATCGCGTCGAGGACGTCCGCACCGCGCGGTACGACATTGTCCGGGCGCCCCGGTACGACGAGGGTGTCCGCCGCGTCCACCGCCGTCAGCCCGGCCACTCCGCTCAGGGTGAAGAAGCCGTGGTTCATGCGCACCTCGCGCGTGGGCGCGCACAGCGTCACCTCGTACGGCGGCACGGACAGCCCCAGCTCGGGCCGCGGCAGCCCGAACAGCTCGGTGGCGACCCCGACCTCGAACGGATTGGTGCCCGCGTCGACGATCACGGCCACCCGATGAGTCGGCTGAGAGGATCCTTGCGCCATATGCGATTTCTAGCACTCACCCGACCACCGGGCGAGCGCCCAGGATGAACGCCATGAACGCCATGAACAGCGCCATGAACAGCGAACCCGTCTCCCTCACCCACGCCCTCGGCTCCTTCGAGGACCTGTGGAGCCCCCGGATCGTCACCGCCGTCAACGACTACGACGTCCGCGTCGCCAAGGTCGAGGGCGAGCACCTCTGGCACGTCCACGACCACACCGACGAGTTCTTCCTGGTCCTGGAGGGCGAGCTGCACATCGCCCTGCGGGAGCCGGCCGGCGAACGCACGGTCGTCCTGCCCAGGGGCTCGGTCTTCACCGTCCCCCGCGGCACCGAGCACAAGCCGGCCGCCCCGGCCGGCGCCTCGATCCTCCTCTTCGAACCGACCGGCACGTCCACGGTCGGCGACCGCCACGACGAGATCCCCGACCATGTGGACGCGACGACGGGCCACATCCTCCCCTGACCAGCGCGGACGCGAGTTATTCACAGGCGCGATCGCTCTCCCGGCGACAAGTGGCACCCTTGATCCATGAGCGACACATCCCCGGCCCCCACCCCACGCCGTGCCCGCGTCCGCGCCCCCGAGCTGATCGGCAAGGGCGGCTGGCTGAACACCGGCGACAAGCAGTACACCCTCGCTGACCTGCGAGGACGGATAGTCATTCTGGACTTCTGGACGTTCTGCTGCATCAACTGCCTGCATGTCCTGGACGAGCTGCGGGAGCTGGAGGAGAGGCACCGGGACACGGTGGTGATCATCGGGGTGCACTCGCCGAAGTTCGTGCACGAGGCGGAGCACCAGGCGGTCGTCGACGCCGTGGAGCGGTACGGCGTGGAGCACCCGGTGCTCGACGACCCGGAGCTCGCCACCTGGAAGCAGTACGCGGTGCGGGCCTGGCCGACGCTGGTGGTGATTGACCCCGAGGGGTACGTCGTCGCCCAGCACGCCGGCGAGGGCCACGCGCACGCGATCGCGCGGCTGGTCGAGGAGCTGGAGGCGGAGCACGAGGCGAAGGGCACCCTGCGGCGCGGCGACGGACCGTATGTGCCGCCGGAGCCCGAGCCGACCGCCCTGCGCTTCCCCGGCAAGGCGCTGCTGCTGCCCTCCGGGAACTTCCTGGTCAGCGACACCACCCGGCACCAGCTGGTGGAGTTGGCCGAGGACGCGGAGACGGTCGTACGGCGGGTCGGTTCCGGTGTGCGCGGCTTCGCCGACGGTCCGGCTGCCGAGGCCTCCTTCAGTGAGCCGCAGGGGCTGGCGCTCCTCGAGGACGGTTCGGTGGTCGTCGCCGACACCGTCAACCACGCCCTGCGCCGCCTGGACCCGGCCACCGGCGAGGTGACCACGCTCGCCGGCACCGGCCGCCAGTGGTGGCAGGGCTCCCCGACCTCGGGCCCGGCCCGGGAGATCGACCTGTCGTCCCCCTGGGACGTGGCGGTCTTCGGCGGCAGGGTGTGGATCGCCATGGCGGGCGTGCACCAGCTGTGGGCGTACGACCCGGAGCGTGGGACGGTCGCGGTCGCCGCCGGTACCACCAACGAGGGGCTGGTAGACGGGCCGGCGGCCGAGGCCTGGTTCGCGCAGCCGTCCGGTCTCGCCGCCACCGCCGACCGGCTGTGGCTCGCCGATTCCGAGACCAGCGCCCTGCGTTGGGTCGACCTGGACGGGCACGTCCACACCGCCGTGGGTACCGGCCTCTTCGACTTCGGGCACCGTGACGGCGCGGCCGAACAGGCGTTGCTCCAGCACCCGTTGGGTGTGACGGCGCTCCCTGACGGCTCGGTCGCGGTGTCCGACACCTACAACCACGCGCTGCGCCGCTACGACCCGGCGACCGGTCAGGTCACCACGCTCGCCACGGACCTGCGGGAGCCGAGCGACGCGGTGCTGGCAGGCGACGACATCGTGGTGGTCGAGTCGGCCCGTCACCGTCTGACCCGGCTGCGGCTGCCCGAGGAGGCGGTCCGGGTGGAGTCGGTCGCCCACCGCACCCAGCGGGCGGCGACCGAGGTGACCCCCGGCCGCCTCCGCCTGGACGTGATCTTCCAGGCGCCCACGGGCCAGAAACTGGACACGCGCTACGGCCCGTCGACCAGGCTCCTGGTGTCCTCGACCCCGCCGGAGCTGCTGCTCAAGGGCGAGGGCGCGGACACCGACCTGACGAGAGAGCTGGACCTGAACCCGGCGGTGCCGGAAGGCGTCCTGCACATCTCGGCGATGGCCGCGTCCTGCGACGACGACTCCGCGAACGAGTACCCGGCCTGCCATGTCCACCAGCAGGACTGGGGAGTCCCGGTACGGGTCACGGCAGGAGGAGCGAACCGCCTGCCGCTGGTCCTGGCCGGAATGGACCAGGACGCCTAGGCGTCTCCGTCAGACGCCGTACCCGCCGCCGTATTCGTCCTGGTGGTGATGGTGCCGTTCCTCGACGACCGTCGTCGGAGGCGCTACGACCCGCCGGCGACGGGCGATGTTGGTGAACGTGGCGACCCCGATGATTCCGACGGCCATCAGGATCAGGCCGACCACGTCGAGGTTGACGCCCTGCATGTGCCAGTCGGTCGCGAACGTGAGGATGGCCCCCACGGCGATCAGGATGATGCATCCGCCTAGCCCCATGAGCGTTGCCTCCCCTTCAGGTTCGGTGGTTCCGGTTCCCGTCGGGTACCCCGGGGCGGCCGGGGCATGTACAACTACCCCTCCAGGAAAGCCGTCAGCGCGTTCGCGAGGAGGAACGGGTCGTCGGTGCCGCACAGTTCGCGGACGCTGTGCATGGAGAGGATCGCCGTGCCGATGTCGACGGTCCGGATGCCGTGGCGGGCCGCGGTGATCGGACCGATCGTGGTGCCGCAGGGCATGGAGTTGTTGGAGACGAAGGTCTGGAAGGGGACCCCGGCCTTGTCGCAGGCGGCGGCGAAGATCGCGCGACCCGAACCGTCCGTCGCGTAGCGGTTGTTGACGTTGACCTTGAGGATCGGGCCGCCGTTGAGCCGGGGGTGGTGCGTGGGGTCGTGGCGCTCCGCGTAGTTGGGGTGGACGGCGTGGCCGGTGTCGGAGGAGAGACAGACGCTGGCGGCGAGGGCTCTCGCCCGGTCCTCGTACGACCCGCCGCGCGCCAGCACCGAGCGCTCCAGCACGCTGCCGAGCAGCGGGCCGTCCGCGCCGGTGTCGGACTGGGAGCCGGTCTCCTCGTGGTCGAAGGCGGCGAGCACCGGGATGCAGGGGAGCCGGGGGCCGCCCGCCGCCACGGCCGCGAGGGCCGCCGTACCGGCGTGCACGGAGAGCAGGTTGTCCATCCGGGGGCCGGCCATCAGCTCCTGGTCGCGGCCGAGGTAGGCCGGCGGTTCGACGGCGTAGGTCATCAGGTCCCAGCCGGTCACCGAGTCGGCCGGCAGGCCCGACTCCTGCTCCAGGAAGGCGATGAGGTCGCCGTCGCGGATGTCGTCGCCGAGGCCCCAGATCGGCTGGAGATGGCGCTGCTTGTCCAGCTTGAGCCCGTCTGTGCTCACCGCACGGTCCAGGTGGATGGCGAGCTGGGGGACTCGCAGCAGCGGCCGGCGCACGTCGACCAGGCGGGTGGAGCCGTCGCGCAGGCTGAGCCGGCCGGCCAGGCCCAGGTCCCGGTCGAGCCAGGAGTTCATGAGCGGTCCGCCGTAGATCTCCACGGCGACCTGGCGGAAGCCGTGCGCGCCGGTGTCCGGGCGCGGCTTGACCCGCAGGTTCGGGGAGTCGGTGTGTGCGCCGACGATCCGGAACGGGGTATGGGGTGCCGCGCCCTCCGGGACGTACCAGGCGATGATCGCGCCGCCGCGCAGCACGTACTTGCCGCCCGCCGTCCCGTCCCAGGCGTCCGTCTCGGCGACCTGCCGGAAACCGGCCTTCTCCAGCCGCTCGCCGGCGTTCGCGACGGCGTGGTACGGCGTGGGGCCGGCCGCGAGGAAGGACATGAGGTCGTCGGTGTGGCCGCGATCGAAGCGGGCTGGTTCGCTCATGTTCCTCACCTTAACGACGTGCGGTGGCCCGCTCCCGAAGAGGGAGCGGGCCACCGTGGGCGACTCGGTCGTTCAGAACGTCGATCGGTCGATCAGCAGGTCCTTCAGCATGTCGATCAGAACGCGGACTCGTCCAGCTCCATCAGGTCGAGGTCGACGTCGGCCGCGACCTTGCGGGCCAGGGTGACGCCCGGCAGCACGTTGGCCGCGAAGAACTTCGCCGCCGCGATCTTGCCGGTGTAGAACGCCCTGTCCTTGTTGGAGGCGGTCTGGAGCTTCTCGGCGGCGACCGCGGCACCCTTGAGCAGCAGGTAGCCGACGATCACGTCACCGGAGGCGAGCAGCAGGCGGGTGGTGTTCAGGCCCACCTTGTAGATGTTCTTGACGTCCTGCTCGGTGGCGGCGAGATCGGTCAGCATCAGGCCGACGATCGCCTCCAGCTCCACGGCCGCCTTGGCGAGGTGTTCGCGGGCGCCCGCCAGCTCCTCGCCGCCGGTGCCGAGCGCCAGGAACTTCTTGATGTCCTCGGCGAGAGAGTTCAGCGCCGCGCCCTGGTTGCGGACGATCTTCCGGAAGAAGAAGTCCTGGCCCTGAATCGCGGTGGTGCCCTCGTAGAGGGTGTCGATCTTGGCGTCGCGGATGTACTGCTCGATCGGGTACTCCTGCAGGAAGCCGGAGCCGCCGAAGGTCTGCAGCGACTGGGCGAGCTGCTCGTAGCCCTTCTCGGAGCCGTAGCCCTTCACGATCGGCAGGAGGAGGTCGTTCAGCGCGTGCTCGGTGGAGGCGTCCTCGCCGGTCGTCTCCTTGAGCGCGATCGCGTCCTGGATGGAGGCGGTGTAGAGGACCAGGGCGCGCATGCCCTCGGCGTACGCCTTCTGGGTGATCAGCGAGCGGCGGACGTCGGGGTGGTGGGTGATGGTGACCTTGGGCGCGGTCTTGTCCATGAAGTTCGCGAGGTCGGGACCCTGGACGCGCTCCTTGGCGTACTCGAGGGCGTTGAGGTAGCCCGTCGACAGCGTGGAGATCGCCTTCGTGCCGACCATCATCCGGGCGAACTCGATGATCCGGAACATCTGGCGGATGCCGTCGTGCTTGTCGCCGATCAGCCAGCCCTTGGCCGGGTGCCGGTCGCCGAAGGTCATCTCGCAGGTGTTGGAGGCCTTGAGGCCCATCTTGTGCTCGACGTTCGTGGCGTAGACGCCGTTGCGCTCGCCCAGCTCGCCGGTCTCGAAGTCGAAGAGGTACTTCGGGACGAGGAAGAGCGACAGCCCCTTCGTGCCCGGGCCGGCACCCTCGGGCCGGGCCAGCACATAGTGAAGGATGTTCTCCTCCATGTCGTGCTCACCGGAGGTGATGAAGCGCTTCACGCCCTCGATGTGCCAGGAGCCGTCCTCCTGCCGGACCGCCTTGGTCCGGCCGGCGCCGACGTCCGAGCCGGCGTCCGGCTCGGTGAGCACCATGGTCGAACCCCAGGTCCTGTCGACCGCGATCTGGGCCCACTTCTTCTGCTCCTCGGTGCCCTCCTCGAAGAGGATGCGGGCGAACGCCGGGCCGGAGGAGTACATCCACACGGCCGGGTTGGCGCCGAGGATCAGCTCCGCGTACGACCAGATCAGCGATGGGGGAGCGGTCGTACCACCGATCTCCTCGGGCAGGCCGAGCCGCCAGTACTCGGAGTCCATGAAGGCCTTGTAGCTCTTCTTGAAGGACGCCGGGACCGGCGCGGTGTTGGTCTCCGGGTCGAAGACCGGCGGGTTGCGGTCGGCGTCGGCGAAGGATTCGGCCAGCTCGTTCTCGGCGAGCCGGGCCAGCTCCTCCAGGACGCTCTTCGCGGTGTCGGTGTCCATCTCGGCGAACGGGCCGGTGCCGTACAGCTTGTCGCGACCGAGCACTTCGAACAGGTTGAATTCGATGTCGCGGAGGTTGGACTTGTAGTGCCCCATGGTGACGGCTCCGTATCCGGATTCGGCGAGGCACTGACTCCTCGCGCAAGCGTTCATATACCAACGAGTAGCTCCGATGATGCTACCCGTCGGTAATAAGACGCAACCCCCTCAGGTGAAGTGTGAGAAGGGTCTACCTTCTCGCGGGCGCCGCGTGTCTCGGTAGGCTTGCGGCCATGTACGGATACGGCCAGCCCATGGACGGTAGCGCCGCTCAGCAGCAGTACGCCCCGCCGCAGCAGATGCCCGGCGGCGTCGGCGGGTACGGCCAGCAGCCTCCGCTCTACCCGGAGCCGTCCCCGCCCTCGCTCGCGGACGCGGTGCGTGCCTTCACCACGGGCCAGCTGACCGCCGAGGACTTCCAGCAGGTCTTCGCCACGTCCAAGGTGTACTGCCCGCGCGGCGACAATCCCGGTTTCCTCGCCCTGCACAACACCCAGCAGCCGGTGATCCCGATGTTCACCTCGCTGAAGGAGCTGCGCCGTTACGCGGGCAAGGAGTCCAAGTACTTCGCGATCACGGGCGCGGAGGTCATCGACCTGCTCCCGACCGGCTACGGCTTCGTCCTTGACATGGAGGGCGAGCACCGGATGGTCTTCGACGCGAAGGCGGTCGAACAGATGGTGGACTTCGCGATGCGGCGGATGTACGGCTAGACGCTCCCCTTCACCGCGGCTAGACGCTCCCCTTCACCGCGGCTGGACGCCCCCTTCACTACCGCGGACCGCTGCCCGCGCGGCCCTCGGAGTTCTCGGGACCCCCGGCAAAACCCGCTCCCCCTTTGTCACAGCCATGCCATAGGCTGCCCCAGGCAGCCGCGCCCCACGCGCAACCGCTCTTCCGCGGTCGTGTGCGGGTGCCGCGCGGCGCTCTCATCCACCCGGCGAACCCGGGTTTCCACTGGGGGTTTCATCACTGTGCGCATGCGCAGCACTTCGGTCGCGACGGCACTCGCGGTCCTCTTCAGCTCGGCGGCGCTGAGCGTCGTGGCGGCGGGGACCGCCTCGGCGGCCGCCACCACCGTCACCAACACCGGCGGTCTCGTCGTGGACGGCGCGCTCCAGCGCGTGTTCGTCGGCGACGCCGCGAACGGCCGGATCCTCGCCGCCGACTACAGCGGCACCCTCGTCGACTCGCACACCGGCTTCGGCAGCGTCAGCGACCTGGCCCTGTCGGACGACGGCTCCACCCTGTACGCGGCCCTGCCCAACACCCACCAGGTCCTCGCACTCGACACGGCCACGCTGGACGTGAAAGCGACGTACAGCATCCCGACCGACACCGGCCCACGCCACCTGGCCTTCGCCGGCGGCAAGGCGTGGTTCTCGTACGGCGACCAGTGGGACGGCGACATCGGCTCCATCGACCCGGCGGTGGACCCGGCGGGCGGGACCGACCCGGTGGCGATGGCGCAGTTCCCCACCGAGGGCACCTCCAGCGGCATCTGGGGGCAGGGGCTGCTGGACACCGACCCGACCCGGCCGGGCCTGCTGGCCGTCGGGGAGACCGGCATCTCCACCGACTCCATGGCGGTCCTCGACGTCTCCGGCGACGCCGCCAAGGTCACCGCCTGGTACTCCGGCGACTACACCCTGAACAGCGGCATCGGGGACATCGACCTCGTCCCCGGCGCCGACCAGGTGCTGGTCAACGGCACCGACCGGGACGCGTGGGCGGACGGCAAGTTCAGCAAGGCCGGCGCCTACCCCGGCGGGTGGGGCGCCGACGTCGCGGCGAACGGGCTGGTCGCCCAGGTCGGTGCCGGCAAGGTCGCGGTCTACCGGCCCGACGCCACCAAGCCGCTGCGGACTTACACCGTCGGCTCCTCGTCCGACTACGCCGTCGGCAACGTGCGCTGGGCGCCGGACTCCTCGCGGATCTTCGCGCTGGCGCCGAGCGGCGGCACCTACACGCTCAAGGTCCTGACCCAGCCGACGCTCAATGTGCCGACGCTCACGGTCAACGCCCCGAGCTCGGCGGCCCGCGCCAAGCAGCTCACCGTCACCGGCAAGCTCTCGGCGACCGTCCCGCTCGCCGCCGGCACCAAGCTCTCCGTCACTCGTACCGACATCTCCACCCCCAGCGGCAAGGCGCTCGCCTCCGTCACGGTCAAGTCGGACGGCACGTACTCCTTCCCGGACACCCCGCCGGCCGGCGGCACGGTCACGTACAAGGTGACCTTCGCGGGCGACGCCGGGCACACCGCCGTCTCCGCCTCCGACAAGGTCGCGGTCTCCCGCACGGCGTCGAGCCTGAGCCTGAACAACAACGGCAAGCTGTACAACTACGGCGCTGACGTGAAGTTCACGGCGCACCTGGGGACGACGTACAAGAACCGCTCGGTCAAGATCTACGCGGACCCCTTCGGCGGCGACAAGGGCAAGAAGCTGATCAAGGCCGGCAAGGTGGACTCCCACGGGAACATCGCCGCCTGGGTGGACATGACCCGTGACACGGCCGTCTCCGCGGTCTTCGACGGCGACGCCCGTTACGCGCCGAAGACCGTGAAGGCCACGGCGTACGCGCGGGTCAAGATCTCCACCGCGGTCTCCAAGCACTACAAGACGGCGAAGATCGGTTCGACGTCGTACTACTGGTTCCACAAGAACACCGACCCGGTGTTCACCACGACCATGACCTACTACCCGGGTCGCGAGCACCGTCTGGACCTCGAGGTCTACTACCAGGGCAAGTGGTACTCGACGGACTCCGAGTACTTCGCGCTCGGCACGAGCGGCAAGTCGGCCGTACGGCTGGGCGCACCCGGCGAGTCCGGCATCCGGGCGCGGCTGCGTTCGGTGTACGTCAACGGCTCGTCCGGCGACACCGTGAACTCCACGACGTACAGCGGCTGGAAGTACATCTACTTCAGCAACTGATCCACCGTTCGGCGGATGACCTAAGCCCGGAGGGAATGTCCTCCGGGCTTTCTCCGTTAGAGGTGGCAGAAAGTTCAACGCTCAACTAAACTGGGCGTACAAGGAGGAGCCAACATGCCTGCAGTGACCGTCGAGAACCCGCTGACCCTTCCCCGGGTGGCCGCACCGGCCGACGCCGTGGCCCGTCCCGTGCTCGCCGTCACGACCGCGCCGAGCGGTTTCGAGGGCGAGGGCTTCCCGGTACGCCGGGCGTTCGCGGGGATCAACTACCGCCATCTCGACCCGTTCATCATGATGGACCAGATGGGTGAGGTGGAGTACGCGCCGGGCGAGCCCAAGGGCACGCCCTGGCACCCGCACCGTGGCTTCGAGACCGTCACCTACATCATCGACGGCATCTTCGACCACCAGGACAGCAACGGCGGCGGTGGCACCATCACCAACGGTGACACCCAGTGGATGACGGCCGGTGCCGGCCTGCTCCACATCGAGGCGCCGCCGGAGTCCCTGGTCATGTCCGGCGGTCTCTTCCACGGCCTGCAGCTGTGGGTGAACCTGCCGGCCAAGGACAAGATGATGGCGCCGAGGTACCAGGACATCCGCGGTGGCAACGTCCAGCTGCTGACCACCCCCGACGGCGGCGCGCTGCTGCGCGTCATCGCCGGTGAGCTGGACGGTCACGCCGGTCCCGGCGTCACGCACACGCCGATCACCATGATCCACGCGACGCTGGCCCCCGGCGCCGAGATCACGCTCCCCTGGCGCGAGGACTTCAACGGGCTGGCGTACGTGCTGGCGGGCAAGGGTGCGGTGGGCGCGGAGCGCCGTCCGATCCACCTCGGTCAGACGGCCGTCTTCGGCGCGGGTTCCTCGCTGACCGTCCGCGCGGACGAGAAGCAGGACTCCCACACCCCGGACCTGGAGGTCGTCCTCCTCGGCGGACAGCCGATCCGGGAGCCGATGGCCCACTACGGCCCGTTCGTCATGAACACCAAGGACGAGCTGATGCAGGCCTTCGAGGACTTCCAGAAGGGCCGCCTGGGCACCGTCCCGGCCGTCCACGGAATGACGGAGAGCGGTCCGCAGGCGTAACGGTTCTCGTCGACCGACCGGGTGGGTGAGCCGGGTTCCGGCTCACCCACCCGGTCGCGTACGGCAGGGCACCCACCGGCCTCGCGTGATCCGCTGGTGCGGTGTCGCTGTTGCCCGAGCCCGTGCGCCGGTTCGCCGCGTGGTGTGCCGTTCTGCTGCTGGCCGCCGGCGTCGGCTGGATCGGTGTCCGGCTCTGCTCGGAGTTCCGTACCGCGGTCACACCCGTGCTGCTCGCCCTCCTCGGCACCGCCCTGCTCAGGCCCCTGTACCGGTGGCTCGTCGCGGCCGGCGTGCAGCGGTCCCTCGCCGCCGGGCTCACCTGCGTCGCGGTCGTCGCGGTAGTCGGCGGAGCCGTCTATATCGTCGTCGCCGCGCTCATCGACACCGGCGGCCAGATCACCTCGTCCCTCAAGAACGCCGCGAAGTCGCTCGCCCAGCACTTCGGGGCCGCCGGGACCTCGCTCGACGACCTGGCCGGCAACGCCAAAGAACTGCTGAGCAAGTTCGGCGGGACGGCCGCCTCCAACGTCATCAGCGGCGTGAGCGTGGTCGGCGAGAGCATCGCCATGGCCGTACTGGCGCTGCTGCTGGTCTTCTTCTTCCTCCGTGACTCGCATCTCGTCGTCGAGTCCATCCGGACCGTGGCGCCCGGCGGCAGCGCCGATCTGCTGGAGGCCATGGCCCGTCGTGCCTTCGAGGGCATCGAGGGATTCATGCGCGGCACCACCGTCATCGCGTTCATCGACGCCGTCTGCATCACCGTCGGCCTGCTGATCCTCCAGGTCCCGGGCGCCGTCGGACTCGGCGCGCTCGTCCTCGTCGGCGCCTACATCCCCTACCTCGGCGCCTTCATCTCCGGTGCCGTCGCCGTACTGGTCGCCCTCGCCGACCGGGGTTTCGTCATCGCGCTGTGGACACTCGGCGTCGTCCTCGCCGTGCAGCTGCTGGAGGGTCATGTGCTGCAGCCCATGATCCAGAGCCGGACCGTGCAGATGCACCCGGCGGTGGTGATGCTGGCCATCACCGCAGGGGCCTCCGTCGCAGGGATCCTGGGCATGCTGCTCGCCGTACCGCTCACCGCGGCCGCCTTCGGCGTCGTACACGAGCTACGGGCGCGCTACGCGACCGCCTAGCGCCAGGACCCGTCCCGCGCTCGTGGACCGCCTAGGACCCGTCGCCCTCGCCGTTCTCGTACAGCTCGAACCAGATGCTCTTGCCCTCCCCGCGCGGGTCGACGCCCCAGGCCTCCGCCAGGAGCTCCATCAGCACCAGGCCGCGGCCGGACGAGGCCAGTTCGCCGGGGCGGCGCTTGTGCGGGAGGTCGTCGCCGGTGTCCGTGACCTCGACGCGCAGACGGCGCTCAGGGGCCGGACCGCAGACCTCGGCGAGCAGCAGCGCGTCCGCGTCGGTGTGGACCAGGACGTTGGTGAGCATCTCGGAGAGCAGCAGCACCGCCGAGTCGACCTGGTCGGGCGAGTCCCAGTCGTGCAGCAGCTCGCGCAGCTGCTGGCGGGCCTCGGCGACCCGCTCGGGCTCGTCCTGGGCCACCGACAGCAGGGTGCGGCGGACCCGGGGCCGTACGGCTATGGGGCCGGCGCCCGGCCGGGACAGCAGCAGGACCGCGATGTCGTCCTCGCGGCGGTCGGCCAGCGGCCCGGTGGTGTGGTGCGAGGAGGGGCCGTGCACGGCCTGGACCAGGGCGTCGGCCAGTTTCTCCAGGTCGCCGTCGTGGTCCTCCATGATCGCCCGGACCCGCTGCCAGCCGCTCTCGATGTCATGGCCGCCGGTCTCGATCAGACCGTCGGTGCAGATCATCATGATCTCGCCGGGTTCGAGGGTGAACCGTGTGGTCGGATAGTCCGCGTCGGGGTCGATGCCGAGCGGCAGCCCGCCCGCCGTCGGCCGCCGCAGCACCGTGCCGTCGGTCATCCGGATCGCGGGGTCGAGATGTCCCGCGCGGGCGATCTCCAGCACCCCGGTCACCGGGTCCGCCTCCACGTACAGGCAGGTCGCGAAGCGGAGGTCGGTGATCTCCTCGTCGTAGGTGATCCCGTGCAGGAAACGGGAGGCCCGGGAGAGGACCGCGTCCGGGCGGTGGCCCTCGGAGGCGTAGGCACGCAGCGCGATCCGGAGCTGGCCCATGATGCCCGCGGCCCGTACGTCATGGCCCTGGACATCGCCGATGACCAGGGCGTACCGGCCGGACGGCAGCGGGATCATGTCGTACCAGTCGCCGCCCACCTGGAGGCCGCCGCCGGTCGGGATATAGCGGGCGGCCGAGTCCATGCCGGGTATCTCGGGGCCGAGCGTCGGCAGCATGGTGCGCTGGAGCCCGTCCGTCAGCTCCCGCTCCGAGTCGGCGATCCCGGCCCGCGACAGGGCCTGTGCCAGCATCCGGGCCACCGTGGTGAGCACGGACCGCTCGTCGGGTGTGAACGACACCGGATAGGCGAACCCTGCCATCCAGGCGCCCATGGTCCGCCCGGCCACCGTCAGCGGCAGAAAGGCCCAGGACTGACGGCCGAACCGCTCGGCCAGCGGCCAGGTGACCGGGTAGCGAGACCTGTACTGCTCGGGGGAGGAGAGATAGACGGCCCGGCCGGTCCGTACCACCTCCGCCGCCGGGTAGTCGGTGTCCAGCGGCATGCTGGAGAAGGGGCTGTCCTCGTCGATCTGCTGACCGTGGTGGCCGATCATCGTCAGCCGGTCGCCCTTGGCCCCGAAGACGGCCAGCCCGTCCGGGGAGAACCCGGGCATCGACAGCCCCCCGGCGACCCGCAGCACCTCCTCGGTGGACCGCGCCTCGGCCAGCGCCCGGCCCGCGTCCAGCAGAAACGCCTCACGGGAGCGCCGCCAGTCGCCGGTGACCGGATGCTGGGCGGCAGCGCCGGGGGACGGCTCGGTGACCTCCTGGATGGTGCCCGTCACCCGGTAGACGCGCTCCTCGGCGTCGTACACCGGTCGAAAACGGCTGCGGACGGTACGGATCAGCCGGCCCCGCTCGTCCATGACCCGCATCCGGACCTCGCCGAGCGTGCCCTCGATGGCGGCCAGCCGGGTGATGCTGGTGTTCTCGTTCCAGTCCACGGGGTGGAAACGGGACCGGACCAGGGCCTCCGACAGGAGGGACGGTTCGGCAGGCAGCCCGATGAGCCGCGCCGCCTCCGCATCCGCGGTGACCAGCCCGGTAGCCGTGTCCCAGTGCCACAGTCCGGTCGCGAGGGCGGTGAGGACGTCCTCCACGGCGGGCAGGGGCTCGCCAGTTCGCATTGCCCCACTTTAAGAAGATCAGATCGAAAAACGCTACCGATCACCGACCTGGTAATGGTGAGAGTCGGCGCTGGGGGGCCCGGTACGCTGGGGGTGTTTCACGTGAAACGCCAGGCTGATACCACACCCCGATCCGCGAAGGCTGGATGAACCACGATGCATCGGTACAGGTCCCACACCTGCGGCGAGCTCCGCTCCTCTGACGTCGGCACCGACGTCCGGCTGAGCGGCTGGCTGCACAATCGGCGCGACCTGGGCGGCATCCTCTTCATCGATCTGCGCGATCACTACGGCATCACCCAGCTCGTGGCACGTCCGGGCACGCCTGCCTACGAGGCCCTGGACAAGCTCAGCAAGGAGTCGACCGTACGAGTCGACGGCAAGGTCGTCTCCCGCGGCAGCGAGAACATCAACCCCGACCTGCCCACCGGCGAGGTCGAGGTCGAGGTCGGCGAGGTCGAGCTGCTCGGCGCGGCCGCCCCGCTGCCGTTCACGATCAACGCCGAGGACGGGGTCAACGAGGAGCGGCGTCTGGAGTACCGCTTCCTGGACCTGCGCCGCGAGCGCATGCACCGCAACATCATGCTGCGTACGGCCGTGATCTCGGCCATCCGCCACAAGATGGTCGCCCTCGGCTTCAACGAGATGGCCACCCCGATCCTCACCGCCACCTCCCCCGAGGGCGCCCGTGACTTCGTGGTGCCGTCCCGTCTGAACCCGGGCAAGTTCTACGCCCTGCCGCAGGCCCCGCAGCAGTTCAAGCAGCTGCTGATGATCTCCGGCTTCGACCGCTACTTCCAGATCGCGCCCTGCTTCCGCGACGAGGACGCCCGCGCCGACCGCTCGCCGGGCGAGTTCTACCAGCTCGACGTCGAGATGAGCTTTGTCGAGCAGGAGGATGTCTTCCGCCCGATCGAGCAGCTGATGACCGAGCTGTTCACGGAGTTCGGCGGCGGCCGTGAGGTCACTTCGCCGTTCCCGCGGATCCCGTTCCGCGAGGCGATGCTGAAGTACGGCTCCGACAAGCCGGACCTGCGCGCCCAGCTGGAGCTGGTCGACATCACCGACATCTTCGAGGGCTCGGAGTTCAAGGCCTTCGCCGGCAAGCATGTGCGTGCGCTGCCGGTGCCGGCGGTCCAGGACCAGCCCCGCAAGTTCTTCGACCAGCTCGGTGACTACGCCGTCTCGCAGGGCGCCAAGGGCCTGGCCTGGGTCCGCGTCGCCGAGGACGGCTCGCTCTCCGGCCCGATCGCCAAGTTCCTCACCGAGGAGAACGTGGCCGAGCTGACCAAGCGGCTCCAGCTGGCCGCCGGTCACGCCGTCTTCTTCGGCGCGGGCGAGTTCGACGAGGTCTCCAAGATCATGGGCGCGGTGCGGGTGGAAGCCGCTCGCCGTGCCGGGCACTTCGAGGAGAACGTCTTCCGGTTCTGCTGGATCGTCGACTTCCCGATGTTCGAGAAGGACGAGGAGACCGGCAGGATCGACTTCTCGCACAACCCGTTCTCGATGCCCCAGGGCGGCATGGAGGCCCTGGAGACCCAGGACCCGCTGGACATCCTGGCCTGGCAGTACGACATCGTCTGCAACGGCGTCGAGCTGTCCTCCGGCGCCATCCGGAACCACGAGCCGGACATCATGCTCAAGGCGTTCGGGATCGCGGGCTACGACGAGGAGACCGTCGAGCGCGAGTTCGCCGGCATGCTGCGCGCGCTGCGCTTCGGCGCCCCGCCGCACGGTGGCATCGCCCCGGGCGTGGACCGCATCGTGATGCTCCTCGCCGACGAGCCCAACATCCGCGAGACCATCGCCTTCCCGCTCAACGGCAACGCCCAGGACCTGATGATGGGCGCGCCGACCGAGCTGGACGAGGCCCGGCTGCGCGAGTTGCACCTGTCCATCCGGAAGCCCCAGCCGAAGTAGCGAGCAGGCCTGGGCAGGCCGGCGTCGATTTCCAGCCCCCTTGCGCGCGGGAGTGCGCAAGGGGGCTTTTTTCCAAGGTCGTTGACAGGCTGCGCCTCTAGCTTCCGGCGGCATGACAGACAACGAACAGCTTCCGGAGCCTCAACAGGCTGACGGAACAGCATGATTGAAACGACCTACGACCAGTCCGGCACCCAGGGCGGCCTGCTGAAGCTCCGCTACCGCAAGGACGACATCGCCAGGGGCGTCCAGGGCTCGATCACCATGTCCGTCGACCAGGACGCGACGAACGACGGCGAGGGCGGCGGCGGCCCGGCCCCGTCGCCATCAGCCGGCTGATCCCCATGGACGGCCGGTACGTCAGGTGTCGTACCGGCCGTCCCACGGCTCGCCGAAGCCCAGGCGGTCCGGGTACAGCTCGGCCCACGGGCCGTCCTCGTCCTCCTTGGCCACCAGGCCGAACAGCACGCCGTCGACGGTGAGCCGGAACGGGCGGATCGCTATGTCCGTGTACGTACGCCGGGGCAGACTGCGCAGCATGGTCGCCAGCCGGGCCCGGGCCCGGGACAGCACCGAGTCCGTGCCGTCCGGGTCCCGACGCTGCTCGGCCCAGCTGCCCGCGCACCAGATCTGCGAGTCACGGTAGCGGCCCTCGGCGTCGAAGAGATGGAGCACGGAGTAGAGCCGCTTCTGCTCCTCCCAGCCCTCGTCCAGCCGGAACCCCTCGGGGAACGCGTACGTGACCGACGCCAGGAACTGTCCGTCGGAATAGCGGCCGATCGCCTCGGTACGGCCGTGCGGCTCGTAGGCGATCGGGATGAGCTCAGGGGTCATGGCGAAACCATACGGATGTGTCGTGGGCATGCGCAGGCGGGGTCGGGTGGGTGGGGAAAAATCCCGGCAACCTTTTCGATCTCCACAACCACAGAGGAGTGAGAAATCGCCCGTCCAGGAAGCACGTAAGGACTCCCCCGTGGCCTCTGCCTCTCACCGTCGGTCCCTTCGCACGCGCCGTACCCTCGTCGTCTCCGCCGCCGTCGTGGCCGCCGGTGCCGGTGCCGGTGCGCTCGTGCTGAACGCGAATGCCTCCGGCACCGATCTCTACCACCGGACACTCGCCGCCAAGGACGGCTGGGCGTCCTCCGGTGCCGGTACGACCGGCGGTGCGAAGGCCGACTCCGCGCACACCTTCACCGTCTCCACCCGTGCCCAGCTGGTGAAGGCGCTCGGCTCCGTCTCCGCCACCAGCCCGCGCATCATCAAGGTCAAGGGGACCATCGACGCCAACACCGACGACTCCGGCAAGAAGCTGACCTGCGCCGACTACGCGGCGGGCACGGGGTACTCGCTGTCGGCCTATCTGAAGGCGTTCGACCCCGCCACCTACGGCCGCTCGAAGCTGCCCTCCGGCACCCAGGAGAAGGCCCGTGCCGCGGCCCAGGACAAGCAGGCGAAGAACATCGTCTTCAGGGTGCCGGCCAACACCACGATCGTCGGCGTCCCCGGCACCAACGCCGGCATCACCGGCGGCATGCTGCAGATCCAGAAGGTCGACAACGTCATCGTCCGCAACCTGACCTTCGCCGACACCGAGGACTGCTTCCCCCAGTGGGATCCGACCGACGGCGACGACGGCAACTGGAACTCCGCGTACGACTCGGTGACGCTCCGCGGCGCGACGCACGTCTGGGCGGACCACAACACGTTCACCGACGCCGGACACTTCGACAGCACCAACCCGAAGTACTACGGCCGTGAGTACCAGGTCCACGACGGTGAACTCGACATCACCAAGAGCTCGGACCTGGTGACCGTCGAACACAACCAGTTCACCAGCCACGACAAGACGATGCTGATCGGCAGCAGCGACAGCGAGCCCAGCGGCAAGCTGCGCGTCACCCTGCACCACAACATCTGGAAGGGCATCGTCCAGCGCGCCCCGCTGACCCGCGTCGGCCAGGTACACATCTACAACAACGTCTACGACGTCACGCCCCTCAACGGCTACTCGCTGCAGTACAGCATCAACTCCCGCGCGAAAGCGCAGGTCGTGGCCCAGAACAACTACTGGACCGTGCCCAGCTCCCTCAAGGTCTCCAAGCTCCTGAGCGGCGACGGCACCGGCTCCGTCGCGGGCAGCGGCAACCTCGTCAACGGCACGACGACCGACCTCGTCGCCGCCTACAACGCCGCGAACTCCAAGAAGATCAAGACGACGGTCAACTGGACACCGACCCTGACGGCGGGCCTGGAGTCGAGCGTGAAGAACCTGCCGACGGAGCTGGCGAAGACGACGGGCGCGGGCGTGCTGACCGCGAGCTGACCGACCGGGTACCGGGGGAAGCGGCGCGTCTCAGGTCGAACGCCCTTCCCTCGGTCCGCAACTGCACGCACAGCGGTCGGCTCTGAGCCGGGTTCACGCAGGCCGCATGACCTGGTTTTCGGGGGCCAGAAGCCAGCGGAAATGGTCCACGAGCGGCTCCACCAGGTGCGGATCACGGGCAACCACACCGAGTTCGATGTTGTCGGACAATGCCCGGTCAGTGAGGTCCGTGAATCTCTGTGGGGACTTCTCGCTGTCCTTCGCGTGGTCGTCCGAGCTGCCGGTCGAACAGCCCTCACCACCAGTCGCCTTCAGCCGTGACCATGCGGGGGCGCTGGAGGCGGTGGCGAAGGATCTCCGTGAACGGCTGGGGCGGGAGCAAGGGGCCGTTCTGCACGAGGTGGTGACGAAACTGCACCGCGACGTGAACCCGCGTGAGGCGACGATCTACGGCTCCTTCGTACACGAGGACACCTCGCGGCAGCGGCGGGTCCGGGTGGAGCTTCGCCAGGAAGACATCGACAAGGCCACCGATGCCTGGCGACGTGGGCTGGAGGTGGCCGTGACGGGGGACTTGGAGCCGCGTGGTACGGGGTGCGGATGCGGGGGGTGACAGTGTTCGTGGTGCAGCCGGAGTAGAGAAGCGCACTCGCGCACTGCCTTCTCTTGGCAGCCGCCGGGTCGTCCCTCAGGAGCGCACGCCTGCGCTCCGGCCAGCTCTCGCCGTTCACCGCCCTGCCTCCCGAGGCCGGCCCGCGTACCGGGTCGGCCTCTCTGCCATGGCCTCGGGCTACTCGTCCGTGAAGACGTCTTCGACCGTGGGGGCTGTGACGGCACGCCGCAGCCAGCGGCTCAGGATCTCGGGGTCGCCACACCTGGTGATGCGTTCCCGGACCGCTTCGGGGACGTCGATGCCACGCACTTCCAGGATGGCCAGGACGTCCTCGGCGGCGCGTTGCGCCTCGCCCTGAGCCAAGCCCTCGGCGCGGATTTCCTCGCGGATTTCCTTGAGGGTTTCCTGGGCGAGGTCTGACTTGTAAAAGGAGAGGTCCACGGCCACCAGTTTCCTCCACAGTTGTGCGGCTGGGTGCTTGCCCAGGCCTTGTGCGACGAGTTCGATGATCGGGTTGGCGACACTCTGCGGTGTGTCCCGCAGAACGGTCGTCATTGACTTGAGTATGTGAGTTCGGCCCAGACCGTTTTGCGGGGCGGTCGGTCCTGAGTCACTCCCCAGCGGTCGGCGAGAGCGTCTACGAGGAACAGGCCACGGCCGGTTTCGCGGGCGGGGGTGGTGGGGCTTGGGGGTGCGGTAGCCGGTCACTGCGGGTGTCGGTGACTTCGACGCGGAGGGTGTCGCCGACGACGTAGAGCAGGAGCTGGAAGTTCCGGCCGGGGACGCGGCCGTGGGTGGCGGCGTTGTTCGCGAGTTCGGCGACGACGAGCGCCGCCGGGTCCAAGTGGAGTCCCCAGGCGCGCAGTTGTTCGGTGGTGAGCAGGCGGGCGAGGCGGGCGCCGCGTGGGGTGGGGGACAGGAGGACGTGGAAGTTGCGGAGGGGGCGGGCGGGTTCGGCGGGCTGGGTGGGTGGGGCTGTCTGTTCGGCGAGTTTCTGATTCACGTCACTCAGCGTGGCCGGATGCGCCTACCGTGAGGAGTGACGACGCTGTTGCGTACAGTCACTGTCCAGGGTTGTCCGGTGGTGTCCGGGCTTGTCGGGGCGGTGCGTGCGGGTAGGGGCGTCGCGGTTCGAGGCGGTACGGCGGAGGGGTGCGCATGTCGGTGGACGGCGAGGTACGGCTCAGGACCGAGGCAGACGAGCCGGGTTGGGAGGTGGACCCGGACGACGAGTGGGGCGTGGCCGTTGTCGCCACCGTGGGGCGGCAGTTGAAGCTGCGGCGGGAGTCGGTGGGCATGCGGGCCGGGGAGTTCGGCAAGCGGCTCGGGTACGGCGAGGACATGGTGTACAAGATCGAGTCCGGGCAGCGGATTCCTCGGCAGGAGTATCTGTACAAGGCCGACGAGGTGTTGGGCGCGGGCGGCCTCATCGCGGCGACTTGGGAGGACGTGAAGAAGGTCCGGTACCCGAAGAAGGTGCGGGATCTGGCGGACATGGAGGCGAAGGCGGTCGAGATCGGGGTGTACGTCTGCAACAGCATCAATGGGTTGTTGCAGACGTCGGATCATGCTCGTGCCGCGTTCGAGTCGCGGCAACCCCCTTACCCACAAGCCGAGGTGGAGCGCTTGGTTGCCGCGCGCGTGGCTCGGCAGTCCATCTTCGAGCGAGATCCAGCCCCCGCGCTCGGCTTCGTGCTGGAAGAGACGCTGTTGCGGCGGCCTCTGGGCGGCACAATGGTGTGGCGACGGCAGCTCGAACGTCTGTTGGAGGTGGGCCGGTTGCGTAACGTCACACTTCAGGTGATGCCTACGCACGTCGAGGTCCACCCCGGTCTGGACGGACGGATCGAGCTGCTGAAGTTCGCGGACGGTACGGCGACAGGGCGCTCCGACGGTGCGTTCAACGGCCGTCCTGTTGCGGACCCGAGGCAGGTGCACATCCTTGAGCTGCGCTAGGGCACCATCCGGGCTCAGGCTCTTGCGCCTCGGGAGTCGCTGCTGGCCTTCATTGAGCAATTGCTGGGAGAGACATGATCCGCAAGCCCTACGCCGGAGACGCCTCCGAACTGGCGTGGTTCAAGAGCAGCTATAGCGACGGCAACGAGGGCGACTCCTGCGTCGAGGTCGCCACCACCCCCGGCATCATCCACGTCCGCGACTCCAAGTACCGCGAGGTCAGCCCGCGCCTCGCGCTGGCGCCGGAAGCCTGGGCGGACTTCGTGGCATACGCGTCGGGGAGCTGACTCCTCAACTGCACGCGCCCGCGCCTGGTTGTCATTGGCGCGGGGCGCTGTCGTGTAGCTCAGAAGAGGGCGTCCGGCTCAGGGAAGAGCCCACCGTCGTCGAAGGTCTCCGGGGCGCTGGCGCTCTGCGAAGTGCGCGCGGCGGCTCGAGCCTTCGCCTTTGCCTTGCGGGCAGCAGCGCGGCGACGCTTGGCCTCCGGGGTGTGCAGGCCCTTCTCTACCTCTGCCTTGTACCGGCCGTTGCCCTGGTGCCGGTACCTGCGTACTGACGGTGTCAGGGCTTGTCGGCTGCACGACCGTCTCGCTCGTCCCCCCAGCTGCCACTGGCTTCCCTCTCCTCGGCGCTCGTAAGAGTCTAGGTGCGGGATGGGTGGTGAAACCCGTCGTGAGCGCTATGTGCTCAGGGCCCGCAGAGCCATGCAAGGGGATGGGGGCTAGCGCGATCTTTGCTGCCTTGTCACACAAATCGCGGCGTGCGCGTCAGTGAGGTGTTCGGCAGGTTGTTGTGAGGGGAGTCCTTCGTGCGTATCGCCCATGTCGTCGTCACCCTGGTCGCCGCTGTGCTGGCCGGGTTCTCCGGGACCGTGCTTCTGGTGCGGGCTGAGTGGATCGTCAAGGCGCTCACCGACTACCGGGTGCCGCGGGCCTGGTGGACGCCGCTCGGGGTGGCCAAGGCCGCCGGGGCGGTGGGGCTGGTGGTCGGGCTGGCCGTGCCGGTGGTCGGGGTGCTGGCGGGGGTGGGGCTGCTGCTCTACTTCACCGGCGCCGCGGTCACCGTCGCGCGGGCGAGGTGGTACTCGCACATCCCGTTCCCGCTGGTGTACGCGGCGCCGGTGGCGGGGGCGCTGGTGCTGGGGCTGCTGAGCTGACGTGCGGCGGCCCCTTGACGCCGGTGGGCGGGGTCGTCAAGGGGCCGGGCGGGCGGTCAGGCCTCCGTGCCGCCGAAGCGCTCCTTGTAGGTCTCCAGGTCCTCGTCCGTGAGCTTGGCGAAGAGGACCGGGGGGACCGTGAAGGGAGTGCCGGTGGGGACGGAGGCCAGGGACTTCGCCTCGGCGGCCGTGACCCAGGTCGCCGTGTCTTCGGTCAGGGCGAACGTCTCGCGCATCGTCTTCGCCGTCGACGGGATGAAGGGCTCCGAGACCACCGCGTAAAGGTGGATCAGGTTCATCGCCGTGCGCAGGGTCAGGGCCGCGCCGTCCTTGTTCGTCTTGATCTCCAGCCAGGGGGCCTTCTCCTCCAGGTAGGAGTTGCCGGCCGACCACAGGGCGCGCAGGGCTGCCGCGGCCTTGCGGAACTGGAGGGACTCCATCTGGGACTCGTACTCGGCGAGGAGTTCTGCGATCTGCTCGCCCAGCTTCGCCTCGGCCTCGCCGGGCTCGCCGCCGGCCGGGACCTCCTCGCCGAAGCGCTTCTTGGAGAAGGACAGGACGCGGTTGACGAAGTTGCCGAGGGTGTCGGCCAGGTCCTTGTTCACCGTGGCCGTGAAGTGCTCCCAGGTGAAGGACGAGTCGTCCGACTCGGGGGCGTTGGCGATGAGGAAGTAGCGCCAGTAGTCCGCCGGGAGGATGTCCAGCGCCTGGTCGGTGAAGACGCCTCGCTTCTGGGAGGTCGAGAACTTTCCGCCGTAGTACGTCAGCCAGTTGAAGGCCTTGACGTAGTCGACCTTCTTCCACGGCTCGCGGACGCCGAGTTCGGTGGCCGGGAACATGACCGTGTGGAAGGGGACGTTGTCCTTCGCCATGAACTCCGTGTAGCGGACGTCGGTGTCGACGTCGTACCACCAGGACTTCCAGTCGCGGGTGGACGGGTCCTGGTCCGCCCACTCCTTTGTCGCGCCGATGTACTCGATCGGGGCGTCGAACCAGACGTAGAAGACCTTTCCCTCGGCCGCCAGCTCCGGCCAGGTGTCGGCCGGAACCGGGACGCCCCAGTCCAGGTCGCGGGTGATCGCGCGGTCGTGCAGGCCCTCGGTGAGCCACTTGTGGGCGATGGAGGAGGCCAGCTGCGGCCAGTCCTTGTCGTGCTTCGCCACCCACTCCCGCACCTCGTTCTCCAGCTTGGACTGGAGGAGGAAGAGGTGCTTGGTCTCGCGGATCTCCAGGTCCGTGGAACCGGAGATCGCCGAGCGCGGGTTGATCAGGTCGGTCGGGTCAAGAACGCGGGTGCAGTTCTCGCACTGGTCGCCGCGCGCCTTGTCGTAGCCGCAGTGCGGGCAGGTGCCCTCGACATAGCGGTCCGGGAGGAAACGGCCGTCGACCGGGGAGTACACCTGGCGGATCGACCGCTCCTCGATGAAGCCGTTCTCGTTCAGGCGGCGGGCGAAGTGCTGGGTGATCTCGCGGTTCTCGGGGCTGGAGCTGCGGCCGAAGTAGTCGAACGCGAGTGCGAAGCCGTCGTAGACCGCCTTCTGGGCGTCGTGCGCCTGGGCGCAGAACTCGTCGACCGGGAGGCCCTGCTCCTTGGCCGCGAGCTCGGCGGGGGTGCCGTGCTCGTCCGTCGCGCAGATGTAGAGGACGTCGTGGCCGCGCTGGCGGAGGTACCGGGAGTACACGTCCGCCGGGAGCATGGACCCCACCATGTTGCCCAGGTGCTTGATCCCGTTGATGTACGGAAGGGCGCTGGTGATGAGGTGTCGAGCCATCGGGGGCTGCTCCCAGGTCGCGGTTGCTGTAGCTGGTTCCTACAGGTGTGAACCTTGAAATCGTAGCCGACATGTGTATGCCGCCCGCTTCCCGTTTTATTGGGTGAGAAGCGGGCGGCATGGGACACAGGTGCTACGGGCGCCAGTCGATCAGGACGCCATCGTAGAGCTCCGCGTCCGTGAGCTCCAGGGGCGTCGGGCCCGCGTGGAAGAAGGCCGTGTTGTCGGTCTTCAGCTTGCGGAGGTAGTCGAAGGCCTTGTTCTCGTGCTCGCCGAACGCGACGAAGGAGAAGAACACCGAGGGGTGGGTCTTCGCGGCGTCGGTGAGGGACTGGGTGGCGGGGGTCTTGGCATCCGGGGCGCCGTCGGTCTGGAAGACGACGAGGGCGGGGGTCGCCGGGGCGCCGGGGGTGGCGTTCTTGTCGTAGTGCGCGAGTACGGCTTCCACGGCGGCGTGGTAGCTGGTACGGCCCATACGGCCGAGGCCCGCGTGTGCCTCGTCGATCGCGTTCTCGGGGGAGGCGGGGGTGAGGTCGATGGTGCCGTCGACCTCGGTGGAGAAGAAGACGACGTGGACGGAGGGGGCCTCGGGGTTCGGGGCGAGGTGGGTGGCCAGGGCGAGGGTCTGGTCGGCCAGGGCCTGGGCGGAGCCGTCCTTGTAGTACGGGCGCATGCTCGCGGAGCGGTCGAGGACGAGGTAGGTGACGGCGCGGGTGCCGGTGAGGCCGGCCTTGGCGAGGGCGGTGGCGGCGGCGTCGTTGTCGGTGGCGGTGGCGGTGGCGGTGGGGGTGGTGGGGGCGGCGGGGGCTGAGGGCGGGGGCGTCGCTTAACCGGTGCCGGCAGGGTGCCGCTGCGCCCACCCGTGC
>NZ_JBEOTA010000010.1:165637-209311 GCF_040303265.1 Streptomyces sp. NPDC096040
CGTGGGGGGGGTGTGGGGGGGGGGGGGGGGGGGGGGGGGGGGGGGGGGGGGGGGGGGGGGGGGGGGGGGGGGTTGGGGGGGGGGGGGGGGGGGGGGGGGGGGGGGGGGGGGGCCGCCGGCCTCGGCTTCGCCTTCGGCCGGATGGTTCCCACCCGCACCACCCGTGACGGTTTCGTCGTCGGGTGCGGGTGGCCCCTGTGGGGCGGACTCGCCGACGGCGGCTGCGGCGGGTTCCGGGGAGACCTCGGGCTCAGCCTCCAGATCGGAAGCCGCCTCGATTTCCGGCTCGGGGGCGTTGGTCGTCTCGGCGGTTGCCGGTGCGGGCTCGCCCTCGGCCTCCTCGGCCGGGGTGGTCTCGGGCTCGGCGGTGGCGGCGGGCTCCGGCTCCGCGACCGGCTCGGGCTCGGGCGTCGGCTCGATCGCGGCCTCGGCCTTCGGCTCGGGCTCAGCCTCGGCCTTCGGCTCGGCCACTGCCTCCGTTGCCGGTGTCGGCTCGACAACCGCCTTGGCCTCCGGCTCGGGCTGGGGCTCGGGCGTCGGCTCGATCGCGGCCTCGGGCTCAGCCTCGGCCGTCGGTTCGGCCACTGCCTCCGTTGCCGGTGTCGGCTCGACAACCGCCTCGGCCTCCGGCTCGGGCTGGGGCTCGGGCGTCGGCTCGATCGCGGCCTCGGGCTCAGCCTCGGCCGTCGGTTCGGCCACTGCCTCCGTTGCCGGCGTCGGCTCGACAACCGCCTCGGCGACCGGCTCGTCATGAGCTTCCGGCTCAGCCGCCGCCCCAGTCACGGGCTCGGTCTCAGCCGTCGCCTCAGCCCCCGGCTTGGCGTCAGCCACCGGCTCGGTCGCGGCGGTCGTCTCGGCCTCCGGCTCGGCCTCAACCTTCGGCTCAGCCGTCGCCTCAGCCTCTGGCTCAGCCGTCACCTCAGACTTGGCCTCAGCCACTGGGCCGGCCTCAGCCACCGCCACCGCCTCCGCATGGGCCTTGGCCTCTGCCTCCGCCTCCGCCTCTGCGTCGGCCTTGGCCTCCGCCTCCCCCCGAACCTCGATCTCCGGCTCGATCGTTCGCGACGCCTGCTTCGGCACCGTCACGTTGTCGAATGCCGCCGACACCAGATCGTGCTCGTCGGTGTCTGCCGGGCGGGGTTCCGGGACCACCGCGGGGGCGGCCGGTTCTGGTGCTTCCTGCTTCGGCGCCGGTGCCGGCGTCGGCTGCGAGGGGAGCTGGTCTGCACCCTCTGCCTCGGCGGGGCGCGGCTTTCGCGACCGGCCGAATGCGTTCCGCAGGAGAGTGAGAATGCCCATGTGCGCAACCCTTCGCGTGAGTTGATACCCGTCAATCGCTGGCCAGGACGGACACGTAAGGTTAGCGGCCCCAGGTTGCGATCTTGGGGAGGGTCGATGACTCCTGTCGGGCGTACGGCGGTCGAGTTCCGGCCCATCGCCAACTCTCCTTCGGTTCCTCCCAGTTCATCTCTCGTTCATTCATCGGCCGTTCGTGTGCACAATCACGCCCCTAGGGTCACGCTCACACCAAAAGATCGCAAGGGGAGAGTAAAGTGCGCAAGCTGCTGCCACTCGTCGGGACGCCCAACGCCGAGCATCCTGGTGGGCGCTCCGCCCTCACCTGCCGGTTCCGGTGTGGTGACGCCTGCTTCCACGAGGTGCCCAACACCAGCGCGAACCCGTACGTCGGCGATGTCATCGCCGGTGCCCTCAGCCGTCGTAACGCCATGCGGGCCGCCGCCGTCGTCTCCGTCGCCGCGGCTGCCGGGAGCGTCGGCGTCGCGGGGGCCCGGCCCGCTGCCGCCGCGTCCAAGGAGATCTCCAAGAAGACCTCCCCGACGGCTTCCAAATCCGGCGCCCGTGGGCTGCGATTCACCGCCGTCGCTCCCAACAACGCCGACACCGTCACCATCCCGGACGGCTACGCCCAGAACGTCGTCATCCGCTGGGGCGAGCCCATCCTGCGCGGCGCGCCCGCCTTCGACCCCGACAACCAGACCGCCGCCGCGCAGGCCGGTCAGTTCGGGTACAACAACGACTTCCTGGCGCTGCTGCCGGTGCCCGGCGAGCGGGGCAGGCAGCTTCTCGTCGCCAACCACGAGTACACCGACGAAGTGCTGATGTTCCGTGGCTATGACGCCGCCAACCCCACCCGTGAGCAGGTCGAGGTCGCCTGGGCGGCCCATGGGCTGTCCGCGGTCGTCGTGGAGGAGGACCGCGGGAGCGGGAAGCTCACCGTCGTACCCCGGCATCACCTCAACCGGCGGGTCACCGTAACCACCGAGTTCCGGCTGACCGGCCCCGCCGCCGGCAGCGACCTGCTGAAGACCTCCGCCGACCCGACCGGCCGCAGGGTGCTGGGCACGCTCAACAACTGCTCCGGCGGCACCACCCCGTGGGGCACCACCCTCCACGGCGAGGAGAACTTCAACCAGTACTTCGCCAACAGCAGCCGGGCGACGGACAAGCGGTACGGGATCGGGACGGGGGCCACGGAGCGGAAGTGGGAGCGGTTCGACTCCCGGTTCGATGTCGCCCAGGAGCCCAACGAGGTGCACCGCTTCGGGTACGTCGTCGAGTTCGACCCGTACGACCCCTCCTCCACTCCCCGTAAGCACACCGCTCTCGGGCGGGTGAAGCACGAGGGCGCGACCGTGCGGCTCACCGACGACGGGCGGCCGGTCGTCTACACCGGGGACGACGAGCGGTTCGACTACTTCTACAAGTTCGTCGGCAGCAAGCGGATGCGGCACGGGAGCGGGCGGTCCGTACGCGAGCACAATCTCTCCCTGCTCGACGAGGGGACCCTGTACGTCGCCAAGCTCACCGGGGACTCGCCCGCCATCGAGATCGACGGCACGGGGAAGCTGCCGAACGACGGGGAGTTCGACGGCAGCGGTGAATGGATCCCGCTGGTCACCGCCACCGCGAAGGGCGCCGTCTCGCATGTGGCGGGGATGAGCGTCGAGGAGGTGCTCGTCTTCACCCGGCTCGCCGGGGACAAGGTCGGCGCGACGAAGATGGACCGGCCCGAGGACATCGAACCGAACCCGCGCTCCGGGAAGGTGTACGTCGCCCTCACCAACAACACCAACCGTGGTCTGACCGGCAACGCCCCCGCCGACGAGGCCAACCCGCGCAACGCCAACAAGCACGGGCACATCCTCGAGCTGACCGAGCGCTGGAACCGGGCCGACAGCACGAGGTTCGCCTGGACGCTGTTCCTCGTCGCCGGCGACCCGGACGACCCCGCGACCTACTTCGCGGGCTTCCCCAAGGACGACGTCAGCCCGATCTCCTGCCCGGACAACGTCGCCTTCGACCCGCACGGCAACCTGTGGATCTCGACGGACGGCGCGCAGCTCGGTTACCACGACGGGTTGTTCGGCGTGGCCACGCGGGGCGACCGGCGCGGTGAGCTGAAGCAGTTCCTGACCATGCCGACCGGCGCCGAGACCTGCGGTCCGCTGGTGCAGGACCGGCGGGTGCTGGTGGCCGTGCAGCATCCGGGCGAGATCACCGGCGCCACGGTGGAAAACCCGGCGAGTGTCTGGCCCGACGGCCCGGGCCGGATCGTCCGTCCGGCGGTCGTCGCGGTCTGGCGCAAGGACGGCTGCGACATCGGCGTCTGAGACGGAAACAGACACCCACGGCCGGTCAGTGTGGGGACGCGATCGCCCTCGCCGCCGCCACCTCCTGGCGCAGTGGTTCCAGGACGCCGTCCGCCGGGCCCGTGAGGTCGGTGCGGACCGCGGTCAGGGTTTCCGCCTCGCGGACGCCCTCGGCCAACTCGCGTAGTTGCAGGGCGATCTGGTCCACCTCGGCCGGGGCCGGGTGCGGTGCTCCGTGCCGTACCCGGACCCGGGCCGCCGTCGTCGCGTCGACGATGCGTTCCACGGCGACGACCAGCGGCCACCAGGCGGCGGCGCGGCGGCCGGTGGGCGGCGGCTCGGTCAGGGCACGCTGGAACTCCGTACGGATGGTGGACAGGTCGCGGTAGAGGCGGCGGCGCATCCGGGCGCGGGCGGCCGGGTCCGCGCCCTCCCTGAAGGCCAGGTCGACATAGTCCGCGGTGTCCGCCACCGCGTTCGCGAGCCGGTCGCCGACCCGGGTGTGCCAGCTCTCCGGCCACAGCAGATATCCGGCGATCAGCGCGATGCCGCAGCCCATCAGGGAGTCCAGGAGGCGCGGCAGGAGCAGGCCGGTGCCCTGGTGGTTCAGTACGTCGGAGAGGAGCAGGATCACCGGGGTGACGGCGGCGGTCTGGAAGCCGTAGCCGCGGGGGGTGAGGGCCGGGATCAGGGGCGCCAGGATCATCATCACCGGGACGTCCCACCAGCCGCGCGGGACCAGGGTGAGGACGGTCGCCGCCACCACCAGCCCGGCCACCGTGCCCACCGCGCGCAGCAGCGCCCGGGAGAACACCGAGCCGAAGTCGGGCTTGAGGACGAACGTGATGGTGAGCGCGACCCAGTAGGAGCGCGGGACCGGGATGAGGGAGACCAGCGCCTGCGCGATGCCGATGCAGAGGGCGAGGCGGATGCCGTAGCGCCAGGAGTTGGCGGAGAGCACGACGTTGCGGGCGGCGCGGGCGGTGCGGATGCCGAGGGCGGCGGGGCGGCCGAGGCGGTCGTCGATGCCGCGCGGGTCGACGTCCGGCGTGGTGGCGACGTCGGCGACATGCCGCAGGGCGTGGTCGACGGCCCGGGAGGTCTCGTTGAGCGGCTCGGGGAGGTCGAGTCCTATCGGGCCCGTGTAGCCGGTGTCGATGGCGTCGGCGATGTGCCGGACCGCCGCCGGGACCTCGGGCGGCAGCGGTTTGCCGGCGAGCCGGGCGGCGGGTGCGGCCTCCACCACCGGGGTGATCGCGTTCAGCTGGGCCAGCATGCGGGTGAGTTCACGGCTGCGGCCGCGGTACCGGGCACGCCGGGCGAGGATCAGGTCGTACGACTGGTTCAGCGACTGGGTGACGGTGTGCCGGGCGCGGTCGTACTGCTCGGCGTCGGCCGTGCTGATGGCGACCAGTTGTTCGGCGACCGTGCGGTAGGTGGCGGCGACCGCCGAGCGTTCGGGCACGCCCGACCGCAGCGGCCAGGCCAGCAGGGCGAGGAGAAGCACCAGGAGGCCGCCGCCGGTCATCAGGACGGGCGTCAGCCACCAGGGGCCGGGCAGCGGCAGGCCCGCGCCGATCACGGAGTTGAGCAGGAGCAGCAGTCCGGAGACCGAGGAGACCGCGCCGATCGTCGAGATCATCCCGGAGACCAGCGCGATGCCGGTGACGACGACGACCGTCAGCCAGCCCTGGCCGTAGACCAGCGCGCCGGCGGTGACGCCGACGGCGCCGAAGAGCTGGGGGACCGCGATGTTGAGGATCCGCATCCGGTAGGCGTCGGCGGTGTCGCCGATGACCCCGGACAGGGCACCCATGGAGGCGAGCGCGCCGTACGCGGGCTGTCCGACGGCGAGCCCGATGACGAGCGGGAGGGCCATACCGAGGGCGGCGCGGGCCAGGGCGGGCCAGTTGAGGGGCGGGGCCTGCTGGGGCCGGAGGTTCCTTACCAGCCAGTCGGGAGGGGTCAGGCCGATCGGGAACTCGCGGGACATGCGCCCATTATCAGGGCTTGTGCTGGTGGAGCGTGATGTCGACGACGAGGGCACGGTGGTCGGTGTCGGACAGGCGCAGGAAGCGGGCGCCGGTCGCCGAGAAGTCCCGGGAGACAGGGACGTGGTCGATCTGGGTGCCGAACACCGAGGCGGTGGGGGCGGGCCGGCCGGCGGTGCGGCCGGCCGGTTCGGCGCCGCTGCCGTACGGCTCGACGAACCAGCCGAGGGCCGGCAGCAGGGCGGCGCCCCGGACCAGACCGGGCCACCGGCGGGCGAGCAGGGTGGGCAGCAGCCCCAGCAGGGTGGGGACGAGCAGCCAGGGGAGGAAGGCGAGGAGCTGGGGGACGGGGGTGACGGCGTCGGTGTCGGCGATGCGGCAACCGACGACGACGGTCACGCCGAGGAGGAGCAGGGCGGCCGCCCGGGCCGCGAGCCGGGATCCGGGGCCGGGCGCCGTCGTCACCCGGCCGGGATTACGGCCCTTCGTCCACCCGCGCCAGGAAATCCACCCGCGCCAGGAACTCCCCCAGCACCCGGTTGAACTCCTCCGGCCGTTCCAGGTTGGGCATATGGGCGGCCGCGTCGATGATCCGGAGGGTGGCGTCGGGGAGGAGGGCGTGCATGGCCTCGGCGTCGGAGACGGGGGTGTACTCGTCGTCGGTGCCGACCAGCACCAGCGCCGGGGCCGTCACCTTCGTCAGCAGGGGGCGGTAGTCGGGGCGTTCGGCCCGGCCGCGCAGGGCCGCCGCCGCGCCCTCGGGGTCGGTGGCCGTCATCATGCGGTGCACGTGGGCCTTGACCTCCGGGCGGGCATAGGGGGCGACCATCTTCTCCAGGACCTCGTCGGCATAGCCCCGCATGCCCTCGCGCAGCAGCCGGTCGGCCATGGCGTTGCGGGCCCGCCTGCCCTCCGGTGTCTCCGGGGTGGGGAACGTGTCGGCCAGGACCAGGCCCCGCACGCGGTCGGCGCCGAAACGGTCGTAGCACTCCATCGCGATCTGGCCGCCCATCGACAGGCCCGCGAGCACGCAGGTCTCCACGCCCAGGGCGTCGAGGAGCTCCTCCAGGTCCGCCGCGAAGCGGGAGAGCGGGGTACGGCCGGGAGTGACCGGGGAGGCTCCGTAGCCGCGCAGGTCGGGGGCGATGACCCGGCGGGAGGCGGCGAAGGCGGTGCGCTGGGGGTGCCACATGGTGCGGTCGAAGGGGTGGCCGTGGATGAGCAGCAAGGGGGTGCGCGATGTTTGGGGGTCATTGTCGTCGTATGCGAGGAAGGGGGGCATGTGAACGACCCTAGGTGTCGGCAACTCCTCGGTGCAATAAGATCTTTGCTCTCGGTGCAATGCTGACGGGGGGACGGGCCGTGGACGACTTTCGGGGAATCGCCGACCGGATCGCGCTGGACATCGCGCGGGGGCGGCTGCGGGCCGGGCAACGGCTGCCACCGCAGCGGGCGTTCGCGAGGCGGCACGGGATCGCCGCCTCGACCGCCGGGCGGGTGTACACCGAACTCGTGCGGCGCGGGCTGGTGGTGGGCGAGGTCGGGCGTGGGACCTTCGTCCGGGCCACCGAGGTCACCCCGCAGGGGCGGGCGCTGACCGAAGACGGCACCGCCCGCGTCAATCTGGAGCTCAACTACCCCTCCGCGCCTGGGCAGTCGGAGCTGCTGGCCCCCGCGCTCGCGCCCCTGCTCCGGCCCGACGCGCTCGCCGACGCACTGCGCACCGGCGCCACCGACGGCACCCCGCGGGCCCGGGAGGCCGTCGCCGCGCTGCTCACCACCGACGACTGGCGGCCCGACCCCGACCGCGTCCTCTTCACCGGCAACGCCCGGCAGGCCATCGCCGCCGCCCTGGCCTCGCTGGTACGGCCGGGCGGCCGGGTCGGGGTGGAGCCGCTGACGTATCCGCTGGTCAAGGAGGTCGCGGCCCGGCTCTCCGTCACGCTCGTCCCGGTGGCGACGGACGAACAGGGGCCGGTCGTCGAGTCCGTGCGCGCCGCGCACCGGTCCGCCCCGCTCTCCGCCCTCTACCTCCAGCCGACCCTGCACAATCCGACGTCCCTGACCGTCCCGACCGAACGGCGGCACCAACTCGCCAGTGTCGTGAGCGACTTGGGGCTGCCGGTCGTGGAGGACCGGGTCTGGTCGTTTCTGCACACCGGCACCGAGCCGCCGCTCGCCGCCCTTGCGCCCGGCCTCGTCCATGTCGTCGACTCGCTCTCCAAGCGGGTCGCACCCGGCCTCACCGTCGGGTTCGTCGTCGTACCGGAGGACCACGTGGACGCGGTGGCGGCCGCCGTACGGTCCGGGGGGTGGGGGCCGGGGGCGTTCGCGCTGGAGGCGGCCGTGCGGTGGATCGGGGACGGCACCGTGGCGCGGCTCGTCGCGGCCAAGCGGGAGCAGGCCGGGCGGCGGCAGGGGCTGGTCCGCGAGCTGCTCGACGGGTTCGCCGTACGGGCCGACCCGTGCGGGTACTTCGCCTGGTGGGAGCTGCCCGCGCCCTGGCGGGCGGACGGCTTCACGGCGGCCGCGGCGGCGCACGGGATCGGGATCACGCCGGGTACCGCCTTCCGCGTCGACCCGAAGCGGACACCGGACGCGGTACGGCTCGCGCTCGCCTCGACGGCCGAGCCCGAGCTGGTGGGGGCGCTGCGCACGCTCGCGGAACTCGCGGCGCGGCGCCCCTGACGGGGGTCAGTCCAGCAGGCCGTCGACGGCCGCACGGCGCGCGGTGAGACGGATCATCGGATGGGGGCTCCTCAGCTCACGTCGGCCGCCGGTGTTCCGTACCGGTGGCCGTCGTTCCGTCACGGTGCTCGGCCGGGGCGCCCACCGCGTGTCCGCGGGAGAAGCGGTCGGTTACGTGATGGGCATGTCCTGACCGGCAGGCTGTGAATCCGCCCTGAGAGAGGCGGAATCGGGTGTGCCGGTGGGCAGTTTCCGCTCCTCGTCCGGACGCCGGCGGATGTGTCCGCCGAGCCAGGCCAGCACGGCCACCGCCAGGCCCAGGACCAGCAGCAGCCAGGAGACCGTGCGCAGGGTGGACGTCAGGGCGTCGTAGACGGCGGCCGCGGCCGGGTGCGGGACGTCGGGCGGCAGACCGGCCAGGGTGAGACGACGGCCGACGGTGAGAGCGAGAAGCAGCAGGCCACCGCCGAGCGCCGTGCCCAGCGCGGTCGCCATGACCGCACGGCGGCGGTGGACGGCGAGGGCGATACCGCAGACCGCGAAGACGACGGCCGCGACCGGAAGCCAGAATCCGGCGACCTCGAGCACGTGGAACCCCTTCCGGAGCTGGTCCAGTTCCGCCGCCGGAAGGACCACGACGGCCGTGTGCTGGACCGGGATACGGGCCGCGAGCGGCACATGGTCCTGAGTGAGCTGGTCCTTGACCTGGGCGGTGACCGGGGCGAGGTCGACGGTCACGGCCTGCTCGTCCTCGTCCTCGTCCTGGAGCGCGCGCAGGATCGCGTCATGGGCGGCCCGGTTGCCCGCGTCCCAGGCCAGCCGGAACGCCCGGGTCTGGGTGAAGGAGCGGACCGCCTCGCGCACGAAGGGCGCCATCGTGCCCTGCATCGGCCGGCCGACGTCCACCTCGCGCATGATGCCCTCGCCGACGGTGTCCGCCACCGCGTCCCGGACGTCCGGATCGTCGGCCAGCGGCGCCATCGAACTGACGTACTGCCCGGTGTCCGCCAGCCCGTACGCCGCCCAGGCCGCCAGCGCGCCGAACGGCAGCAGCAGACAGCACAGCGCGATCAGCAGGGCCGACAGGGCGTTCCGGAGACGTACGGCCCGGGTGGGCCCTACGGGCCGCGCGGGCCCTGTGGGCACTGAGGGCACGCTTCCAGGCAAGCCCCTGAGGACCGGTCAGGCGACCGGTGTGACTGCATCCGGGGCACGGCGGGGCGTCAAGTCGAGCCGAACGGACGATACGACGGCCACGGGCGGGCAGCCGGGTGCCGGAAACCCTTGGGGCGCCGCGCTCCAGTGGAGGGCTGACCCGAACGGGTGTTTCCTGGTGCTGCGGAGATCTCCTCCCCGGCGGAACAGCCGGAGAGGCTTCGCAGGGATGTCGCCGGGCGCCTTCGGCGGCCCGGCGACCGGTGAGGGGAAAAGGGGAGCGCGTGGGCCCCGGCCCTGCCGGCCGGGGCCCACGCGTATCCGGTGCGGTCACCGGATGCGGTCGTCGGACGCGGTCACCGGATGCGGTCGTCGGACGCGGTCACCGGATGCGGTCATCGGACGCGATGCCCGGCCGCGTCCTCGTGCGTGTAGAACCGGTAGAACATCACGATGAAGGTCACCGCCGCGACCGCCAGGGACATACCGACGGAGCGCAGGACCGACTCTCCGCTCTGGCTGTACAGGAAGCCGAAGGCGACCCCCATGAACGCCGTCCACATCAGCGCGTGCACCTCCCGCCGCAGCCGCGGGCCGATCGTCAGCACGCCGAACAGCACCAGCGCGAAGACGATCGCGGTCACGAAGCCGAACAGCAGGTTCCAGCCGGTGATGGACCCGCCGCTGCGCCGGTTCGAGGCCGCCCAGTAGCCGTAGATCAGCCCGGTGACGATCGGCAAGGCCAGTCTGCCCATGAGGTGGGTCTGCGGGCTGAAGATGTCGGGCGGACGGACGTCCCGACGCGTGCCGCCGGACGTGGGTGCCGCTTGAGCCATGAGAGTGCTCCTCTCTCCTCGCCCCCAGGTTCCAGAGCACACCTGCGGGTACCCCCTGGCAAGTCGGCCGTACGAACCGTGCGCAGCGGCCACGACATGCGTCGCGTCCCGGCGCGTGTTTCCCTGACTGTCGTGACCGACCACCCGGCCCCGCGGCGGTGGCAGGATCTGCTGAGCCGGCAGCCCCTGCAGTGGGCCCGGGGCCGGAGTTTCTCCTGGGCGGCGCCGCTGCTCCTGCTGGCCGGGATCACGACGGTCGACCTCAACACCACGGAGGGGTTCCGGATCATCTCCTGGATCGTGCTGGTCCCCGGGATCGCGGCGGCGATCTGCGGTGTCTGGACGACGGCCGTGTTCGCGGTGCTGTCGGTCTTCGACTACATCGCCGTGGACAGCGCCTGGCCGCAGCAGTACCAGGCCGGGCTGCCCGACTTCATCCTCGTCGCCTTCGCCGGGCTGCTGGCGATCCTCGCCTGTGTGGTCCGGACGAGCGGCGAGCGGCGGATGCTGCACATGCGGGACATCGCCGAGACGACCCGCCGTACCGTGCTGCGTCCGCTGACGGCGGGGCGGCCGACGCGACGGCGGACGCGGGGGCGGTGGGGTGGCCCTGGGGCGGCGGCAGTGGGTGCCGGACGGTCCGGTGCTGCCTTCGGGTGGTGGGGCTGATTTCGTTGGGGTGGGGGCGGGTGATGGGTGTGGGCGGCCGGCGGGGGTGCCGGAGATCACGGGGGCCACCTGAGATCTGGGCGCGGACGGTGGTGGCTGTCAAGAGGACCGTGGGCACAGGTCCAGGACCGGTCGTGCTCTCTCCCACCCCGGGAACACCCCATCCCACCCCAAACCTCTCCCGCACCCTCCGCTTTGCAGGCGCAGCGGTTAACGTGCTGACACGTAAGTGGATCTGGGGAACAAAGGGGAGGGCCGATGCCCGGAACCGTGCTGCTGCTCGCGGCCTCGCCGACAGGCAGAGCGTGTCTGGTGGACGCGGCCGCCGTGCTCTCCGTGCTCGCGGCCGTCCCCCCGGCGATACTCTCCGGCACCGACACCGCCAACGTCGTCGAACTCGCCGACCCCCTGGAGCCGCAGGCCGTCCTCACCCGGTTGCGGGCCGCCGCGGCCGCCCCCGGCCCGCTGACCGTGTTCGTCACGGGCCAGCTGCATCTGGACCGCAAGCAGCGACTGCCGCATCTCGCGCTGGCCAGGACCACGCCCGCCACCGTCCGCTACACCGGCCTGCCGTGGCACTGGATCCGGGAGGAGCTGCGGCTGCGGCCGGCCGGGGCGACCACGCTCGTCCTCGATCTGCACGCCGACCACGAGACCTGGGAACGGCTGCGTACCGTGCCCTTGGACTCCGGGCGCAACAACGCCGTGCACGGGCGTATCGCACCGCCGCCGGCCCGGCGGGAGGTCGCGTCGCCGTCGTACATGAAGGCCGTGGCGACCGTGCTGCGCAGTGGACACCGGCCGTCGATGGCGCAGCTGCACCAGCAGGTGCTCGCGCGGCTCGGCGCCGAGGTCGCGAACAGCATTCTGCTCAGCACCCACACCCCGGACGGCGGGGATCCGCACGACGCCATCAGCGCGGCCGCGCGCGGCGGACGGTACGCGGAGGCCGACGGGCTCGCCGCCCGCTGGGAGGAGGCCGCCGCACGGGCGCACGGCCCGGCCTCCGAGGAGGCCCTGCACTGGTCCGAAGTGCGGGCGGATCTGGCGATGTTCGCCGGGGACGCGGTGCGCAGCTGCCGTACCTGGCTGACCGTCGCGCACGCCCGGCTGGCCGCCGGGCAGCCGGCCGACGCACCGGCCGTCGAGGCGGCCGTCGACCGGGCCCACCACCAGTGGGGGGCCATCAAGGACACGGCGCGGGCCCGTGAACTCGGGCCCGCGCTCGCGGAGTTGAGACTCAGGGTGCCGGGCCGCCGGGAAGGTGCCCTGGACCATGTCCAGCAGCACCTCCGCCAGCTTCAGACCAGCTGAGTCACCCGTACTAGCTCGTGAAGGTGAAGTACTTCCACGCGCCGTAGGTCGTGGAGTTGACGGTGTCGCCGGACGTGCCGTTGATGTAGTCGGAGCGGACGCGGAAGCGCCGGCCGACGTCCTCCTTGTGGTTGCCGGTCACCTCGACCGGGGAGACGCCGCTGGTGGCGAGCTTGAAGTACTGCGAGTCGTCCGCGTGCCACTTGCCCTGGTAGTAGACCTGGAAGTCGAACCGCTGCGAACGGCCGCTGTAGTAGGCCATCTTGGTCGTGAACAGCGGGTTCTTGGTCTTGCGGAAGACGTAGTACTTCTGGCCCCATGCGGTCTTCGTCCTGTACTGGCGGTCGACCGTCATGGAGATGGCGACCTTCGCGCCCACCGAGCTGGACACCGACCGCGGGGCCCAGCGTGCGTCGCCCGTGAACTTCGCGGTGACCTTGGTGTCACGCTTGAGGTCGAGGGTGACGGACAGGTTGCCGTGGGAGTCGACCTTGCCGGACTTGACCAGTTTGTTGGGCTTGTCCGAGCCGAACGGGTCGGCCCAGATCTCCACCGTGCGGTTCTTGTACGTCGTACCGAGATGGGCCGTGAACTTCACGTCCTGCCCGTACGAGTACACCTTGCCGTTGTTGTTCAGCGTCAGCGTCGGCTTGGCTCGGGAGACGTCCACCGTGTCCTTGCCGGAGGCGGCCGTGTGCTCGGCGTCGCCCGCGTAGGAGACCTGGTACGTCACCTTGCCGCCGGCCGGCGGGGTGTCGGTGAAGGAGTAGGTGCCGTCGGCCTTGACGGTGACGGCGGGCAGCGCCTTGCCGTTCGGGGACTCCAGGTCGGTGCGGGTGACCGCGAGCTGGGTGCCGGCCGGGAGCGCGGCCGTCGAGGTGGCCGTGCCGGTGACGGTGAGCTGCTTGGCGCGGGTCGCCGTCGCCGGGGCGTTCACCGTGACGGTGGTGGCCGCCCGGCCCGGGGTGTCGTACTCGCGCAGGGAGTACACGTCCGCGCTGTTGGAGGTCACCGCGAACAGGCGGGAGCCGTCCGGTGCCCAGGCCAGCCCGCCGGCTGCGAGGGTGTCGGCGCCGCTGGAGGTACCGGTGTTGGGGAAGTCGTACGAGCGGACGGCCTCGCTGCTGCCCGGGTGGAAGATGTAGACGTCCGGGTCGTACCAGGCGAAGCTGCCGGCCGCGACCGTGCCGTCGGGCGCGATGGCGACCGCGTTCGGGTAGGCGGTGCTGGTGTACTTGCCGTCCTCGTTGAGGTCGGACGTCTTGTAGATCTGGTGGTAGTACGGCGCTCCGCTCGCCACCACGACGTCCTTGCCGTCGGGGGTGACCTGGAGGTCGCTGACGTCGCTGCCGTCGGTGCGGATGTGGGCCAGCTGCTTCGCGGTGCCCGAGGAGACGTCGTAGGAGGTCAGCGAGGCGGGGCTGGAGTCGGCGTCGCCCGCGACCAGGATGTCGGTGCCCGGTGCCGCGTCGAGGACGGGCGCCGAGTACCAGCTGTTGTCCTGGCCCAGGGTGACCTGGTGGTCGCCGGTCAGGTCGACGGAGCCGATGTTGCCCTCGACGTCACCGCCGTAGCCGAACCACAGCTTGCCGGCCGCGAGGGCGATGCTCCGAGGCTTGTCGCCGACCGTGTAGCGGGTGGTCTCGGTGTCCGTCGCGGTGTCGATGACGGCGACGGCGTCCATGTCCCGTACGGCCGCGTAGAGGGTGGCCGAGTCGGCGGACAGCTCCAGGCCGGTGACGCCCGAGAGGTTGGTGGTGAGCTGCTTGAGCACATTGCCCGAGTAGTCGGTGACGACGATCTTGCCGTTGCTCGGGTCGCTGACGAAGACCTGCTGGTGGGCGCCGTCGACGACGATGTCACCGGTCGACCTGATCGGCAGCAGGCCGCTGGTGTCGGCGAAGGCCGGTGTGGTGGCGGCCAGGGCCGCGGAGCTGAAGAGGACCGCCAGGGTGGTGGCGGCCGTGACGGTGCGGGTGCGCATACGCACGCTGATTCGAACCCCCCGGATCGAATGAAGTGGGCGCCACGGAACGCGACTTGGGACATGTGCGTGCTCTGTGTGCCGCGTGTGGCGATGGAACGAAGACTAGGTCATGCCACTGACAATCAGCACCGGGGATTCCCGGACGGGAAGCGGCCGCCGACGGCCTGGGGGAGGGGTGGCGTCGGCGGCCGCGGCAGGTGGCCCGTCCTGGGTCAGAACGCGGGACCGCGGACGGCCGGGCCTTGTTGGCCCGGTCGAGGTGGCCGCTGTGGCAGCCGCCGGTGATCGACCCGGAGGGCGTGACTGTCCTCGCCCTCAGCCCCGACGGCCGCACCCTGGCGGTCGGCGGCGCGGCGGGCAGCCTGCAACTGTGGGACGTGGCCACCCAGCAGCCCCTCGGCGGCCCCCTGACCACCCCCGGCGAGGCCGTCGACTCCCTCGCCTTCGGCGCGGACGGCACGACGGTGTACGCGGGCAGCGCCCACGTCCCGCTCCAGCGGTACGTCGTCGACCCCGCGCGGGCCGAGTCGGCGGTCTGCGCACGAGCGGGCGGCACCGGTCCGACACGGGAGCTGTGGCAGACGTATCTGCCGGATGTGCCCTACCGGAAGGTGTGTTCGGGCTCCTAGCGGCTGGCGTGCCGGGCCGCGGCCGGAGCGGGGGAACCGGGGGAGTCGTCCGTCGCTCTGGCCGGGCCGGCGTTGGCGGCCGTGATGAGCGCGGCCACGGCAAGCACCGCGGCGGCGACGCTCCTGAAGTAACGTGCGGTGGGGCGTGCGGATGTGCGTCCGGACACGGCGACCTCGCAACAACAGCGGCGTGTTAAGCATGTTTAATACGCGGTTTAACCTAGGGGCTGACGGAGCTCAACGGCAAGGGGCCCAGGGGGAGTTGGGGGGAGTGACAGAATGCAGGAACGGGACGATCCGGAAACCATCGGGCGGCGGGTGCAGCAGCTGCGCACCGAACGGGGGCTGACCCAGAGACAGTTGGCCGAACCGGCCTACTCACCGGCCTACATCTCCACGCTGGAGGCGGGGCGGGTGCGGGCCTCCGACGAGGCGCTGCGGCACATCGCCGGGCGGCTGGGCGTCGGCTACGACGAACTGGCCAGCGGGCGCCCCGCCCACCTCGCCACCGACCTCAGGCTGCGGCTCACCGAGGCACAGCGCACCCTGGCCACGGGCGAGGCCGAGGAGGCCGCCGCCCAGTACGCCGTGCTGTTCGAGGAGGCGGAGGCGCACGGGCTCGCGGTCGAGCAGGCCACCGCGCTGCTCGGGATGGGCGAATGTGCCCTGGACACCGGTGAGCTGGGGCAGGCGAGGGAGTTCTTCGAGCGGGCCGAGCTGTGGATGGCGGACGAGCCGCTGCCGTTGCGCGTCCCGGCGATCCGCGGCCGGGCCGTCAGCCACTACCTGGCCGGTGAACTCCGTTATGCCGTCTACCTGCTGGAGACCACGCTCGACGAACTGAACCGGGGCGGGCTGCACGACCCGGACGCGCTTCTGCTGCTGTACGCCTCCGCCATCGGCCCGTACATGGACATGGGCGCCCATGCCCGCGCCGCCCAGGCCGCCGAACTCGCCCTCGCCCTCGCCCCGCAGGCCGGCGACCCCGCGCTGATCGCCCGGATGCACCGCTCCGTCGCCCGTACCCTGCTCGCCGAGGGCCGGGTTGCCGAGGCCGACGCCTCCCTGGCCAAGGCCGCCGAGCTGTACCGCCAGCTCCAGCTCCGCACCGAACTCGCCAACTGCCACTGGATGCGCGGCTACGTCTACGCCCAGAACGGCGAACTGGAGTACGCGGAGAGGGAGTTGCGGGAGGCCCTGGCGATGCTGTCGGAGACCCGGGCGGCCCTGTACCGCAGCCAGGCGGCCGTCGAGCTGGCCGACGTACTGCACCGCCGGGACAAGTCCGACGAGGCCGCCGCGCTGCTGCACGACGTACTGGGCGACTTCTCCTCCGAGCGCGGCGCGGTCCACGCGGCCGCCGCGCACCGTCTGCTCGGCATCATCGCCGAGGACGCCCGGGAGACGGAGGCGGCCGAGGAGCACTACGTCCGCGCTCTGAGCCTGCTGGAGCGGGCGGGCGCGGCCGGCGACCTGGCCGACCTGTGCCGGCTGCTGGGGGACCTGCTGCGCCGCACCGGCCGGGTGGAGGCGGCCCTGGACGCGTACCGCACCGGCCTCGGCCACCGTACGGCCCCCGGCACCACGACCCTGGGCCCGGCTCCGGCACAGCCGCCGCTGTAGGGCCTACGGCGACCGCGCGGTCCGCACCCTCCTCGACGTCTACGAACGCGTCCAGGACAACGTCCCCGGCCTGCCCGCCGGCTCCCTGGTCATGGAGCACGGCGGCCTCGCCGGCCCCGAGCAGCGCGCCCGCGCCGTCGCCCTCGGCATCCCCGTCACCATCCAGCAGCCGCTGCTGCACGACACCGCCGAGGTGGAGGAGGGCTTCTGGGGCCCGGAACGTGTCGCCCGCCTCCTCCCGGCCTGCGGCTGGGTCGACCTGGGCGCCCAGGTCAGCGCGGGCTCCGACCTCCGGTCGGCCGGTTCGGCGCGATGCGCTCGGTGTGGGGCCTGACGACGAGGCAGACGGTGATCGGCGTGAAGGGCCCCGAGCACGCGATCTCGTACGACGAGGCCGCCCTCCTGCACACCGTCAACGCGGCCCGCCTGACCGGAGAGGAACACCTGCGCGGCACACTGACACCGGGGCGGCCGGCGGACTTCACGGTCTGGGACCGGGATCCCGCCAAGGCACTCGGCGAAGAACTGCGGGACCTGAACCCGACGCACACGGTCATCGGCGGTCAGGTGGTAGCGCCCCGATAGGGGCGCGGGGAACTGCGCGACCAGCCCCCACCCGCCCGCAGCCGACACACAGGCTTCTCTCTGTCAACTGACCCCCACCCCACAGACACCCTCGGTAGCGTCCGGGGGGTGCACAACGAACGGACGGCAACCGACGCCCTGCGCCTCCTCATCCGCGCCCTCGTCTACGCCGTCCTGGGCGGCACCGCCCTTCTGGCCATAGCAACCGTCGTCTCCGTCCTGGGCCCCACCCTCGCCCTCGACCTCTACACCCCGCCGGTCGCCGCCTGGTGGACGGTGTTCACGGCGGTAGCCGTGCAGGGCGTCCCCTTCCTCCTCCTCGGCACCGTCGTCTCCGCGGCGATCGGCGCCTTCGTCCCGGAGCGTGTCTTCACCCGCCTCCTCCCCCGCAACCAGGCCCTCGCCGTTCCCGTGGCGGGGGCCGCGGGCGTGATACTGCCGGGCTGCGAGTGCGCGTCCGTCCCCGTCGCCGGCAGCCTGATGCGCCGCGGGGTCGCCCCGGCCGCGGCCCTCGCCTTCCTCCTGTCCGCGCCCGCGATCAACCCGGTGGTGCTGGTGGCGACCTCGATCGCGTTCCCCGGCCGGCCGAAGATGGTCCTGGCCCGGCTGCTCGCCTCCCTCGGCACGGCGCTGGTGATGGGCTGGCTGTGGGCGCGGTTCGGCCGCGACGAATGGCTGCGGCCACCCCGCCGTACCGGGGAGTCCCACGCCACCGGCCCCCGCGCCTTCGTCACCGGCCTCCAGCACGACTTCCTGCACGCCGGCGGCTTCCTGGTGCTGGGCGCGGCGGCCGCGGCGACCTTCAACATCGCCGTACCCAGATCGGTCCTGGACGTCTTCACGGGCTCCGCGTGGACGGCCGTTCCCCTGCTCGCCCTGCTCGCCGTCGTGCTGTGCGTGTGCAGCGAGGCCGACGCCTTCGTGGCCGCCTCCCTCGGCGCCTTCCCGGCCACGGCGAGGCTGGCGTTCATGGTGGTGGGCCCGATGGTCGACCTGAAGCTGATCGCCCTCCAGGCCGGCACCTTCGGGCGCGGCTTCGCGCTCCGCTTCTCCTCCGCGACCTGGCTGGTGGCGCTGTCATCGTCCGTCCTGGTGGGCTGGTGGCTGCTGTGAGGCGTTACGGCGGACCGGTCCTGCTCTGCCTGGTCGGCGCGGCGGCCCTGCGGATCACCCTCTTCAGTGACCTGTACCTGCGGTACGTCCAGGTGTCCCTGCGCCCGTACCTGATCACCTCCGGGACCGTCCTGATCCTGCTGGGCATCACGACGGCGGTACTGAGGAGCCGTACGGTGCACGAAGACGGCCATCACCACCACAACCACGGCCCCCGGATCGCCTGGCTGCTCACCCTCCCCGCCCTGGCCCTGCTCCTGTTCCCGCCGCCCGCGCTCGGTTCGTACAGCGCCGGGCGCGAGGCGGCGCAACGGGCGGCACAGGGGGCCGGGGCCTTCCCGGCGCTGCCCGCCGGGAACCCCGTGCCGCTGACGCTCGCCGAGTTCAGCTCCCGGGCGATCTACGACAGCGGGCGCTCGCTGAAGGGCCGTACGGTCCGCATGACGGGCTTCGTCACCCACGGCTCCGACGGCACCTGGTACCTGACCCGGCTCATGGTCACCTGCTGCGCCGCCGACGCCACCACCAGCAAGGTGGAGATCAGGGGCGAGGACGCGCCGGTCACCGACACCTGGGTCACCGTCACCGGCACCTGGCACCCGAAGGGCAAGCTGGGCTCGGACGCGGCGTGGCCGCCGGTGCTTGACGCTAAGTCGACGCGCACGGTGAAGCAGCCGTCGGATCCCTACGAGAAGCCGTAGCCCGTTCGGATCACGCGGTTGGGTCGTGCCCCCCATGACGGACGGCGGTTACGTCGACGCGATCCTCCCCTGCCCTTCGGGCTCTCGCAGGCCCTAGGCCTGCGCGTGCCCCTGTTCCCGTACGTGGGCCAGCCGTTGGACGCCGATGTCGAGGGCCTGCCGGGTGGCGTCCGGCGGGAGGGTGCCGAGGGCGCCGGCGGTGAGGACGATCGCGTCGTCGCCGACCCGGACGACGACGATGTCGACGGTGAGGGTGGTGGGGTCGTCGTCCGGGGAGGACTTCGCGGTGAGGGCGACCCGCAACCCCTGCCGTGCGTCGCCGAGGTCCGTCAGCCCGGAGTCTGCGACCTGGACGGTCTCGGTCCCGGCCGCGGTCGTCTGCGCCGAGAACTGCCCGCAGGTGCCGGGCAGCGCCCGCAGCCAGGCCAGGGTCCGGTTCACGTCGGCGGCGCGGCTCGCGTAGACCTGGTAGCGGAGTTGGGCGTTGTCGTCGCCGTCGTCGAGAGTGGTGACGGCCTGCGGGCCGGCCGGTTGGAGCAGTTCGTCGGTGTAGAGGGCCTCGAGCAGGCGCTGGCAGTCGGGTTGCCCGGTGACGGCCTTGAGCAGGCCATCGTGCCAGGTGGCGGTGCCGCTGCTCGCCGTCCACGGCACTCCCAGGTCGGCCTCGCCGATCAGCGCGGACTGGGCCTGCTCGGGGGTGAGCGCCGGGGTGCCGGGCGAGGCGGCCGGGCTGGCGGGGGCGGCGCGCTCGGCGGCGGCCGCCGGGGAGGCTTCGGGAGCGGACGCTCCCGGCGGACGCCCGGCCGCACATGCGGAGACGGCGAGCAGGCCGACCACGGCAAGACCGGAGACGGTGACTCTCATGGCGGGGCCTCCCGGGGACAGGAGCGGTGGGACGCGTGAGATCACGCCATCACCAATGACGCCGACGTACCACTGCGCCGGTCCGTCCGGGTGAGGGCCCACCCGGTTCGCCCTGGTGGACGGCGGAGCCCCCCCCGTACGCGCCCGCGTGACGCCGACACACCAGGCGTCGGTTCCCGGTTCAACGCATTTTGGTTACATGAGGTGCCTTTGACGGCGAGTCGGACGTAATGGGGCATTTAGGGCGTGAACATGCATGGGTCCGACCCGGGCAGGCGCATTGGGCGCCTGCCGTGAAAGGAGCACGGAATGCGGGTTTCCCGTTTTGCCGCCGCGCTGGGTGTCGCGGCCGCCGTCCTGGTGGGCGGCGCCACCGGCGCCAGCGCCGCCGCCGCGCCTTCGGCGGTATCTCATGCCACGCACGACCGTGGTCACCACCGCGGTGACGACCACAGACCCGGCGACCGCGACGGCCGCGGGGGTCACGGCCGCGACGACCGTGACGGCCGCTGGGGTCACGGCCGCGACGACCGTGACGGCCGTTGGGGTCACGGCCGCGACGACCGTGACGGCCGTTGGGGTCACGACCGCGACGACCATGACGGCCGCTGGGGTCACGGCCGCTAGGACCACCGCTGACCGTCCTTGGGGTGCTCTTCCGCTGTTGGGGAGGGCACCCCTTCTCGACGAGTTCGATCCGAGCTTGCTCCGATGCTGTGGGCGTCTGGTGCTGGAAATCCCTTCGCCGGCCGTCCGGTCGTGTTGTTACCGTCGACGGCATGAAGCGCGCCCTGCCGTGTCCGTCCCGCACGACGACGCCGGAGATCGTCCCGGCGCGCTGACATCTGACCTGTCCGAAGCCCCGGGGTGAATGCCCCGGGGCTTTGTCGTGTCGCGGGTCGTTCGCCTCTCTGACGGAGGAGATCCGCCATGCACGACCACCGCCGACTCGGCCGTGAACTCGCCCTGTTCGACACCGATCCGATGATGGGGGCGGGTCTGCCCTACTGGCTGCCTGACGGGGCGGTCGTACGGCACACCCTGGAGGAGTACGTCCGGGACGTGGAACGCCGGGCCGGGTACCGGCATGTGTACTCGCCCGTTCTCGGCAAACGGGAGCTGTACGAGATCTCCGGGCACTGGGCGCACTACCGCGAGGACATGTACCCGGCCATGCGGGTGGGGGCGGAGGAGGTCGTGCTGCGGCCGAGTCTGTGTCCGCATCACGCGCTGATCTATCGGTCCCGTGCGCGTAGTTACCGGGAACTGCCGTTGCGGATCGCCGAGTTGGGGGCCATGCACCGGGCCGAGATGTCCGGTGTCCTCGGCGGGCTCACCCGGGTGCGGGCCATCCAGCTCAACGACGCGCACATCTTCTGCACCCTGGACCAGGCCGTCGAAGAGGCGCGTGCCGCATTGGAGTTGATCGGGCGCGCCTACGCCGATCTCGGGATCAGCGCCGTACGGCATCGGCTGTCGCTGCCCGGTGAGGGCGGAAAGTACGTCGCCGACCCGGAGTTGTGGCGGCGGGCCACCGTGTTGCTGCGGGAGGTGCTGGACGGGGCGGGCGTGGCGTACGAGGAGGCAGAGGGGGAGGCCGCGTTCTACGGGCCGAAGATCGACGTACAGATCGCGGACCCGGTGGGACGGGAGTCGACCCTGTCGACCGTGCAGATCGACTTCCACCAGCCGGAGCGGTTCGATCTACGGTACGTCGGGGCGGACGGCGGCAGGCACCGGCCGGTGATGGTGCACCGGAGTGTGATCGGGAGTGTGGAGCGGGTCGTCGCGCATCTCCTTGAGGCGCACGGCGGGGCCTTCCCGGCCTGGCTGGCGCCGGTGCAACTCCTTGTCCTGCCGGTCGCCGAGGCGCAGCTGGCGCGGGCGGAGGCGCTGGCCGCGGCGGCGGTCGCGGGCGGGCTGCGGGCCGAGGTCGCCGGTCCCGGGCAGGGGAGCCTGGGGGCGCGGGTGCGCGACGGCAGGCTGGTGCCGTACCAGGCGGTGATCGGCGAGCGGGAGGCCGCGGCGGGGCTGGCGGCCGTACGGCTGCGGGACGGCCGGCGAGTGGGTGCGTTGCCGGTGGCGGAGCTGGTGCGGCGGATCGAGGAGCGGGTGGCGGGGCGGGGGGCCGGCCTCTGGGACGAGTGAGGGGACGAGTGACGGGGCCGCCGTCAGGTGAGGGCGGCCGCTGCCTTGCGGAGTTCGGTGAGGGAGTCGCGGGCCAGGGTGGGGAAGGGGCGGTCGTTCTCCGGGACGATCCACCGGGCGAAGGCCATGGAGAACGCGCGCATGCCCAGGTCGGCGGCGAGGCCCGCGGCCGGGTCGGGGACCCCGCGCCGGCGGAGGGCGTCGGTCAGGGTCGCCGCCAGGTTGAGCTCCTTGAAGGCCAGGCGCTCCCGCAGCTCGCTGTGGCCGGCGATGACCGCGCTGAGGCGGGGGCCGAACTCGCGCTGCTCGGGGGTGAAGGACGCGGTCAGGGCGTCCAGGGCCGCGGCGACCGCCTCCAGGGGGGTCGCGGGGGCCGGTGCGGCCTCGACGCCCTCCGTGAGGAGGCGGCCGTGCACCTCCTGCCCCGCGAACAGCACCTCGCGCTTGTCCGGGAAGTGCCGGAAGAAGGTCGTCTTGGTCAGTCCGGCCCGCTCGGCGATCTGGGCGACGGTGGTGCTGTCGTAGCCCTGCTCGCCGAACAGGTCGATTGCGGCCTGCACGAGTCGCTGTCGCGCGTTCGGTTCCCATCGAGCCATGGGGACAGCTTAAGTGATGTGACTCGGTACCGTCACGGTGCTACGGTGACGGTACCGAGTCACATCACCTTCTTCTCGTTCTCGGGAGAGCTGTCATGCGTGTCTTCGTCACCGGCGCCAGCGGTCACATCGCCTCCGCCGTCATCCCCGAACTGCTCCGGGCCGGACATGAGGTCGTCGGCCTCGCCCGGTCCGACAACTCGGCCGCCACCGTGACGGCACTGGGCGCCGAGGTGCGCCGCGGTGACCTCACGGACCTGGACGGACTGCGGGCGGCCGCCCGCGACGCCGACGCCGTCGTCCATCTCGCCTTCGACCACGCCGCCATGGCCGCCGGGGACATGCCCGGCGCCGCGGCCACCGACCTGGAGGTGACGCGGGCGTTCGGCGAGGTGCTCGCCGGCACCGGCAAGGCCCTCGTGGGCATCGGCATGGGGTTGGAGGGCAACGAACACATCGAAGAGACGGTCAACGCCAATCCCCGGTCCGCCACGCGGCGGCTGCTCGGTGAACTAACCGACCAGGGCGTGCGTACCGTGGTCGTCGGGATCCCGCCGGTCGTGCACAGCACGCGGGACCGGAGCGGGTTCCTGCCGATGCTGATCCGTATCGCCCGGACCACGGGCGTCTCCGGCTACCCCGGCGACGGCGGGAACCGGTGGCCCGCCGTGCACACGCTGGACCTCGCCCGGCTCTACCGGCTGGCGCTGGAGAAGGCACCGGCGGGAGCGCAGCTGCACGCGGCGGCCGAAGAGGGCGTCGCGGTGCGGGAGATCGCCGAGGTGATCGGGGGCCGGCTGGGGCTGCCGGTCGAGAGCGTTCCGGCTGATCGGCTCGCCGAGCACTTCGGGTTCTTCGGCGCGTTCGTGTCGATGGATGTGCCGGTGAGCAGTGCGCGGACACGGGAGTTGCTGGGGTGGGAGCCGGTTGAGGCGGGGCTGATCGCCGATCTTGAGGAGGGGCACTACTTCAAGAACGAGTGATTCGGGGGGCGAGAACCGGTGGAGCGGTGCGGCGCCGTTGTGGCTGGTCGCGCCCACGCGGCGGAGCCGCACGTCGATACAGCCCCGCGCCCCTCGGGTTGGCTGTCGTGCCGCTTGTCGGGGCGGCTCCCGGCGTCCCTGAGGCCGGCTGCTGTGCCCTTCGCTGGAGTGTTCGGGTCGGCGCACAGGGCAACCGCAGAGCGAAGGCAACCGACTGAGCCGCATCCGTGCACGTACGCCGCAGCCGTCCAAGGCGGCTGGGGCGTACATCTGTGCGGGGCCTCGGGTTGTCAGGCGCGGTTCGTCTTCCGGCGCCGCGTGGCGACGACGATCGCCGCGCCGCCGGCCAGCAGTACGGCCGCTCCGCCGGCGATGAGCGGGGTGCTGGAGTCGGCGCCGGTGTGGGCGAGGTCACCGCCACCGCCGGAGTTCGTGCTCGGGGCCGGCGCGGGTGCCGTCGTCGACTCGGAGGCGGAGGCCGACGGGCTGCCCGTGCCGGTCGACTCGCTCTCCGACGGCGACGGGGTCTTCGCGGCCGGCGGGGTGGTCTCCTCGGCCGGGGTCGACTCCGAGGCGGAGGGAGACGGGGAAGGGGAGGAGGACTCGCCGGTCGCGCAGTCCTTCGTACCGCCGTTCCAGGATGCGATCAGCTTGTCCTTGATGACCGCGTGGTCCGGGCCGGCCGGCAGGTCACCGTGCTCGAAGCCGTCGTTCGCGTCCGCCTTGCCGTCGAACCTGACCGCGCCCCGGTAGAGGTCGATCTGCGCGAAGCAGCCGGCGTCCGGGACCGCGATGTCCAGGGAGTCGGTCTGGCCCTGCTTGACGGTCACCGAGTCGAAGTCGACGAAGACCTGTTGGCCCGAGGTGGCGAAGGTGGCGCCGTGGGCGAGGTAGGAGGCGAGCGAGGCGGTGCAGCCGGTGGCGTCGGCGGCGGCGCGGACCTTGATGTGGACCTTGCCGTCGTCGGTGACCTTCAGGTTCTGGTCGTCGACCTTCACCGAGTCGAAGAAGTTCGAGCCGTCGAGCGAGAACTGGCACTTGTCGGTGCCGGTCTCCGTACCGGCTCCGGTGCCGGGGCTGTAGTGGCCGCCGGACTTCCAGCCGTCACCGCCCGGGCTGCCGTGCGCGAAGGCGCCGGACGCCCCGGCGACGGAGGCGGCACACAGGGCGAATGACGCGAGGCCCGTCCCCAGCAGGCGGCGCGCGGTGACATGACTGGTTGTGGACATGGATATCCCATCGTGGATGTCGCGAGGCGAGCAGCGGAGGCTGCGGAGGCTGCGGAAAAGCGAAGAACACCGGGCCCATTGGTCACATGCGCCACAGTGTGCGCCCATGGTCGTGTGACCCGCCGAAGCCTGTCAACCTGCCCTGAATCAAGGAAGGTTCGGGGCTCATCACAACTCCCTCACACAGGGAATGATCCGCTCCGGCCGGTGTGAAGGTTCGCTTTCTCTGCAATCTGGACAGGCTTGTTCTCGGTTTCCCTCCCGAGCGAAAGGAACGCGCGTGGTCGACCTCTCCTCCCGGGACCCCGACTGGTGGCGCCAGGCCGTGATCTACCAGGTGTATCCGCGCAGCTTCGCCGACGCGGACGGCGACGGGCTCGGTGACATCCGGGGCGTCACCGAACGGCTGTCCCATCTGGGCACGCTCGGCGTGGACGCCCTGTGGCTCAGCCCGTTCTACCCGTCCGAACTCGCCGACGGCGGCTACGACGTCGCCGACTACCGGGACGTCGACCCGCGCCTGGGCACCCTGGACGACTTCGACGCGATGGTCGCCGAGGCGCACCGGCTGGGCCTGAAGGTGATCGTCGACATCGTCCCCAACCACACCTCGCATCTGCACCCCTGGTTCCAGGAGGCCCTGCTGGCGGGCCCCGGTTCGGCGGCCCGCGACCGCTATGTCTTCCGGGCGGGCCGCGGCGAGCACGGCGAACTCCCGCCCTCCGACTGGCAGTCGGTGTTCGGCGGCAGCGCCTGGCACCGGGTCCCGGACGGCGAGTGGTACCTGCATCTCTTCGCCCCCGAGCAGCCCGACCTGAACTGGGCCCACGAGGAGGTCCGCGCCGACTTCCGCACCACCCTGCGCTTCTGGTCCGACCGGGGTGTCGACGGCTTCCGTGTCGACGTGGCACACGCCCTGGTGAAGGATCTCACCGAGCCGCTGCGGGACGTGGCGGAGTTCGGCCCGACCGGCGAGGAGGCGCTGGAGCGGGTACCGCCCGGCACGCATCCCTACTGGGACCGCGACGAGGTGCACGAGATCTTCCGGGACTGGCGCAAGATCTTCGACGCCTACAGCCCGCCGCGCACGGCCGTCGCCGAGGCCTGGGTGCCCGGCGCCCGCCGCGCCCTGTACGCCCGCCCGGACGAACTCGGCCAGGCCTTCAACTTCGAGTACCTCCAGACCCCTTGGGACGCGGACGCCCTCCGTGAGGTCATCACCGGCTCGCTCGCCACCGCCCGCGCGGCCGGCGCCTCCGCCACCTGGGTGCTCTCCAACCACGACGTCATACGGCACGCCTCCCGGCTGATGCTGCCGCCGGGCACGGACGAGAACGCCTGGCTGCTGTCCGGCGGCCGGGCGCCGGAGATCGATGCTTCGCATGGCCTCCGCCGGGCCCGCGCCGCCACCCTGCTGATGCTGGCGCTGCCTGGATCGTCGTATGTCTACCAGGGTGAGGAACTCGGCCTGCCCGAGGCCGCCGACCTGCCCGCGGCCGTCCTCCAGGACCCGATCTGGGAACAGACGGGCCATACCCGCAAGGGCCGCGACGGCTGCCGGGTGCCGCTGCCGTGGACGGCGAGCGGAACGTCGTACGGCTTCGGGGCCGGCGGTGCCTGGTTGTCGCAGCCGCAGTCGTTCGCGTCGTACGCCGTCGAGACGCAGGCCGGTACGGCGGGTTCCACCCTGGAGCTCTACCGCACCGCGCTGCGGCTGCGCCGCAAGCTGCTCGAGGGCGAGACGCTGACCTGGGCCGAGGCGCCCGAGGGGGTGCTGCACTTCGCCCGGTCGGCAGGCTGGCGGTGCGTCACGAACGTGTCGGACGCACCGGTGCCGCTGCCGCCGGGCGAAGTGCTGCTGGCCAGCGTGCCGCTGCCGCTGGACGGCACGCTGCCGCCCGACACCACGGTGTGGCTGGGCGCCTGACGACTCAGCCGACGGTGGGGCTCGGGGTCACCCCGGTCCCCGTGCCGGTCCCGGTTCCCGTGCCGGTCCCCGTCCCGCTGCCGTTCTCGCCCGGCAGCAACGGCGGCTGGGTGGTGCTGTTGACCGGCGGGGTGAGGACGACCTCCGGCTGGCCCGCGACCGGGGGCGGCGGGGTCAGGTCGGTGGCGGGCAGCTTCGGCGGGGTCGTCTCCTGGAAGAGGACCGACGGGAAGTCGACCAGGCCGGTCTGCTCCATCACCGTGATGTGGTCGAGGACCGTGGCGTTGGCCTGATCGGCCAGGATCCGCACCAGGGTGTTCTGGGTCGTGGAGCGGATCTTGGCGATCGTGTTGAAGATCGAACCGTGCGTGATCCGCAGGATGTTGGCGAAGTCCGTGTCGAACTTCTTGCCGCTGTCCGCGGTCAGGGTGTTGACGAACCCCTGCTGCTGCGGAGAGGGCAGGTTCGGGATGGTGATGTTCAGCATGGGCGCGATCTTGCGGCAGCTGGCGTCCAGCGCCGCGTGACCGTCGATCAGGTGCTTGCTCGCGGTGATGACCGCCTGGCTCTGGCCCTTCTTCAGGCCGAGCTGGCCGACGGGGTACTCCCACAGCCCGGCCGCGCGCACCTTCACCACGAAGTCACGGTCGCCCTCCGTCAGGGGCCCCCACTGGGTGTTGGCGATCACTCGGGTGGTGTCGCTGGACACGGTGTTCACGCCCAGCATGCTCGGGTAGGCCAGTGCCGCGAGGGTCAGGCTGAGGGCTCCGCCCACAAAGAGAGTTCCCGTCGCGTTCCGCGAAAAGCGCACCGGTGCCTCCTGCCGGTCAGGGGTCCCGCGCAGGGGCGGGGTCGGACGCCGGTGAATACGGATGGAGGAGGCACCAGAAACCTTTTGGTTTGGCAAAGAACTTGTGAGGTCCTGCTCTGCCGGATGCGTCGACTTCCCATGTCTTGCCCACGGGAAGGTGATGACTTTCCCTAGTAGGTGTGGCCATGACAAAGTCGCGGGCTAGCTTAGCCGTATGCCCCCACAGCCACCATCCCCGCGCGTTCCCCGCGGCGCCGCTCCCGGCCGGGGTCCCGCCGCGCTGCCCGTACTGCCCTACCGCAAGCCCGCCAAGGGGCGCGACTACTGGGTGTTCGACGACGTCCTGCCGGACGTGGACGCCGTACGGGAGCGCTGCCTGGCCAAGGACGACTGGGTCCAGGGATACCCGTACACCTCGGAGACCTGGCCCGGACTGCGCACCATGCCCGGCCTCGAAGCCGCCGAACTCGCCGTGGTGGAAGGCCTGGTGAAGCAGGCGACCGGCGCCGGGAAACTGTGGGTGCAGCAGGCGCCCGGCGGCGGCACACTCAACCACAACTGTGTCCAGGTCGTCGGCGAGGGCGAGAGCGAGCCGCGCCCGCACACCGACTCACGGGCGCTGTGCCGGTACGCGGCGGTGCTGTATCTCAACCCCGGTGTCGCCAAGGACTGCGGCACCGCCTTCTACCGCCAGTGCCTGCCCGGCGGCCGGCTCGGCGGCAACAGCGTCCAGGCCCCGCACGACAACCTGGTCGAGGCGCTGGGGACGCGGTTCGTCCCGGGCGACCACTTCGAGGAGGACGTCCGCGTCCCGCACAGGTACAACCGGCTGCTCCTCTACAACGCCAACCTCGTGCACAGCGCCACCGGGTACGCCGGCAAGACGCTGGAGGAGAAGCGGATGACCGCGGTGTTCTTCTGGATGGCGTGAGCGGCCGCCTTTGTAACGGCGGCAGTGACACGAGCACGACCGGCCCGTGACGGCAGGCCCCGAACTTCCCTGCTGGGTGCCGCATCGTATGGGGTGTCCGGCAGAGAGCCGGGGAGATCACCACCGCTGGGGGACCCCATGTCGAACCGTCGCAGCAACCTCCGCAAGTCCGCCGCCGCCCTGACCGGCGCCGCCGCGCTGATGGCCCTGCTGACCGCGTGCAACGGTACCGCGGCCGGCTCGGTCAACTCCGCCGGCGGTACGGCGGCTCCGGCCGCCGGCGACTCCACGGCCAGCGACTCCACCGGCGGTTCCGGCTCGGGGAGCAGCGGGAGCACGTCGGGCTCGTCCACCTCCGGCGGCTCGTCCGCGTCCGGCAGTTCCTCCACCGGCGGTTCCACCTCGGGCGGTTCCACCTCGGGCGGTTCGTCCTCGGGCGGTTCCTCCTCCGGCGGTTCCTCGACCTCCGGCGGCTCGGTGGCCGCCTGCCAGGCCTCCGGGCTCGGCTACTCCTGGCTGGACACCGGCAGCGGCGGCGGCGACCAGAGGCACGCCGTCGTGGCGCTCACCAACAAGAGCGGCCACACCTGCACGATCTACGGCTTCCCCGGCGTCGACCTGGTCAACAGCGGTCAGCAGTGGTCGCTCCAGCGCACCGACGCCGGCCCGAAGCGGGTCACCCTGGCGAGCGGCGCGTCCGCCAACTTCACGATCACCTACCTGGCCGCCAAGCAGGGCGACTCCACCGCGTTCACGCCGACCACGGTCGTCATCACCGCGCCGAACCAGCGCACGTCGTACGACCTGCCGTGGCACGGCGGCGCCGTCGTCCTCCAGGACGGCGCGACCCACCCGGGGACGTTCGTCGGCCCGGTCGGCGAGTGACGACCGGGGTCGCGGGGTCCGGGCTCACCCGTTCGGAGTAATCCCCGTGGTGGGGGGCCGAGGGCGGCCGGATCGTCGTACCCATGACACAGCAGACGCATCCGGCACCGGCACCGACGCCGGGCAGCGGCTGGGCCACCGGCGGAGTCGTCTTCGCGGGCGTCCTCCTGCTGATGAACGGCATCTTCGCCATCCTGCAGGGCATCTCCGCGATCGCCGCCGACGACGTGTACGCCCGGGTGCACGACTACGTCTACAAGATCAGCCTCACCGGCTGGGGCTGGATCCTGGTGGTCCTGGGCGCGCTCGGTGTCATCGCGGGCGCCGCCCTCCTCAAGGGCGCCCCCGGCTGGGCCCGCGTGGTCGGTATCTTCCTGGCCGCGCTGAGCATGGTCGCCCAGTTCCTGTTCCTGCCCTACGCCCCGCTGTGGGCCCTCATCATGATCGGCATCGACTTCTTCGTGATCTGGGCGCTGGCGGTGTACAGGCCGGAGCCTGTGTCGTCGTAGGCGTAGGGCGCGCTCGCGGGGGCGGAGGGGGCGGAGGGGGCGCAGCAGGCGGACGGCGGACGGGTGGGCTCCATCCCTCTTCTTCGGAGGGGGCGCGGCTGTGACGCGGTGAGCGAATGCGACCCGGGTCACATCTTCTGGGTGTCACCTGCGGCCGCGGGTCAGCGGAGGTGGACATAATCCCCCCATGGCACCTCCCTCGGCCGCCCGGCTCCCGCACCTCCGGCACTGTCAGCACCTCCGGCGCCTCCCGAACGTTCCCCACCTCCCGCACCGGACACCGGCCGTCACGTGAACGCCGAAATCTCCGAACTCCACCGCCGTCTGCTGCCCGACCTCCTGTCGGCCGGCGCCGCGTACCCCCTGGCCCTGACCGGCGACTACGCGGCCCAGGCCCACGGCCTGATCGACCGCCCCGGCCGCACCCTGGAGGCCGCCACCCAGCACCCGGCGCCGATGCGGACGATCGCCGAGACGGTCGCGGCGGTCCTGCGCGACCACGGCTGGCAGGTGCGGATGCGCGAGACGGACCCGCTCTCCGCCCAACTCATCGTCACCGACCCCGTGTCGGAGGAGGCCGGCGAGGTCGATCTCCTCAAGGAGGTCCTCTGGCATCCGCCGGTCCGGACGGAACTCGGCCTGACCCTCTCCCTCGAAGACGTGGTCGGGATGCGGGTCTGGGCGCTGACCGACCGCGGTCTGCCCCGTGACCTGCTCGTCGTCCACGCGGCCGCGGACCGCTGGAGCCTGCCCGACCTCGAAGACCTGGGCCGCCGCCACGCCCGGGACACCTTCGACCTCACGGACCTCCAGTCCCGTCTGACGGGCACGGACTGGATGGACGACCGGGTTTTCGCCGCGTACGGCCTCGACGACCGGGCCGTCACCGAACTCCGCCTGTGGGCCCAGGCCTGGGCGGACGACATCGCGGAACGGCTGATGGAGGCCCAGCCGCCGGAGGACTGACGCCTGCCCGCGCGCCGGGTCATGCCGAGTGGGTGAGATGCGGGGGCCCTGGTCCCCGTGCCGCCAGGAACTCCAGCACGGCGAGCGCGAACAGCAGGCTGAGGGCGATACCGACCACCACCCAGCCGGTCGGATACGACCACAGCAGACAGACCAGCAGCGCAACGGCCACCAGCAGCCAGGTGATCCAGGTGCGGTAACGGCTCACGAAGGGGCCGACCGGGCCGGTGCGCAGACCGGCGTGGTCGGCGGTGGCGCGCACCGCGCCGATACCGGACGTCCACAGCCGCCGAACCAGGCCGGCGTACCGGCCCGTCCCGGTGAGCCAGGCACCCAGGGCGACCACCACGGCCAGGGCCACGACCATGCGCACGGTGGTCCGGAGGAAGTGGGTCAGCGCGTCGTAGACGGCGGCGGCCGCGTCCGGGGAGACGCCGGCGGGCAGCCGGTCGAGATAGATCACGCGGAACACGCTCAGCCCGATGCCGAGGACTCCGGTGGCGACGGCGACGCCGAGACAGCCCGCGACCAGGGCGCGGCGGCGCCGGACCGAGAGCAGTACACCGGCGGCGACCAGCAGGACGGCCGGCACCGGCAGCCAGTTCCCGGCGAGTTGGAGCAGCCGTACGTAGGTCTTGGCCTGGCCGATCTGGTCGGATCTCGCGAGGGTGAAGTCGGTGTGGACGGCGGGGATGTGCTCGGCGGGGGTCAGGCCCGCGTCGACGAGCCGCTGTTTGACCCGGCCCACGAGGGGGCCGAGGTCGAGGGTGACGCTGTCGTTCTTCAGCTGGACCGCGCCGCCGCCGCTGCCGGTGAGTGCCTTGTCGAGGGTGCTGTGGATCCGGCGGTTGGCGTCGGTCCAGACGGTCCTGAAGGCGTCCGACGCGGCGACCTTCCGGGCCTGGTCGTGGACGAAGCTGCGCACGGCCCCTTCGAGCGCGCCGCCCAGTCTGCCGCTGAGCGCCTGTCGCAGCCGGGGCCGGTCCGCGGGGGTCACGTCGGCGAGCAGGGCGGGCAGGTCGAGGCGGGTCATCAGCGCGTCGGTGGCCCTGTTGGCGACGGCGTTCTGCACGGCGGGGTCCGAGGCGAGCGGGGCGACGGTGGCGACGTAGCGGTTGGTGTCGCCCACCACGTCGGCGGCCCACGAGGCGACGACGGAGAGCGGGGCGAGGAGACAGCCGAGGACGAGGAGCACGGCGCCGAGGAGAGACCTGCCGTGCTGCCGGGGCCGGGGTGGCCGCCGGGCCCGCTCCTTCTCCAGGGCCGTCAGCCGTTCCCGCAGCTCCTCCAGCTCGGACCGTTCGGTGCCGGACCGTTCCGGGCCGTCGTCCGCGTGTGCGCCGCCGCCCTCCATCCGTGCCTCCTCCTCGCCGACGACCGGGCCGCCTGCCCGGCGTCGAACGGAGGCTGAGCGCGGACGCGGCCACCGCCATCCTCACCCGGCGCCTCAGCGCACACGAGCGCATACGGGGCCGTACGGGTGAGGCGGGACGGAAGCTGTGCGCGCCCCGTCACTGGCTCGCCTGCTCCTGCTCCTGCTTGTCTCCCCGGGTCCTCCAGTAGGAGTAGCCCTCCGCGCCGAAGCCGGCGAGGGCCAGCACGATCCCCACCCAGAACAACGCCAGGCCCTGCGAGCCCAGGCCGCCGAGCAGCGACAGGTCGATGCCGAGGATGGGCAGAAAGACAGAAGCGGCGTCCCACCACTGCCCCTTACGGGCCCTGACGACGGCGGAACCCGACCCGAGCACGAAGACCAGCGCCATGAACGCCACCCATATCCGCATGACGGCAGTGTGACGTGTCCTGCTGTGCCGTCACCGGGGGCCGGGCCGCCGGGGCAGCGGCGGTACTCGGCGCTTGAACGAGGCTCGTGCGTCCTTGCACGATCCTCAGAGCGGGCGGGCGAGAGGTACGTCCGGGTGGAGGCCGGCGCACACGTGTGAAGTCGGGGGCGGTGCGGTACGGAGCTAGGTACGACCTCGCCGCCTCAGCCGTCAGGAGTCACGTCGTGAGCAGTATCGCCATCGTGGGGGCCGGGCCGGGGCTGGGGGCCGCGGTCGCCCGGCGGTTCGGGCGGGAGGGGTACGGTGTCGCGCTGCTCGCCCGGGACGAGCAGCGGCTCGGCGAGCTCGCCGGGGAGCTCGCCGGCCTCGGCGTCGACGTCCGTGGGTTCTCCGCCGACGTACGGGATCCGCGCGCCCTCGCCGGTGCCCTGGAGCGGGCCGCCGAGGAACTCGGGACGGTCGAGATCCTGCAGTACAGCCCCGTGCCGCAGCCGGACTTCATGCGGCCCGTGCTGGAGACCACCCCCGCGGACCTGCTCGGTCCGGTCGAGTTCTCGGTGTTCGGGCCCGTCGCCGCCGTACAGCAGGTGCTGCCGGGGATGCGGGAGCTGGGCCGGGGGACCATCCTCCTCGTCAACGGCGGTACGGCCGTCATTCCCCATCCGGACCGCGCCGGGACGTCCATCGCCTTCGCCGCCGAGAGTGCCTATGGGCATCTGCTGCACGACCGGCTGGCCGGGGAGGGGATTCATGTGGCGCAACTGGTCATTCCCGGGGCCATCGTCGTGGGGCACGCACGCAAGGATCCCGCCGTGCTCGCCGACATGCTCTGGGGGATGCACCGCGACCGGCACGGGTTCCGGCACTACGCCGATGACCTTGAGGGATGAACCCGGGGAGAGGTAGTCCCGAGGTGCGGTAATTCCGCGGAGGAGTAGCCCCGTCGGGCGGGATGGGCCGATCTGCGCGAACATCATTTGTGGGTCAATATGGTGTTCGGCCTGATTGCTCCCCACCGGGAGCCGGCGATGGCTAAAGGGGGCCAGCGATGGCTGTGGAAATACCTCCTCTCCTCAAGCCCTCCAGGCTCAGAAGCCGTGGAGGCCTGCTCGGTGAGTGCCTGGCAGAGTTTCTCGGGACCTTCGTGCTCGTCTCGTTCGGAGCCGGTGTCGTGGCGATGGCCGTCGCGGCGCTGCCCGGGTCGGGGCGTGCGGAGACCCCCACGACGATCTTCCTCGCCGCCGGTGACTGGCTCCTGATCGCCTGGGGCTGGGGCTTGGCCGTGACCTTCGGCATCTACGTGGCCGGCGGTGTCAGTGGCGCCCATCTGAACCCGGCGGTGACGCTGGCGTTCGCCGTGCGCCGTCAGTTCCCGTGGGCGAAGGTGGTGCCCTTCTGGGTGTCGCAGGTGATCGGCGCCTTCACCGGGGCCGCGCTGGTCTACCTCGTGTACCACGACGCGATCAGCGCGTTCGACGCCGTGTCGAAACCGCCGAAGGTGGGCGGGCACACCGAGGCCACCTTCTCGATCTTCGCCACCTTCCCGGCGCCGTACTTCCACGGCGGGACCTGGGGGCCGCTGATCGACCAGATCGTCGGTACGGCCTTCCTGGTCATGTTCGTCGTGGCGGTCGTCGACCTGCGCAACACGGCCGTGGGGTCCAACCTCGGCCCGTACGTCATCGGCCTGGCCGTCGCCGCCATCGGCATGTCCTACGGTGCGAACGCCGGATACGCCATCAACCCGGCCCGTGACTTCGGACCGCGGCTGCTCACCTGGCTCGCCGGATGGAAGAGCTTCGCGTTCCCGGGGAACGGGGCGTGGTTCAGCGGCTACTGGTGGATCCCGATCGTCGGCCCGCTGATCGGCGGTGTGATCGGGGTGCTGATCTACGACCTGTTCATCGGCGACGTCCTGCACGCCCGGCTCAAGCTGGGCGAACCGCCGGAGCCGGGCCGGACCCGCCCGACCGTGGACGAGCCGTAGGCGGAGCGGTAGTTGGTGGCGGTCAGGGCGCGGGTTTCTCGGAGCCCTGTTCGCCGAGGCGCCGCACCAGTTGCCGCGCCTTCGAGACGCCGGTGTCGATCTGCTCGGTGTACTTGCCGTCGGTGCGTTCGTCGGCCAGGTCGCCGGCCTTCTCCAGACCGGTCTCGATCACGTCACCGTGTTCCTCGGCGATGTCCTTCGCCTTGTCCGTCGCCTTGTCCGTCAGGTTCTTCAGCCCGTCGAGTCCATCGAACATGCCGGAATCCTCCCCGGCGGGGGCCGACCCCGGCAAGACGGCGCCCGAGGCGTTCGGTGGGGCGTGGCCGGAGTACTCCGGGAAGTCCGTGTCCGTGGCACGGGCTGGCCGTTCACGTCGTTTTCCAGGGTTTTCGCGCGGAGTTCGGTCATGAGGTTGATCCTGATCCTTGACTCGACGGGCAAGCAAGCCACCCACCCCTGGAGACGACGCCATGAGCATCAGCCCCCTCCTGACCGGCCTGAGCGGAAAGCTCCCCGAGCTGCGGGCGCTGTACGAGGATCTGCACGCGCATCCGGAGCTGTCCTTCGCCGAGGAGCGGACCGCGTCCGTGGTCGCGGAGCGGCTGCGGGCACAGGGCTGGGAAGTCACCGAGCGGGTCGGCGGCACCGGGGTGGTCGGGGTGCTGGCCAACGGGGACGGGCCCGTCGTACTGCTGCGTGCCGACATGGACGCGCTGCCGGTCACCGAGGAGACCGGGCTGCCGTACGCCTCGAAGAACGACGGGGTGATGCACGCGTGCGGGCATGACATGCATGTGGCCTGGCTGCTGGGGGCCACCGGGCAGCTGGCCGCGGTGCGGGACGGCTGGCGGGGGACGGTGGTGGCCGTGTTCCAGCCGGCCGAGGAGGTGGGCGGGGCGCCGAAGGTGCTCGCGGACGGGTTCGCCGAGCGGTTCCCGCGGCCGGACGTCTGCCTGGCCCAGCATGTGGCGGCCGCGCCGGCCGGGCTCGTCGGAACCCGGGCGGGCGCGCTGATGGCGGGCGCGGACAGCATGCGCGTCACACTGTTCGGGCGGGGCGGCCACGGGTCCACGCCGGAGGCGACCGTCGACCCGGTGGTGCTGGCCGCCGCTGTGGTGATGCGGCTGCAGACCGTCGTCTCCCGGGAGGTCGGCGCGGGGCAGCAGGCCGTCGTCACGGTCGGCTCGATCCACGGCGGCACCAAGGAGAACATCATCCCGGACACCGTCGAGCTGAAGATCAACATACGGTCCACCACGGCGGCCGTACGGGAGCGGGTGCTGGCGGCGGTCGAGCGGATCGTCCGGGCCGAGGCGGCCGCCTCCGCAGCCCCGAAGGAACCGGAGATCGTCCCCATCGACTCCTTCCCGGTCACCCACAACGACCCCGCGGCGACCGAGGCCGTACAGGCCGCGCTGGCCGCCGCATTCCCGGGCCTCACCTTCGAGTTGACCTCCCCGGTCCCCAACAGCGAGGACTTCGGCGCCTTCGGTACGGCCCTGGGGGCGCCATCGGTGTTCTGGTTCGTCGGCGGCGCCGACCACAGACTCTTCGCCGACGTCGACATGGAGGCCCTGGTCCGCGACGGCATCCCGCCGCAGATCCCCTCCAACCACTCCCCGCACTTCGCGCCCGTCCCGGAGCCCACGATCGAGACGGGCGTACGGGCGCTGCTCGCGGCTGCGGGCCACTGGCTCGCTCCCTGACGGAGTCCGCGTCGTCGGCCCCCCAGGGTCCCTACTGGTGCGGGGCGCCCTGATCCAGGGCCGGGCGCAGATCGGCCCGTCGGCGGATGCCCAGCTTCTTGTACGTGTGGGTGAGATGGGTCTCCACGGTACGGCGGGCCAGATGGAGCAGGGCCGCGATCTCCACGTTGGTGCGGCCCTCGGCGGCGAGTTCGGCGATCCGGCGCTCGCTGCCGGTCAGGGAGGCGGCGCCGGTACGGCGTCTGGGGGAGCGGGCGCCGCCTTTGCGCAGCATCCCCTCGGCCAGCTCCACCAGCCGTACGGCACCGAGCCGTTCGGCGTGCTCCACGGCCTCCCGCAGACTGTCACGGGCCCGCGCGCCCTCACCGGCGGCGGTCAGCCGGTGGCCCAGGGCGAGCAGGGCCTCCGCCGGTTCGGTACCGGCGGCGGGAGCGTCCCGCAGCAAGGCCACGGCCTCCTCGGTGAGTTCCAGACCCCGGCGGCCACCGGTCGCCGCACCGAGAACGCGCAGGGCCCGGCCCACCGTGCGCGGAGTGCCCCAGACCCGGGCCAGCCGCAGCTCCTCCTCGGCCAGGGCGATGGCCTCGAGGGGGCGGCCGAGGGCCAGCCGGCACTCGGCGGCGGCCGTACGCCAGGGGGTGACCACCGGGCTGATCACCTCACGGGCGGACTGGCGGCGGCCGCACTCCAGGAAGTCGTCCAGCGCCCCCGCCGGATCACCGGCGGCGGCCCGCACGACTCCCCGCGCGTAGAGGAACCGGTTCAGCTCCCAGGAGTCCGCCGCCTCCCGCAGGTCCAGCCCGGCGACCAGGCCCTCGGCCTGTGCGGTACGGCCGGTCTCCACCAGGGCGATCAGGGTGTGTGCGTGGGCGTTGCCGGGCGTCACCGACTCGGGTACGGCCGTCGGGTGGGTGTAGTCGGCGCGGGCCGCCGTGATGTCCGAACGGCTGTGGATCAGTGCCTGGTGCATGGGGTGCAGCAGTTCGGGGCGTTGCCCGGCCAGCCCCCGGTCCACCAGCCGATCGGCCTCGTCGAGTTCGTCGGCCCACTGGGCGACCGTGGCCGCCGTACCGACCAGGAACGGCTCGGTGAGCGGGTCGGTGGGTTCGGCGAGCAGGGTGCGCAGCCGCCGCATGGCGTCCCGGGCCGAGATGAGGCCCGCGGTGGCCGCGTGCCGCACCAGCAGGGCCTGGCCGGCCGTGCCGACCAGCTCAGGGGAGCGCTCGGCGGTCTCGGACAGCCGGCCGTAGACCTCCTGCCGTACCTCCTGGTCCTGGTCGGAGAGGAGGATGGAGGCGGTGTGCAGGGTGCGCACCAGGTCGGGGTGGTCGTTCAGCTCGCCGTCCACGGACCGCAGCAGCTCGACGGCCTTGCGGGTGCGGCCCCGGCCGGTCAGCGCGGTGCCGAGGGCGACAGCCGCGCGCACCCGGTCCTGCGGGGCGGCGGGCAGCCGGAGTGCCTCGGCGAGCCGGGGGATCGCGGCGGAGGAGCGGGGTGCCGCGTACTCCAGCGAGCCCAGCTCGGTCAGCAGCCGCTGCCGGCGGTCGTCGGGGAGGGGTTCCTCCAGGGCCCGGCGCAGATAGCCGACCGCGTCCGCGGCACGGTCGTCGTAGAGGGCGAGCGCGGTCGCGTCCTTGAGCAGGGGCACCGCCCAGGGGGCGTTCACCGGGCCGGTCGACAGCAGTTGGCGGGCCACGGCCTCGGCGGGCGCGTCCTGGCGGAGCATCGCCTCGGCGATGGCCCGGTGGGCGGCCCGGCGGCGGGCCGCGGGCACACCGGCGAGGACGGCGTCGCGCAGCAGGGGGTGCGGGTAGTGGGGACGCCCCTCGGGGCCGGGGGCGAGGAGGCCGATGTTGGTCATGGCGGTGAGCCAGCCGGCCACCCGCGTGGGGTCGGCGCCGGTCAGCTCGGCGAGCAGGGGCGTGAGGTCGATCTCCGGCAGCCCGGCGCCGGCGTTCTCTTCGAGTACGGCGAGGGCGCGGGCGACCTCGGTGGTGGACGGTCCCGCACTGTCCAGCCACCAGCGGACGGCGGCCGGGTACGCGCCCGGGTACAGCGCGGCCGTGGCGGTGGGCACCGTCGGGTGCCGGGCCTCGCGGAGGTCGTCGAGCAGGGCGCGCAGGAGCAGCGGACTGCCGGCGGCGGCCCGCACACAGTCGTCCACCCAGGCCCGGTCCGCGGCCGGGAAGGCGTCACGCACCCGGCCGGCCGCGGCCTCCTGGGTGAGGGGAGCGAGGGTGTGGGTCCGGACCAGCGCCGGGGGGAGGGTGTGCGCGAAGCCTGGGGTGGGCGGATCGAGGTCGTACTGGCTGCGTTCGCCGACGACCAGGAGGATCGGTAAGCGGTCTATGTGGCGGGCGGACTCCACGAGCCAGCGGTGCGAGGGGGCGTCGGCGAGGTGCACGTCGTCCACGGCGACGAGCAGCGGCGAGTCCTCGGCGTAGGCGCGCAGCACCCGCCACAGCCTGGCGGCGGTCGCCCGCTCGTCGCCGTCCACCGCGAGGTCGGCGAACTCCGGTACCGGGCCGAGCAGTTGCAGGACGGTGGCGAAGGAGATGGCGGTGTCGGCGGGGGAGCAGCGGGCGCGGAGCGTCTTCAGACCGAGGGCGGCGGCCTGCTCGGCCGCGGCCTCCAGGACGGTGGTACGGCCGGTTCCGGTGGCGCCCCGCAGCAGCACGAGCCGGCCGGTCCCGGTCCGTGTGCGTTCGGCTTCGTCGGCCAACAGGTGCATGGCGTCGGCGAGTTCAGGGGACGAATCGCTCATTCCTGGCTCCTCGCGGTGCGCTGGTGGGTTCGGGGGGTTAGAGGCGGCGGGGGTGGGAGAAGTTGTGGGGTGGCGGGATGGGCGGGGGGTTTGTTGCCGGGCCGGCACATTCGGTACGGGGTTGTGGATGTGGGGCGGGGCCCGGGGTGCGTGGCGCGAACAACCCCCACCGGCCCGCAGTCACCCACAACCGCACCCGCCCCCCACATCTCGTGGTCCCTGTCGTGGTGGTCCACGATTGCCCCTGCCCCTTTGGCCGCACCAGGCTTGGTACTCCCGTCCGTCACCGTTCCCTCAGGGGTGACGGGCACGTGGACATTGGGGAAGCGGTTGGTCAGCAACAGCTCATCAGCGTCGGTCGTCCGCACGCCCGTTGCGGTGTACGCACCCGACCCGATCTCCCGCGAAGGCGCGCTCAGCCAGTTGCGTCGGCACCCGGAGATCGAGTTGCGTGAGGAGTCCGAGACCGGCCCCGGCACGGTCGCCCTGCTCATCAGCGACAGCCTCGACGAACCGGAGCTCACCCGGCTGCGCCGCGTCGTGCGCAGCGAGGGCGCGCGGGCCGTGCTCGTGGTCGGGGCGCTGCGCGAGACCGAGCTGCTCGATGTGATCGAGTGCGGGGTCGGCGCCATCGTCTGGCGGCACGAGGCCAGCGAACTCCGGCTCGTGCAGGCCGTGCTGGCGGCCGCCCGCGGCGACGGCGACCTGCCCGCCGACCTGCTCGGCCGGCTGATCAACCAGGTCGGCACCCTGCACCGTAACGCCGCCGGCCGCCCGGGCGCCCCGGCCTCCGGGCTGTCCGCCCGTGAGGTGGACGTACTGCGGCTGGTCGCCGAGGGACTCGACACCGGTGAGATCGCCAGCAAGCTGTCCTACTCCGAGCGCACCGTCAAGAACGTCATGCACGGGCTGACGACCCGGCTGCATCTGCGCAACCGGGCACACGCCGTGGCCCATGCCCTCCGGGAAGGCTACATCTGACCGAACGGGCAGCGTGCACCGGTTCCCGGGCAGCGGGGTCTGCCCGGCCGTTCCTGCGGGTGCGGCGGGGGCGAAGGGCAGGATGGATATGAGTGCGGACAGGTCCATGGGGTGGTGAGTACGGCGTGATCCACGAGGTGGACCAGGTACTGCGGTCCCTGCTGACCAGCGGTGCGCTGGAGGGCTCCGGCATCGACATCTCCTTCGACGCCCCGACCCGCGACTGGGCGGCCCGCCGCAACGGCCCGGTGATCAACAGCTATCTGTACGACATCCGGGAGGACGTGAAACGGCGTCAGCGTGGGCACTTCGACGTCCGGGACGAGCGGGACGTCATCGTCAAGCGCCGGCAGCCGCCCCGGTGGTTCCGGCTGTCGTACCTGGTGACGGCGTGGACCAAGCGGCCCGAGGACGAACACCGGCTGATCAGCGCCGTGCTGGCGACCCTGATCCCGAGGGAGCTGATCCATCCGGGCGAACTGCCGCACTCCCTGCGCGAGCTGGGGCTGACCGTGCCCCTCTCGGTGGCCGGTATCCAGACCGAGGCCCGGTCCCTGGCCGAAATCTGGTCGGCGCTCGGCGGAGAGCTCAAGCCCTCCCTGGACGTCGTCATCACGGCACCCTTCCCGGCCTACCCCGAGTACGACGCCGGTCCGCCGGTCACCGAGGGCGCCGCCGTCCGCGTACGCCAGGGTCTGGACGAGACCGCACCGGTCCTCGAGGAGCGGGCCCACCGGCCCGTCCAGGTCGCCCAGGCCAAGGCCGCCCGGGGGAACCGGGCGTGACCCTGGATGTCTCCCTGACGCCGGTCGCCCCGCTCCTCGCCCGGCTGTCCGGGCTGCGCGAGCGGGCCGCCGCCCTCGTCGCCCACCGCTCGGCCGGCGACCCGACGGCCACCGACCCGCTGCGCGGTCTGTACCTCTCGGAGGAGGCGGTACGGCACTTCCTGCGCCCGGAGACCCCGGCCGAACTCCCCCCGCTGGAGCAGGACCTCACCGACCGGCTCACCGACCTCGCCACCCGCCTGCGCCTCACCCCCCTCGACACCACGATCCTGCTGACCGCGCTCGCCCCGGACCTGGACCGCACCTTCGAGCCGCTGTACGGCTACCTCAACGACGACGTCGGCCGCCGCCGCGCCACCGTCGCCCTCGCCCTCGACCTGTACGGCGCCCCCGCCCACCTCGCCGAGGCCCGCGCCCGCTTCCACCCCACCGCCCCGCTCACCGCGCTCGGCCTGCTCACCGTGGAGGAGCCCGAACGGCCCTTCCTCAGCCGCTCGTTGCGCGTCCCCGACCGGGTCCTTGCCCACCTCCTAGGCGACGACACCCCGGACCCGGCCCTGGCGGGACACCTGCGCTCACCGTCGTACGACAGCGAAGCCGTCGACGAGGAGTTCGTACGGCGGCTGGCCGGCCGGATCGGAGCCGGGCCGCTCTTCGCGTACCTGCGGGAGCGACGGGAGGGCGAGGGCCTGGGCTGCGCGACGGCCGCCCTGCGGCTGGCCGGGGTGGAGGCCTGGCACTACACCGGCCCCGAGGAGCACGCCCCGGAGGTGCTCCGGGAGGCCCGGCTGACCGGACGGGCGATTCTCGTCGAAGCCGCACAACCCCGCGCACTCGCCGGGTCGTTTGCCACGTCCCCCGACGTCACGGCGCTGATCTCCACCCCGCACCCCTACGACCCCCAGTGGTGCGACCACCGCGACCCCCTCGTCCTGGAGGTGCCGTCCCGGCGCGCCGCGGCGGTGGACGCCTGGGCGGCCGTACTCCCCGACACCTCCGGCTTCGACCTGGCGGCCACCGTCGCCCCGTACCACCTGGGCGGTGAACGGCTCGTCCGCGCGGCCCGGGCGGCGCAGGCCCTGGCCGCCTTCGACGGCACCCCGCTGGCCGCCGGCCATCTGCGGCTGGCCGCCCGCCAGCAGTCGGCGTCCGGTCTCGAACAGCACGCCCGCCGGATCCGGCCCGCCGTCGACTGGCGGGACCTGGTGCTGCCCGAACGCCCGCTCACCGAACTGCGTGAACTCGCCCTGCGTGCCCGCCACCGCGACCGGGTGCTCGGCGACTGGCGGCTGAGCGCGGGCGGCGGCCGGGGCCGCGGAGTCCTCGGCCTGTTCGCCGGCGAGTCGGGCACCGGCAAGACCCTGTCGGCGGAGGTGGTGGCCGCCGAACTCGGCCTGGATCTCTACGTGGTCCAGCTCTCCTCCGTCGTCGACAAGTACGTCGGCGAGACCGAGAAGAACCTGGAGCGCATCTTCACCGAGGCCGACCGCACCGACGCCGTGCTGCTCTTCGACGAGGCCGACGCCGTCTTCGGCAAGCGCTCCGAGGTCAAGGACGCCCACGACCGGTACGCCAACCTGGAGTCGGCCTACCTCCTCCAGCGCCTGGAGGCCTTCGACGGCATCGCGCTGCTCACCACCAACCTGCGCGCCAACATCGACGAGGCCTTCACCCGCCGCCTGGACCTGGTGATCGACTTCCCGTTCCCCGACGAGGAACAGCGACTGGCACTGTGGCGGCACGGGCTGGTACACGTACCGAGCGAGCCGGACATCGAACTCCGGCCACTGGCCGGCGACTTCGAACTGTCCGGCGGCGCCATCCGCAGCGCCGTGGTGACGGCCGCCTACCTGGCCGCCGGCCGCGGAGGGTCACTCACCGCGGCGGACCTCCTGGAAGGCGCCCAGCGCGAATACCGCAAGGCGGGCCGCCTGGTACCGGGCACCTGGTGACCGTCTAGTCCCCCGACGGACGCACGATCTTCCACTCCTGGTCGTCGGTGTTCGAGCAGTGGTACAGGGTCAGGTTGGTGTCGTTGCCGCCGGTGCTGTAGCCGGCCACGTCCAGGCAGAGGTTGTCGCTGGCGAAGTTACGGATCCAGTACGCCCCGCTGGGCTGCTTGTCGATCCACCAGAGCTGGTTGTCGGCCTTGGTGCCGTCGCACTTGTACTCGGTGATCGGTGAGGACAGGGCCGCCGAACCGTAGTTGGGCAGGTCCATGCAGAGCTGGTCCTTCACGTTCCGGATCTGGAAGAGCGCGGCCGAGCCCGGACCGCCCTTCGCGTAGCGCACCTCTAGGTTCCATCGCTGGTTGTCGGCGGTGGTCTCGTTGCAGGTGTACTCCCGTACCGGGCCGCCGCTGGTCCCCTTTTCGTAGCCGGGGATGTCCGCGCACTTCTTGGTGGTCGTGTTGAGCAGCAGGACGTTGTTCGCCGGTACGACGGCCTTCGGGGCCTTCTTCTTCGTCGCCTGGGGGGACGGCTGGGCCTGGCCGCCGCCCCCGCCCGCCTGGGTGTCGGACCCGCCGCTGCCGTTGTCGGACTGCTGCTCGGCCTGTGACGGCGAGGGTTCCGGCGCGGCGGCCAGGGATGGGCCGGCCGTGGGGCTGGGGGCGAGGGAGCTGACGCCCGCTACCTGGGTCTCTTCCCGGGCCAGGCTCTTGACCTGGGGTTTGTAGGCGATCCAGATCAGGGCGAAGGTGATGGCGAGGGCCAGCAGGGTGCCGAAGAGGGTGGCGATCCAGCGGGGCAGGAAGCCGCGCTGGATGTACGTTCCGTCCACAGGCTGTGGATTGACGCCCGCCCGCTGGATGGTGAGCGCGTACGGCCGCTGTTCCTTCGGCCCGAACCAGATGATCCGCCGGGGCTTCAGCGTGGCTTTGATGAAGGCGGCGCGGCCGGGTTCGATCTGGACGTT
>NZ_JBEOTA010000010.1:209410-296425 GCF_040303265.1 Streptomyces sp. NPDC096040
GGGTGTTCGGTGGGGGTGATGCGGACGGCGTACGGGTTGGGTCCGGCCGTCGCGTCGGGGGTGCGGGGCGGGGCGAAGGTCAGCTCCACCGTGCCGGTCGTGCCCGGGTAGAGGCGGAGCGTCTGCGGCTCGACCGTCGTCCAGGGGGCGATCTGGCCCACCGGTTCGAAACGGTACTCGTCGACGACGTCACCGGTGTTGCGCAGCCGCAGCCGTACGCGGGTGGAGGCCCCGGGGTCCACGGTCGCGGAGGCGGGTTCGAGAGAGGTCCACAGACTCACACAGCCACGCTACGGAGGCGGCCGGTCCCTGTCGCAGGAATGCGGGCAGGCCCGATTGCCCGAAGGCGCGGGGCCGCTGCCCCCCGGGGGTTCTTTTCGGAGCGAAGGAGGTCTTCGGCCTTCTTCGTGTCTCTTCGCACGACGTCGTGCCCGCGGACTGACCGTGTCACGTTCGCTGAAATGCGGAGGTGAGGGGTGAGGGTCCGGGCTTCGTGCGGAGCTGTGTCGGCCAGTCCGTCGAAGCGGGCCATGCGTCAGTTGCTGCGCACGGTTCCGCGGGAGTCCGAGGGCACGCGGCCCCCCGGTGCCCGGACGCCCACGACGCCGGCTCCCGCACAGGAGGACAGGACGGCGGAGTAGGTGCGTCTGCCCTTTGGGGCACGTCTGTCTTCCTGTCCGGCTCTGCCCTGCGGTGGTCCGGAACGGCACCATGAGACGTGCGTCAGGTGAAATCGAGGGGGATCGGAGGGGGCGGCATGTACAGGCGGCGTTCAGCCGACCAGGACGAAGCGACGGCGCGTCCTGGTGCTCCGCGGGCCCAGGCCCGGCCGCTGGACGCGTCGGCGTCCGCCCTGCCCGACATCCTGGCGCTGCAGGGCACCGCGGGCAACGCCGCAGTGGCGCGGGCCATGCGAGGTGCTTCGGTCCAGCGGGCCGGTGACGCTCAGGCCACGGGGACGCGTCCGCCGCAGCGGCTGGAGGGGGTGCTCCCCCGAAGCGATTGGTGGCGTGCCTATCTCGACCCGGCGCATCACGAAGAGGCGCGGCAGAAACACCCCGGCAACCCCGGCGAACTGTACGACCACCAGCAGTCGCCCGGTTACCAGTCCAGCATGACGGCCGCGTACGACCAGTACCTCAACAGCGGTGACATCGGCGAGCGGGTCGACTTCCCCATGTACCAGGGGATGCACAACGCCGTGGTGTCCGGGCTGGACAAGGAGTTCGACCCGTCCGGCAAGGGCGGCTACGCCACCAGTTTCCCCCTGCGCGCCAACTCGCCTACTCCGTCCGTGCTCGAAGAGGAGATCGGCGGCAGACATCTGACGACCAAGGCGGACGAGTTCAGGCGCAGGGGCATCAAGCCGGATGCCCTCACCTGGTACGGCCGCATGCACGGGGCTCCGAACGTCCTCATCGAGACCCTCTACAAACACGACGAGGTCGAGAAACTGGTCACGGAGATCCTCGACCGCCTCTATGCCGAACTCGACAAGGCGGAGACCGATCGTGACCGCTTCCGGGCCATCGGGCGGGCTGTACGGAGCATCCACATCGTTCACCCCTACGAGGACACCAACCGGCGGCTGAACGTGCACGTACTGCTGCCGCGGCTGCTCCTGGCAGCGGGGTTCCAGCCGGTGGTCTTCAAGGACATGGACCAGCTCTTCCAGGGAGGACGGTCGCTGGACCAGATCGCCGACGCCCTGGAACGCGGTCAGGGCCTGGACCTGACCAGCGACGATCTGGTGGCCACCGCGCCCCAGTACGAACGCCCCTGGTACGAGAACGACGGGCCCCCGGCTGCGGCCCAGACACAGAGCACGATCGTCATACCGACGTTCTCCTCGATGCAGACGCCCGGTCAGGTCTACTACGAACCCGCGCCCGCCCACCGGCAGGCGAGTGACGACTGGGCGTTCGACGAGGCGGGAGGGCCCGGACCGGCGATCGTCCACGGACAGGACGACGCGATGGGCGGCCCCGGACCGGCGATCGTCCACGGACAGGACGACGGTATGGGCGGCCCCGGGCCGACGATGAGGCACCGACCGGACGACGCGATGGGCGGCCCCGGGCCGACCGCCAGGCGGAGTGCCGGTGTGAGCCGTGCCGAACTCACCGAATACCTCGTTGGCGCCCTGCAGCAGGCGAACCCGGATTCCGGGAACGCGGGCGGGCCGGGCGGGCAGCGCTCCCAGGGCAACGGGCGTCGCTGAGCCGGACACCGGGGCCGGGCAGCACACGCGCCGTCGGGAGGCCGGCCCGTTCCCCGTCGGCTTCCACCCGGCCCAGGCCGGCGGGGTGTCCGGACGTGTACGACCGCCCGCTACGCCGTGGCACCGGAGCCTCCGGATACCCCCGGCACGCTCAGGTTTGGTGCCATGCCCTGGGCCATCCGGCGGCCGTTGTCGGCTGAGGCGCGCTCGAACGCGTCGCCCGGGGAGGAGACCTTCGTCCCTGTCCCGTTGTCGGTGCCGGCGACGGGACCCAGCGACTGCTGGTGGACGTGGTCGATCTCGTGGAACATCGTCTCGTCGTCCGCGCCCCGCGAGCCCACCACGATGTCGGCACCGGAGGTGTAGGCGCGGGCGCCGAACTCCTCGGCCGACCGCTGGGCCACCGGACCGTCGTGCACCCGGACGTGCGCGAAGCTCACCCCGTACGCCTGCTCGGCCTTCTGCTGGAGGCGCGGCGCCAGCGGTGTCCCGGGTGAGGTGACGGCATCGAACACCGATGAGCGGCGCTGCACCGACGGCTGCTGTTCCTCCCGCCGCTGGACGGTCTCGTGACCGCAGTCCGGGCCGTGCTCGTGACGCGCGAGCTGAATCGCCCGGGTGACGGCCGCGTTCCCGGCCGTGCGCTGAAGGGCCAGCAGGGGTGGTGTCGCGGCGGGGGCCGGAGCCGGAAGCGGCACGGCCTTCGACGGGTGGGAGCTGGAGGACGAATGCTGCTGCTCGGCTGCGCGCATGAGCGCTTCCTATCGTCCGCGGCCCGGCCGCGGAAGGCCCGTCAGGGCAGCCGCGCGGGCAGAACGGCTTGCCGGTACGGCGCGTACTGCCCCTGGGGGCAGGGACATTGCCCCCACCGCGGCACCGAAGGACGTTTCCCCTGCGCGGTTCGCGCGTGAGGGTGGGGAATGTTCCTGTCTCGTACCCCGAGGAGAGCAGAGCATGCCGTCCTACCTGTCGCCCGGCGTCTACGTCGAGGAGGTGGCCAGCGGCTCGCGCCCCATCGAGGGGGTGGGCACGTCGGTGGCGGCCTTCGTGGGCCTGGCCCCGACCGGTCCGCTGAACGAGCCGACGCTGGTGACCAACTGGACGCAGTACGTCGCGTCCTTCGGTGAGTTCACCGACGGGTACTACCTCGCCCACTCCGTCTACGGCTTCTTCAACAACGGCGGCACGGCCGCGTACGTCGTCCGGGTCGGCGGTTCCCGCGAAGGCGCCGATGCCGCCGACGGCAACGCGCCTGCCGCCGTGGGCAGTTCGGCCGCGCCGGCCGCGCTGCCGCCCGGCGAGGCCAAGCAGCTCGGCACCTTCACCGTGAGCGCGATGGCCTCCGGTGACCTGAGCGTCGAGGTCGCCGACCCGGAGGGCGAGGGCCCCGCCGAACGCTTCAGGCTGCTCGTCAAGGACGGCGGCAAGACCGTCGAGACCTTCGACGTGACCGCGAAGAAGGGCGGCCGCAACTACGTCGTCACGCAGGTCAAGGAGCGCTCCAAGCTCATCACCGTGACCGAGGCCGCGCCCGCCGCGCAGCTGGCCCGTCCGGAGAACCAGACGGTGGCCCTCGTTGCCCCGACCACCGCCCCGGCGTCCGCGTCCCCCGTCGCGGACGCCGGCTCCCACCCCGGCCCCGCCGAGTACCTCGGCGACTCGGCCGACCGCACCGGCTTCGGTGGCCTGGAGGCCGTCGACGAGGTCTCCATGGTGGCCGTGCCCGACCTGATGGCCGCCTACCAGCGCGGCGCGATCGACCTGGAGGCCGTCAAGGCCGTCCAGCTCGGCCTGATCGCGCACTGCGAGCTGATGGGCGACCGGGTCGCGGTCATCGACCCGCCGCCGAGCCTCAACGCCCGCCAGATCCGGGTCTGGCGCCAGGAGACGGCCGGCTACGACTCCAAGTACGCGGCCCTGTACTACCCCTGGATCAAGACCTTCGACCCGTCGTCCGGCCAGTCCCGGCTGATCCCGCCGTCCGGCCACGTGGCCGGCGTCTGGGCCCGCAACGACGCCGAGCGCGGTGTCCACAAGGCCCCCGCGAACGAGGTCATCCGGGGCGCCGTGGACCTGGAACTCCAGATCACCCGCGGCGAGCAGGACCTGCTGAACCCCATCGGCGTGAACTGCATCCGGGCGTTCCCGGGCCGCGGGATCAGGATCTGGGGCGCGCGCACGCTGTCCTCCGACCCGGCCTGGCGCTACCTGAACATCCGCCGGTACTTCAACTACCTGGAGGAGTCGATCCTGATCGGCACCCAGTGGGTGGTGTTCGAGCCCAACGACCACAACCTCTGGGCCCGTATCCGGCGCAACATCTCCGCGTTCCTGGTCAACGAGTGGCGCAGCGGCGCCCTGTTCGGGCAGCGGCCCGAGGAGGCGTACTACGTCAAGTGCGACGAGGAGACCAACCCGCCGGAGTCGGTCGACGTCGGCCGCGTGATCTGCGAGATCGGCATCGCCCCGGTCAAGCCCGCCGAGTTCGTGATCTTCCGGCTGGCCCAGTTCAGCAGCGGCAGCGGCGAGCTGCAGGAGTAGCGGGCCGCGCCAGGCTCCCAACCCCCTTGTTTCCCAGGCACCCTTGAGAAGAACGGGCAGTAACGCATGAGTCTCCAGCCGGGTGACGCCCTCACATCACACAATTTCGGCCTCCAGATCGACGGCGTGATGGTCGAGTACCTCGCCGAGGTCAGCGGCATGACGATGGAACAGGACGTCATCACCTACCAGCAGAACACGCCGGACGGGAAGAACCACGTCCGCAACCTGCCGGGCGTGAAGAAGAACGGCACCTGCACGGTCGTCCGCGGTATGACCCAGTCCTCGTCGTTCACCCAGTGGATCAACGAGTCGATCAACGGCCAGATGACCACGGCCCGCAAGAACGCCTCCATCATCATGATGGACTTCGAGAACAACCCGGTGAAGCGCTACAACCTGCGCAACGCCTGGTGCAGCAAGATCGACACCAGCACGGTCAAGGCGGGCGAGGCGGCCGCGCTGACCGAGACGGTGACCATCACGTTCGAAGAACTGGTCATCGAGTAATGAGGCGTTCGGCTGTCAGGGCCGGGGGGGTGGGCGCGCCGCTCGCACCGGAGGAGTCGGCGCCCCAGACCCCTCAGCAACAGGTGCCTCAGCAACCGGAGGCGCCCGTCGAGGTGCTGCGCACGGAGTTCCCGTTCCAGCTGCCCCGCGGGTACGTCGACGAGCAGGGCACCGTCCACCGCGACGGCGTGATGCGCCTGTCGACGGCGCGGGACGAGCTGATCCCGCTGCGGGACGTGCGCGTCCAGGAGAACCCCGCGTTCCTGTCGGTGGTGCTGCTGGGCCGGGTGATCACTCGGCTCGGCACGCTCTCCTTCGTCCACGACGGGATCGTGGAGAACATGTTCGCCTCCGACCTGGCGTTCCTGCAGGACTTCTACCGCCAGATCAACGCGGAGGGCCACACCCGGGCCGCGGTCAACTGCCCGCACTGCTCGGAGCCCTTCGAGGTGGAACTCGGCGGGAGCCGCCTGGGGGAATCGTGACGTACGCGACCGACCGGCTGCACGAGGAGATCGCGTACGTCGCCTACCACTTCCACTGGAGCCTGGAGGACATCCTGGACCTGGAGCACGCCGACCGCCGCCGTTACACGGCGGAGATCGCGTCCCTGGTGACCCGGGCGACCTCCGCAGGGGCGGAGGGCTGAGCGGTGGGGTTGTGGGATCGGATACGGGGACGCGGGGCTGCGGAAGCCGCTGCCGGGGCCGGGGCCGGGGCAGTCGGTACCGAGGCTGAGGTTGTCGTGGAGGCGCCGCGTCCCGTGGTGGCGGCGGCCTGGTCCGGGCTGCCGCCGATTCAGCGTGCGCTGGACGCGGCGGGCGGGTCGGTCGCGGACTCGCGGTTCGGCGGCCGGCTGCCGACCTGGCAGAACCCGTCGTTCATGGGCATGCGCTCACACACCGTCCTGGACGGCGCGTCCAGCGCGGGCCTGACCGGCGGCGGCCTCACGGGGATGACGGGCGTGGGGGCCGTGTCCGGCCTGGAACGCCCCGCGCAGGCACTGCCGTTGGCGGGGCCGACGGGAGCAGCGGGGCTGACGGGTTCGGCCGGCGGTCGCGGGTCGGCGGTTCCGGTGGTGCCGTTGCGGGCGGCCGGGAGTGGGGCGGCTTCGGCTGGGTCCACGGGTTCGGCGGCGCCGGCGGTGCAGCGGGTGCCGTCGGCGGGGCGGCGCGCTGGTGGTGCGGCCGCGCGGACGACGGAAGCGGGAGCGGGAGCGGTACGTAGCGGGGGGAGTGCGCCGATGCCGGCGGCTCCGTCGGCCGCACCTGCTGTCCAGCGGTCGGTCACGTCGGCGGCCGTCGCTCCGGCAGCGGTGCCGGCGTCGGTGCCGGTGGCGTGGGCGCCGCAGTCGGCTCCGGTCGCTCCGGCTCCGGCCACCGGCCCACGTGTCACGGCGGCACCTCCCGGCCCGCCTCGCCGCAGCGCGCTGACACATGCGCCGGTGAGTACGGCGGTTACGGCTGTGCAGCGGCGGACGTTGCCGTCGGCGCCGAAGGCGTTGGCGAGCGAGGGGACGGTGGCGGCGTCGGGTGAGGGTGACCGAGCCGGGGCCGAAACGGCGGCGGACGACGGGGTCGTACAGCGAGCGGTCGAGGCCGGGGATCCGGTGCGGGTGAGCGGCGGCTGGTCGCGCCCGCGCGGTGGTGGCCGTACCTCTTCCGACAGCGCCTCGCGTGCTCCCAGGGGAACTGCCGCCGGACCGGCGCCGGCACCTGCCGTCGTACAGCGGTCCACGTCCGGTGGCGGTGGCGGTGGTACGGCTACGGCTCGTACGGCACCAGCGTCTCCTACGACGACTCCTCCTCCTACCTCTGCCAGGCCCTCGGTGCCCACAACGCCCACGGCGCCCGCCGCTCCCCCGGACCGCGGCGGGCCTTCCGGCATGTCCGGCGCCGGGACGCAGGCCCCTGTGCAGCGCAGTACGGTCACCGGCTCGGCCACCCCGCAGAGCGGTCGTACGGTGGCGGGTTCGGCATCGCCGCCCACGAGCGGAGCGGCGGCCGCCGGCAACAACGAAGCCGCCGCCGCCCCTTCGCCCACCACCGGAACCGCACCCCCTGCCGCACCAGGCGCCTCGGCCGTGCCGCAGGGCGCGCGACCGTCGGCGTCCCCGGCCGCGAGCGGTGGCCGCGAGGCGTCTGTGCAGCGACGGGCGACGGAGAGCGCGTCCGCCACCGATGCCGTACCGGCTGCGGTGCCGACGCCGACGCGTGAGCCCAACCGGGGCGTCGCGAGCGGCACTTCGACGGCAGACCGGCCCTCAAGGTCGGCTCCCGCTTCTGCGCAGCCTGCCGCGACGACTCCCGACGCCCCCCGCCGGGGGCTCGGCGCCCCCCTTTCCGGTACGGCCGCAGCTTCTCCGGTGCCCCCGGCGGCGGCTGTGCAGCGGCGGACGATGGAGAGGCCCCCGGCCTCCTCCGACGCCACGCGAGGAGCCGTACCCGAATCCGGTGCGCGGACACCGTCGCGTCCGCGGGAGGGGGGAGACGCCCCGGCCACCGGTCCGGCTACGACGGCTCGGCCCGCTCCGGCGTCGACTCCCGCTCCCGCTTCCGTGCAGCGTGCCGCGGCGACCACCCCCCGCGCACCCCGACTCGGTCTCGGGGCTCCCATTACCGGCCCGGCCGTCAGCCCACCCGCGTGGCGGCCCGGCCGGCAGGCGGCTGCGCCGTCCGTGCAGCGGCAGCAGGCGTCGAGCGGGTCCTCCGCCGACCGGACGGCCGCCGTCTCCCACCCGGTGCCCGAAGCGCCCCGCCAGGGACCGCCGGCTGCCGCATCAGACCTGCCGCCGACGACGGCCGAGCGCACCCGGCCCGCCCCCGCCGGCCCCGTGACGCCGCCTCCACCCTCTCTTCCCGCCCCGGCCACGCCGGCCTCCGCGGCGACGGCTTCGCCGCTTCCCCCCTTCGTGCAGCGCGCCGCCGCTCCCACCACAGCTCCCACCGCCCCCGCGACGACGCCTTCACCTTCCCTTCCCGCCCCGGCCACGCCGGCCTCCGCGGCGACGGCTTCGCCGCTTCCGCCCTTCGTCCAGCGCGCTGCCGCCCCGGCTTCTCCCGCCGCTCCCGGCCCCGGCACCCCGCCCGCGACCCCGGCGAACACGCCTCCCGCCGTCGGCCTCGGAGGCCGCCAGGCATCTGTCCAGCACCGGCCGCAGACGCCCTCCCCCGCGACCACCCCGTCCCCCACCGGACCGACGTCGGCGCCCTTGCCCTCTTTCGTGCAGCGGTCGACAACTCCCGGCGCCTCCACGTCAGTCCAGCCGGGCGCCGGTGCCGCGCCCCTCACCGGACCGACGTCGGCGCCTTTGCCCCTCTTCGTGCAGCGAGCCGCAACTGCGGCCGCCGCCTCCACATCGGTCCAGCCGGGCGCCGGTGCCGCGCCCCTCATCGGACCGGCGTCGGCGCCTTTGCCCCTCTTCGTGCAGCGAGCCGCAACTGCGGCCGGCGCCTCCACGTCGGTCCAGCCGGGCGCCGGTGCCGCGCCTCTCATCGGACCGACGTCGGCGCCTTTGCCCCTCTTCGTGCAGCGAGCCGCAACTGCGGCCGGCGCCTCCTCGTCAGTTCAGCCGGGCGCCGGTGCCGCGCCCCTCACCGGACCGACGTCGGCGCCCCTGCCCCCCTTCGTGCAGCGAGCCGCGACTCCCGCCGCCAACGCTCACCTGCCGGTCAAGCCGACCACCGCCCCCACACCCGCTCACCCCGTCCCCCTGCGCCCCACCACCCCGATCTCCGCCACCGCTCCCCTCCCCGTCGCCCCCCTCAACCGCCCCACCACCGTCCAGCGCGACGCTCTGCCCACCGCCCTGCCCGTCGACCTCCCCACGAGCACCCTGAATAAGGCGCCGGTCACCAGCACGACAACCACCGCCAGCCGCCCCGAGGCTCCCCCCGCCCAGGCCGGGAGACAGCCGCCACCTCCTTACGAACCGCCATCCTCGTCCTCCGGCTCCGGTTCCGGCTCGTCCTCCGACGAGCCTCCGCCCGGATACACGGCGGTCGAGGCGGGCGGATTCGACCCTCGTGCGCTCACCGAGTTCCAGGTGGACGCCCTCGTCCACCGGATCATCGACCGGGTCACCCGGCACGTCCGTACCGAACTCCGCCGCGACCGCGAACGCGTAGGAAAGCTCCGCGACTTCCGGCCCTGACCACGACGACCGCGCACCACCCACAGAAAGGCCCCCCGATGGATCGCCAGGACCCGGGAACCACAGTCTGGTTCAGCCTCTCCATCGACGGTGAGGACCTCGGTTACTTCAACGGGTGCGAGGGACTGTCGTCGCAGGTGGAGATCGAGCAGCGGCAGGAGGGCGGGAACAACGGGTTCGTGTGGCAGCTGCCGACCCGTGTCACCTTCTCCCACATCCGGCTGACCCGCCCGCTCACCCCGGACACCTCGAAGGTCGCGAAGTGGATCTCGTCCGTGCAGACGGGGATCGAGCGGCCCACCGGGCAGATCACGGCGCTGCGCGCGGACGGTTCGGAGGTGGCCCGGTGGGGGCTGCTCGACGTGCTGCCGGTGAGCTGGCAGGGGCCGTCCCTGGACGCGGGCAATCCGTCCGTGGCCACGGAGGTCCTGGAGATCGCCCACCACGGCTTCACCGACTGAGCCGACTGAGCTGACAGAGCGAGCAGAGCGGACTGAGAGGCAGATCAGATCATGGCCAGGAGCAGCCGGGGCGCCGGCAAGAGCCTCGTGCGGGCCACCCTCGCGATTCACGAACCGCCCGTGGGCACCGGTACCAGCCCGGGCGGCATCATCAAGACGTTCGGCTTCGAGTTCAACCCGGCGGAGCTGTCGATCGCCCGCCGGGCGGACTGGAAGTCGTCGGCGGCGCCGATCGAACGGGACGGCGCGCTGCCGGAGTTCCTCGGCACCCACCCGCGTGAGATGAGCGTGGAGATCTTCCTGGACCGGTCCGACGACCCGGACAGCAACGACGTGATGAAGAAGGTGGAGTCGTTGCTGGCCTGCTGCGAGGTCACCAGCAAGAGCATCGCGGCCAAGCAGCCGTCGCCGCCCTGGGTGGTGTTCCAGTGGGGCTCGTTCTCGACGGCCCACTTCACGGCGTACGTCGCCTCCGTCGATGTCTCCTACTCCCTGTTCGGGACGAGCGGAATGCCGATCCGGGCCAGCTGCCGGCTTCAGCTGCACGAGATCCCGAGCAAGACCGCGGGACAGAACCCGACGTCCGGCGCGCTCACCGCGCAGCGCGTGCACCGGGTCGTCGCCGGGGACTCGCTGCAGTCGCTGGCCTGGCGGGAGTACGGCGACGCGGCCGCCTGGCGGGCGATCGCGGACGCCAACGGGATCGACGACCCGGGGTGGCTGCCCGCGGGGACGGAACTGGTGTTGCCCGCCGCCGAGGAGGTGCGGTCCTGATGGTGAAGCACGCTTTCTCGAACGTCGTCAAGGTCGTCATCGGCGGCAAGGAGCTGACCGCCACCTCGGAGTACGGGCGGTATCTCGTCGACGCCCATGTGGACCAGGGCGTCGGGGTACCGGCCGCCTTCCAGCTGACCTTCCGCGACCCGTCCCGCAAGCTGCTCGGCAAGCTGGGCATCCAGTTCGGCACCCCGGTGGTGATCACGCCGGTCTCCGACGGGCAGGGCACCGGCGACCCGCTGCTCACCGGTGAGGTCACGGGGATGGAGGCCGAGTACGACGGCACCGGAAGTTACGCGGTGGTAAGGGGTTACGACTACGGGTTCCGGCTGATGCGGCAGCGCCGTGTCGTCGCCTACCGCAACCAGACCGCCTCCGACATCGCCCGCAAGCTGGCCGCGCAGGACGGGGTGCCGATCGGGCAGATCCAGGCCACCAGGACCGTCTACGAGTTCATCAGCCAGTCGAACGTCTCCGACTGGGACTTCCTGGCCCGGCTCGCCGATGAGAACGAGATGGTCATGTCGGTGGACGCGGACGGCAAGTTCCAGTTCGTGAAGCAGAAGAGCGCCTCGGGGGCGCCGTCGCCGCAGACCGACGGCGACAAGAGCCCGTTCGTACTGGAGGCCGGGCACGACATCCTGCGGCTGCGCACCGCGGTCACCGCCTCCGACCAGGTGAACAAGGTCGAGTCGCGCGGCTGGGACGTACGGACGAAGAAGACGCTCACGGCGACCGTGACACCCGCCGCCAACACCGGCTACAGCATCGGCACCACCCCGGGTGCCGCGGCCGGCGAGTTCAAGACGTCGAAGCTCGTCGAGACGCGTACGCCGTACGACAAGCAGGCCGAGGTGAAGTTCGCGGCCGACGCCCTCTCCGACGACGTCACGTCGACGTTCGCCGAGGTGGAGGTGGTCGTCCGGGGCAATCCGAAGCTGCGGCCGGGGGTTCCGGTGGCGCTCGCGGACGTCGGCGACCCCTTCGAGGGGAAGTACACGGTCACCTCGGTACGGCATGTCTTCGGCGACGCCAAGCACTACGAGACCTGGGTGACGGTCAGCGGCCGCCAGTGGCGGTCCCTCTACGGCGTCGCCTCGGGCGGTGCCGGGGACGCCGGGTCCGACCGGCAGCTCAGTGTGGCGCAGGCCCTCGTCACCGACGTACAGGACCCGCTCCAGCAGGGACGGGTGAAGATCAAGTTCCCCTGGCTGGACGACACCTACGTCAGCGACTGGACCCGGACCGTGCAGTGGGGCGGGGTGCGCGGCGGCGGGGTCTTCCCGATGGACGTCGGGGACGAGGTGCTCGTCGCCTTCGACCGGGGCGCCCTGGACCACGCCTATGTCATCGGCGGTCTCTACAACGGCAAGGACAAGCCGACCAAGGTCAAGGACGTGCCGCTCCACGACGGCATGCGCGGCCGGGCCACCCGGCACACCGTCTCCGACCGGGTCGGCAACCGCATGGACCTGCTCGACCAGCGGGGCCGCAAACAGGGCGTCCGGCTGGCCAGCGGCGACGACAAACTGACCGTCTTCCTGGACCGGCAACAGACCGAGATCACCGTGGACAGCAAGGGCAGCGTCTCCATCAAGGGCAGCAGGTCGGTCTCGGTGGAGGCGGGCGCCAACCTGTCCCTGAAGGCGGGGGGCGCGCTCAGCCTCAGGAGCGGGGGACCGCTGTCCATCCAGAGCGCGGAACTCGTCGACATCAAGGCGCCCGCGGGCGCGGTCTCCGTGAACGCCGCCGCCGTGAACGTGATGGCCAACGCCGCCCTGTCGCTGCGCGGCAACGCCGCCGTCGCGATCAGCTCCCTGGCCACCGTGGCGATCCAGGCCCCGGAGGTGCCGGTCCTGGGCAACCTGATGATGGGCGGGCTGACCGTGATGGTGATCCCGGCATGAGCGGGCGCCGGGTCTTCCAGGAGAGGTGGGTGCGGGGCTGATGGCAGAGCAGTTCGTCGGCTCCGGCTGGTCGTTCCCGTTGCGTATCGGCCCCACCGGTGGCATCGCCCTGGTCAGCGGCGAGAAGGAGGTGGAAGAGGCCATCCGCCTCATCCTTTCCACGGCCCCCGGCGAACGCCCGATGCGGCCGGAGTTCGGCTGCGCCATCCACGACCTCGTCTTCGCCCCCGTCAACGAGCAGACCGCGGGCCGTATCCAGCACGAGGTGTACGTCAGCCTCGACCGCTGGGAGCCCAGGATCGAGGTCGAGGACGTCGAGGTCACCACCGGCGCCGACCCGAGCGTGCTGATGATCGACGTCCGCTACTCGATCCGCGGCACCAACAATCCGCGCAGCCTGGTCTTCCCCTTCTACGTCATCCCCTCCCACGACGAGCCGGACCTGCCTCCCGGCTCCTCGGACTCCTCGGAAAGCGACCGCTGATCCCGATGGCCCTGCCCTCCCCGAACCTCGACGACCGGCGCTTCCAGCAGTTCGTCGACGACGCCAAGCGTTACATCCAGCAGCGCGCCCCGGAGTGGACCGACCACAACGTCTCCGACCCCGGCATCACGCTGGTGGAGACGGTCGCGCACATGGCCGACCAGATCGTGTACCGCCTCAACCGGGTCCCGGAGAAGAACCATCTCGCCTTCCTGGACCTGGTCGGCATCACTCTGTTCCCGCCGTCGGCGGCCCGTACGGACGTGACGTTCTGGCTGTCGGCGGCCCAGGAGGATCCGGTTCCGGTGCCGGTCGGCACCGAGGTGGCGACCCGCCGTACCGAGACACAGGAGGCGGTGGTGTTCGCGACCGAACGCGAACTGACCATCGTGCCGAGCGAGTTGCGGCACCTCTTGCGGCAGCAGCACGGCTCGGCCGTCGTCGACCTCACCCACGAACTCGCCGAGGGCAAGGACCTGTTGTGCTTCGCCGAGTCCCCGAACCCCGGTGACTGCATGCTGCTCGGCCTCTCCGCCGCCGTCCCGCACTGCGCGGTCGCCCTCGATCTGGACAGCCGGGTCGACGGTGTCGGCGTGGACCCGCGGCAGCCTCCGCTGGTGTGGGAGGCGTGGACGGAGGACGGCTGGCGGGAGTGCGAGGTCGACCGGGACGGCACGGGTGGCCTCAACCGCCCAGGCGAGGTCGTGCTGCACGTCCCCGGCGGTCATGTCCTGTCCCGCAACGGCGGCCTGGAGGCGAGCTGGCTGCGCTGCCGGGTCACCGAGCCGCGTTCCGACCAGCCCTTCTACACGACTTCCCCGACGGTCCGGTTCGTCGAGGCCTGCACCGTGGGCGGCACGACCGCGGCCGTACACGCGGAGACGGTGGAGGACGAGGCGCTCGGCGAGTCGACGGGCCTGCCCGGCCAGCGGCTGCGGCTCGCCCACGCGCCCGTCGTCGGGGACACCCCGCCGCTCCTCCTCCAGACCGCCGAGCACGACGGCGAGGGCGGCTGGGTGGACTGGCAGGTCGTCCCGCACTTCGCGGCCTCGGGCCCGTACGACCGGCACCTCACCCTCGACGCGACCACCGGCGAGATCGCCTTCGGCCCCGCGGTCCGCGAACCGGACGGCTCACTGCGCCAGTACGGCGCGGTCGCCCCGAAGGGGGCGGTCATCCGGGCCCGCCGCTACCGCACGGGCGGCGGCCGGGACGGCAACGTGGCCCGAGGGGCCGTACAGATCCTGCGCTCCTCCATTCCGTATGTCTCGGAGGTCGTCAGCCGGGAGGCCGCGCGCGGGGGAGTGGACGGCGAGACGGTCGCCGAGGCGAAGGTCCGCGCCCCGATCACCCTGCGCGCCCAGGAGCGGGCGGTGACCCTGCGCGACTACGAGGAGCTGGCCCGCCGCGCCGCTCCCGAGACGGCCCGGATCACCTGCCTCGAGGGCGAGGAGGGCGAGCACGGAGCGTACGCGGTACGGGTGCTGGTGGTGCCCCAGGCGGTTCCGGACCCCGGCGGCCGTCTCCGCTTCGAGCAACTCGTCCCCGGCGACGCCCTGTTGGACCGCATCACCCGCCACCTGGACGAACGCCGGCTGATCGGCACCCGGTTGGCCGTCGGGCCGCCCTTCTACCAGGGCGTCACCGTCGTCGCCACCGTCCATGCCTTCCGTGGCGTGGACGTCGACCGGGTCCGCCGTCAGGCCCACGACGCTCTCTACCGCCACCTCGACCCGCTGACCGGCGGCGCGGACGGCAAGGGCTGGCCGTTCGGGCGCCCGGTGCAGTCGGGCGAGGTCTTCGCAGTGCTGCAACGCGTCCCCGGCATCGAGCTCGTCGACGAGGTCGTGCTGCACCCCGCCGACCCGCTCGACGGCAAGCGCGGCGACCCCACCGACCGTATCGACCTGGACGCCCCGTCCCTGGTCTTCTCCTACGACCACCGGGTCCGGGTGATCGGCGAATGACCGTCAACGAATCGACAGGAGACGTCCGGTGAGAGGCTCCATCGACGGCCTCGGCTCCTCCGTCCCCATCGGCGCGATGCTCCCGGCGGTCTTCGCCGACGACGACCTCGCGCTGCGCTTCGTAGCCGGCCTGGACGACGTGATCGCGCCGATCCCGAACGCCCTCGACTGCCTGCCCAGCTACTTCGACCCGGCCCTGGCCCCGCTGGACTTCGCGGAATGGCTCGGCACCTGGGTCGGCGCGGAGACGGACGGCACGGAACCGGCACCCCTGCTCCGCGCGGCCGTGGCGGCAGCCGCCCATCTGCACCGCATCCGGGGCACCCGCCGAGGTCTCTCCGAAACGGTCCGGCTGGCCTTCGGCGTGACACCGGAGATCACGGAGAGCGGCGGCGCCGACTGGAGCGCCCGCCCGCTCGGCCCCGTCCCAGGCGAACCCCGCCCCCGCCTGCACGTCCACCTCACGCTCCCCTCCCCCACCCCGGCCGACGAGGTCCGCCTGGAACACCTCGTGGCCGCCGCCCGCCCCGCTCATATGCCCTACACGGTCCAGGTGACCGCGTCCGCCGAAAGGACCCCGCAGCGATGACGACCAACCGGAACTGCACGGAGTGCGGCACGGTCGCGGAACCGGGCCGGTCCTTCTGCGACGCGTGCGGCTCGGTACTGAGCTGGGTGGCGACGGGGGGCGAGCCCCAACAGCCCGCCACCCCTGAACCGACCCCGGCCCCGACCCCCGCTTCGGCACCGACTCCGGCCCCGGGTTCGGCGCCCGCACCTGGTTCGGCCGCCCCGGGCTGGGACGCCTTCACTCGCAGAGACGGCGTCACGGGCTTGGCCTCCCCCCAGCGGGACCTACGAGGAACGGCAGCGACAGCGCCCCTTCAGGGGCGCGAGGAACTGCGCGACCAGCCCCCACCATCCGCCACCACACCCACGGCCGAAACCACCCCCATCCCCGCATCCACGTCCACCTCCGCACCCACCCCCGCTCCCCAAGCCCCCGACACCCCCCAGCCCCCGCAGGGACTCGCACCCGCCGAAGGCGACCACGACCGAGCTCGCCGCCTGCTCATCCCTGTAGCGGACCCGAACCCCCCCGCCCCGGCGCCCCCTTCCATCACCCCCGTACTCCCCGGCCGCCCCACCCCCCAGCGCCCGCAGGCCGTCCGCGCCCCCGGCGAAGACCTCGGCGCCCACGGCGGCACCCCCTGCCCCTGGTGCGCCACCCCCAACCGCCCCGACCGCCACTTCTGCACCCGCTGCGCCATGCCCATGGCCGGCAACGGCCACACCGACCCTGCGGCCCGCCGCCCCTGGTGGCGCCGCATCTTCGACTTCCGCAACCGCGAGACCCCCTGGGCCGGCGACCGCCCCCGTCTCCGCCGCACCTTCGACCGCGTGCTGAGCTGGATCGTCGCGGCCGTCGTCATCGCCCTCGTCACGGTCCTGGTGATCAACATCCCGAACGCGGTGAGCGCCACCCGCGACCACTTCGCCAAGCGCGCCCAGGTCTCCCCGGACAAGGTCAGCGCGTCCCGCTCGTACGCCGGTCACAAGCCGGACCTCGTCTTCGACAAGCTGAACAACACCTGGTGGGGCCCCGGCGTCGTCCAGGGCGGCGAGGGCGAGTGGATCGAGGCCCGCTTCAACGAACCGACCCCCCTGCTGAACGTCGTCATCACCTCCGGTGAGTCGACCCACTTCGACCAGCTGAAGAAGTCGGCCCTGCCGCACCGAATGAAGGCGACCATCAAGACGTCCGACGGCAAGACGGAGACCCGGGAGATCACCCTCGACCAGACGGCCGGCGGCCAGACCCGCGACTTCCGCGCGAAGAACGTCATCTCCGTCCGCTTCACGATCGAGTCGGCGTACCAGGAATCGAGCCGCACCCAAGTGGCCATCGCCGAGATCGAGTTCTTCGGCCCGTCGAGCGCGAACTCCTCCTGAAGGGATGACGCAGGGCAACCGAGAGCTCACCGGGTTCACGGTGATGCAAGAATCCGGCCATGGACAGGGACGACGCAGGGAGGAGACGCACCGCGCGCAAGAGCTGGCGCGACGTACCGCTGACACCCGTGGCCTTCTTGATGGTCGGCAACACGCTGCTCAAGTTCTTCGGCGCCCTGCTCCTCCTCGCCTTCGCCCTCGCCTCGGGGTCCGGATTCTCCGCCGGGAAGCTGCTGGACGCCGTGATCGACCTTGTGGGGGGCCTGTTGTTCTCCTGCTTGTTCCTCTGGCTCTTCGCCCGCCTCAGATCGAGGAAGCGCGGGCCCAGCGCGCAGGGCTGAAGATCACTACTTCCTCATCAGGGACCGGTAGACCGCCGTGGACCAGGGGTTGTCGCGGCAGCGCCACACTCCGTGCGGGCAGTAGTCGGTGATCGTCTGGTAGACGGGCCTGTTGCTCGCGAACCACTCCAGCATGCCTCGCAGATACGCCGGGTCGTCGCCGTTCTCGTACAGCCCCCACTCGGGATAGGAGACCGGTTTCCCGTGGGCGCGGGCGAACTCCACCTGCGCCCGCAGCCCGTACGGCTCCGCGACCTGCTCCGCGAAGGACATCCCGCGCGGGGAGTCGTAGGCGTCCATGCCGATGACGTCCACGAACCGGTCCCCCGGATAGCACCGGGTCCAGGGGAGCGCGTCCCGCCCCCGGTTGGGCGCGAAGTCGAATCGGAACCGCTGGCCCGGCACCGAACGCATCGCCGTGACGATCCGCACCCAGTACGCCTTCCAGGCGGCCGGGTCCGGCCCGCAGCGGTGGGTGTACGTCACCCCGTTCATCTCCCAGCCGAGCACGACGACGGTGTCCGGGGCGCCGACCGCCACCAGCCGCCGGGCCAGCGCCCGGAAGTGGCCGTCGTACGAGCCGCCTGCCCCGAGGCGCAGTCGGCGTCGCACCTCGGCGTCGGGCAGATGGTCCTCGGTCCGTTCCAGCATCGGCACGTTGAGCACGAGCAGCCGGTCCGGCTCGGCCCGCCGCCACCGTGCCCACAGCCGCACGAAGTCCGGGGCGCCCTCGATGTTCCGCCACACGTCACCGGGCAGATAGGTGTGTCCGACCCGGGGTTCGTCGTGTCCGAGCCAGGCGCCCAGTGCGCTCACCCGCCGTACCCCTTCGGCGTCGTAACCGACGTAGGCCCCGAAGGGGCCGGGCGCGGCGGAGGGCCGGGGGGTCTCCGGCCGGGAGACGGGGAGCAGGAGGAGGGTGACCATCGCGAGGACGAGGGCGAACCTCAGACGAGCCATGGGGTGCAGTCTCGCCGTTCCGGGGCGGCGGTGTGCGCCGTGCGGACATCTTCGAACTTTGTGCGAAGCGGGCGGCCCCGGCGGCATGGAACCTGACGTCGTGCGCAACGCGGCCCGTGTCCTGCACTACCTGGAGGACGCCAGGATCAGGTCCCGCTGACGTCCGTCACACCCGGACGCCGAACATGAACGGCCCGCCGATGGTGCTCATCGACTCGTAACGGACGACCGTGCCGGTGCGCGGGGCGTGCAGGATCTGCCCGTTGCCCGCGTACAGGCCGACGTGGTGCAGGTCGTTGAAGAAGAAGACCAGGTCGCCGACCTGGAGGTCGGACGTCGAGTAGATCCTGGTGCCGATCGTCGTCTGCGACTCGGAGGTACGCGGGATGGAGACCCCGGCCTGCGCGTAGGCCCAGGAGGTCAGGCCCGAGCAGTCGAAGGAGGACGGGCCGGTGGCGCCGTAGACGTACGGCGTGCCCAGTCTGGTCTTGGCGGCGGCGAAGGCGGCCGCGGCCCGGCCGGTGGCGGAGGTGTCGTCGCCCAGGTCCACCCGCGCGCTGGACGAACGGCTGGCGCGGTCCTGCTCCGCGGCGAGCGCTGCCTTCTCGGCGGCGGTGAGGCTGTTGAGCAGCTTCTGCGCCTCGGCCAGCTTGGCCTGAACCTCCCTCTTCTTCGCCCCGAGTTCGGTGCGGGTGGCGGCCAGGTCCTCGAGCTTGCCGGTGGCCTCCGCCCGTTCCTGCGCCAGCTCACGCTGCTTGGCCTGAATCTTCTTCAGCGACTCGACCTGCCGGCCGCTCAGCTGGTCCAGCGTGACCGCCTTGTCCAGATAGTCGTCCGGGTCGGCGGAGAGGAACAGCTGGAGGGACGGGTCCAGGCCGCCGCTGCGGTACTGGGCGGTGGCCATGCCGCCTATGCCGTCCCGCAGTTCGTTGAGCTCGTCCTGACCGCGCGCGACCGAGTCCTGCAGCGCGGATATCTGCTTCTGGAGCTTCTCCTGCTTCTCCTTGGCCCCGTTGAACTTCTCGGTGGCCTGCTCGGCCTCCTCGTACAGCTTGTCCACCCGGGACTTCACCTCGTCCTTGCCCGGCTTCTCGCCGGGTGCGGCGTCGGCCGCCTGCGAGGAGAGGGCCATGGCGGCAGCGGCGGCGGTGGTGAGCACGGTGACGCGAGCACGGCTCGGCTGCTTGGGACGACGGTGGAACGCCACGGAGGCGAGCTCCTTCCGAGCGAAGAGTCGAGCGACGGATCAACTTTCAGTACGGATCCCAGACAGTAATGACTCTCTTATGTTCAGATCAAATCTCCGCATGGAAGAAATCCGGCCACCGGCTGCCAACTGGCGTTCTCCACCGATCGGGTTGGGGGTCCTGCGCCGGTGACAGTAAGGAACCTTGACAGTAAATTGGTCTAGTCCAAATATGGGCGTCCATGAGACGCACTCGTGCCCTGCACGCCGCCCTGACCGCGACCGCCCTGTCCACCGCGCTCGTTGCGCTCGGGTCAGGCGCCGCGCACGCCTCCCCGCACCCCGCCGTGAAGCCCATGCCCGCGCGGGTCGCGGCACCCTACGTCGAGGCCTGGACCGGCCAGAGCCCCGCCGCGCTCGCCGCCGAGTCCGGCAACAAGTACCTCACCCTGGCCTTCCTCCAGACGCCCAACGCGGGTTCCTGCACCGCCGACTGGAACGGCGACACCACCCAGCCCATCTCCGGGGCGACCTTCGGTGCCGACATCGCCACCCTCCAGTCCCGCGGCGGCAACGCCATCCCCTCCTTCGGCGGCTACAGCGCCGACACCACCGGCACCGAACTCGCCGACAGCTGCACCGACGTGGACGCCATCGCCGGGGTGTACGAGAAGCTCGTCACGACGTACGGCATCTCCCGCATCGACCTCGACATCGAGGCCGACTCCCTCGCCGACACCGCGGGAATCGACCGCCGCAACCAGGCGATCGCCAAGGCGGAGCACTGGGCCGACCGCACCGGCCACCCGCTCCAGTTCTCCTACACCCTGCCGACCACGACCAAGGGCCTGGAGGCCAACGGCCTGGCCGTCCTCCAGAACGCCGTCGCCCACCACGCGCGCGTGGACGTCGTCAACATCATGACCTTCGACTACTACGACGGCGCCACCCACGACATGGCCGCCGACACCACGACCGCGGCCGACGGCCTGCACGCCCAACTCGCCGCGCTCTACCCGCACAAGAGCTCCAAGGAGCTGTGGGGCATGGTCGGCGTCACCGAGATGCCCGGCATCGACGACTACGGCCCCGAGGAGACCTTCACCACCCAGAACGCCGTAGAGGTCGAGCACTGGGCTGCCGCCCGGGGCATCGACACCCTCTCCTTCTGGGCCCTCCAGCGCGACAACGGCGGCTGCGTCGGCACCGGCGGCTCCAACTCCTGCTCCGGGATCGCCCAGGACACCTGGTACTTCAGCCACACCTTCGCCCACTTCGCGGGTCGCCGCCCGTAAGGCCGCAGCCACCTCGGAGTTCACCGAACTCCCATGAGAGGTTCCAGGTCCAGGAGCACTACAGCGGCGCCACCCACGCGGTGGGCCAGAAGTTCCGGGGTGCGCTCGGAGTACGTCCAGAGCAAGACGGACACGAGCAACGCGAGCACATGGGGCGGCCGGCTGTATCTGACGGTCAGGACCTGAACGCCACCCGGGCGTCCACAGGTTGTGGACGCCCGGACGGCGACCGCTCTCAGGGTGATACGACCTTTCCGCCGAAGGTGACGGCGAGCTTGCCGTCGGACGCGAAGGACCAGCCGAGGGCGCCGGAGTAGGAGGAGCACCGGGAGCCGTTCGTGCCGGTCCAGAACTGGTTGGAGCTGTCGGTGTTGCCGACGGTCTTGTCGTTCGAGCCGTCGACGGCGAAGCGGCACGAGGTGTTGGTCCGGAACACCGAAGTGCCCGCGTCGAAGGAGAAGTTGCGTTCGGCGTTGTCGATGCCGACGTTGTTCGAGACGGTCATCGTGCCGGGGTTGCTGTTGTAGGTGAACCCGTGGTGCCCGTTGCCGTAGGCGATGTCGTGCCGCACCACGTGGTTGACGGCGATGTCGTCGCCGCCGAGCTTGTAGCCGTTGCGGTCGCCGTCCCCGCTCTGGCTGCCGTCGCTGAGCGTCCCGTTGCCGTAGGAGAGCGAGTACTCGATGGTGACCGGCCCGATCGCCCCGGTGTCGGTCTTGGTGTAGAGATCCCAGCCGTCGTCGATGTTGTGGTGCGAGACGTCGTACCGGAAGACGTTCCCGGTCCCGGTGGTCAGCTTGCTGGCGAACCCGTCCGCGTCCTCACCGTCGCTGTCGGCGTTGTCGTGCGACTCGGAGCTGACGACGAGGTTGTTGGCGGGCCACTGGCTGCTGGGCGTGCTGGAGGAGATCCGTCCGAGTTGCAGCCCGGTGTCGTGGTTGTACGCGGTGACGGCACGCTCGATGACGTTGTCGCTGCCGCCGACGTAGATGCCGTTGTCGCCGGCATGCTCGACGGTGAGGCCGTACAGGTGCCAGTAGTTGGCGTACAGCTGGATGCCCCGGTTGGCGGAACTCTCGCTCTGCGCCGAGAAGTTGAGCACGGGCTTCTCGCCCGGGTAGGCGGAGAGGGTGGTGAGGGCGCCGGAGGTGCCGTTGGAGCCGGCCGGGATGGTCACGGTCGAGGAGTAGTTGTACGTCCCGCCGCGCAGGTAGATCGTGCCGCCGGAGGCGATACGGCCGATCGCCGAGGTGAGCGTGGTCGGCGCCGACTGGGTGCCGGCCGCGCTGTCGGTGCCGCTCGGCGACACGTACAGCACGGTGGACGCGGCCTGCGCGGGGGTGCCGGACAGTGCGACGAGCGTGCCGGCGAGGAGGCCGACGGACGCGATGACTGGTCTCACATGCATCGTTCGTCTCCGTTCGGGTTCAGGGGTGTGACCGGACGTGCGGGAGAGATAGAGACGGAAAGCGCTTTCTCTGCGAAGCTAGAGATGATGTCGCGAACGCGTCAAGGGTCCTGTATGTAAATTCCGTTCAGACATGTGATCTCCGGTGGTGAAGGCGCTTATTTCGATGGCGATCGGAATGGCTGTCGCTGACCCCCGGTTGGGCCTGATATGAACGAGACCATGGACAAGACGGACAAGATCGACCTGGGTGCCTTCGGCGTGTGGCGCCTGGCGAACACCGAGCCCGAACTCGCCGTCGAGCTGGAACGCCTGGGCTACGGCACGCTGTGGCTCGGCAACGTGACCGACCCCGACCTGACCGTGGTCGAGCGGCTGCTCGACGCCACCGAGACCCTGGTCGTCGCCACCGGCATCGTGAACATCTGGGCCAACCCGGCCGACGGAGTCGCGCGTTCGTACCGCCGTATCGCCGAGCGCCACGCGGACCGCTTCCTGCTGGGCATCGGCGCGGGTCACCCGGAGGCGAACAAGGAGTTCGTACGGCCGTACCAGGCCCTGAACGACTACCTGGACGTCCTCGACGAGGCCGGCGTCCCGGTGGCGCGCCGCGCCCTGGCAGCCCTCGGCCCCCGGGTACTGCGCCTGGCCCGCGATCGTGCGGCCGCCGCGCACCCCTACCTCGTCACCCCGGACCACACCCGCCAGGCACGCGAGATCCTCGGCACCGGACCGATCCTGGCCCCCGAGCAGAAGGTGGTCCTGGAGACGGACCGCTCCCGGGCCCGCGCCATCGGCGACGCCACCCTGGGCTTCTACCTGAACCGGACCAACTACCTCAGCAACCTCCGCCGGCTGGGCTTCGACGACACCGACTTCGCGGACGGCGGCAGCGACCGCCTCTTCGACGCGCTGATCCTGCACGGCGAGACGTCCCGGGTGGCGAAGGGCGTCCGCGCCCACCAGGAGGCGGGCGCCGACCATGTGGCGCTCCAGCTACTGCACCCCGAGGACACCGACCCGTTGCCGGGGTACCGGGCGCTGGCGGAGGCGCTGGGGCTGGCGGGCTGACCGAGTCGGAGCGTGCGACGCTTGGGGGTTGGTCGCGGCGGCGTACCACCGCTCGGGCGTTGGCGCTGCGCTCGCGGACCGTCCTGGCGTGCGCCGAGGGCGGGGGAAACACCACGGTTCTGCGCCGTTCAGGGTCGTCCGCGTCATGGTGGCCAAGTGACGCGCGGGTTGCCTCGCGGCGCGGCTCGACGGGCTCATCGACACGCCGCTCACCGCGCAGAGTGTCGATCCGTTCGCGCAAGACAGCCGGCACACCCCGCCGCCACCACGAACTGCAGGTGCGTCACGCCCTGCACGATCCAGTCCGGCCGCACCGGCACGTCTTGGAAGCGACTGTGTTCAGGGGGGTCTCGGGTAGGTACGGCATCGCGGAGCCGAGGGGTCGTGGGCCGGTTGCCGTTGAGGGGCAGGGCTGTCCTCCCGGACACCGAGATCCCCGGCGCCAGACCATGATCCTTCTCATCCTGAACTCCTGTACCGGAGCGACTCACGCCCGTGCAAGGCCTGCGAGAGCGCGCTCATGCTGATGTCGACGACCGTGCGGAGCTGCTTCTGGGTCGCCCCGGCCCTGCTCATCACGGCCAGTGACTGGTTGACCGCCGCGAAGTGAACGGCGAAGGCGTCGGCATCGCCCTCGGTCAACTCCGCGGCGTTCAAGGCGGTCCGCAGCCGGGCACGCTGAAAGCCCAGAGCTTCGATCGCGCGCGCGGCGATGGCGGGGCTGAGTACCGGTGTCGCCATCGCGGTCTGGGCGACCAGGCATCCCTCGGGCACGTCGGGGTCGGCGATGCGCTGCAGGGTGACCTCGAAGAACGCCCGTACCGCCCGCAGCGGTTCCTCGGACGCATGGGAAAGCGCCTGGTCGTACCTGTCTCCGTACCGAGAGGCATAGCGGTCCAGGCACCGCAGGTAGAGCGAGTCCTTGTCGCCGAACGAGGAGTAGATGGAACTGCGGTTCAGCCCGGTCACCCGGGAGAGGTCGTCGAGGGACGTGTCGGCGTATCCGGCCCGCCAGAACTGGACCATCGCCGCGTCGAGCGCGAGACCCACGTCGAACTGCTTCTTCCCGGCCATCACGCATGCACCTCGTTCTTGGACCAGGCCGTTGTGGCCTTGCCCATCTTATCTTGAACTGGATAGTTCAAGATAAGATAGGGTCCGGGCATGACCGACGCCGCCATCGCCCCGAACCGCTCCCGCGACCAGAATCCGGTCCCCGGGTTGCCGCTGCACGACCTTGCGGGCTTCACCCACCGCTGGGTCGACGCGGAAGGAATCCGGCTTCATGCCGTGGAAGGCGGCCGGTCGGCGGGTCCCACCGTCGTCCTGCTCGCCGGATTCCCGCAGACCTGGTGGGCTTGGCGAAAGGCGATGCCAGGTCTTGCCGAGCGGTTCCACGTGATAGCGATCGACCTGCCGGGACAGGGCCACTCCGACCGCCCTCAAGGGCGCTACGACACGCACACCGTCGCTTCGCGTGTCCAGGCTGCGCTGACTGCGCTCAACGTGCCGAAGTACTGGCTCGTCGCCCACGACGTCGGGGCCTGGGTCGCCTTCTCGCTGGCCCTGAAGTACGAAGAGCGCCTGCATGGCGTCGCTCTGCTCGACGCCGGCATTCCCGGAATCACCCTCCCGGAGTCCGTCCCGACGGATCCCGAGCGGGCCTGGAAGACCTGGCACTTCGCGTTCCACCTGGTGCCCGAACTGCCCGAGACGCTGCTCACCGGCCGCGAGCGTGACTACGTCGACTGGTTCTTGAAGACCAAAGCACTGTCCCCGAACACGTTCGACGGCGCCGAGATCGACCATTACGCCGCCGCCATCGCGGCTGAGGGCGGCCTCCGAGCGTCTCTCGCCTACTACCGCGACGCCGCGGAGTCAGCGCGTAAGAATCACGACGCTCTCGGACTGGGGCACTTGACCGTCCCGGTCCTGGGAATCTCCGGCTCCCACGGCTCGATCCCCGACATGGCCGCCTCCATCAGCCCCTGGGCAGAGAACGCGACCGGCGTCGTCGTCCCGCAGGCCGGGCACTTCATTCCCGACGAGCAACCCCACGCAATTGTGGCCGCGTTGACCGCGTTCATCGATCACGAGCGTGCCGGGTAGTCCGCCGTCGCCGGATCCTCGGCACCCTCGCCGCGGACTGCCGACGATCAACGGCTCAGGGCCACCAGGGGGTCGCGCGCCGCTCCGTCAAAAGACCGGCGAGCAGCCCGTCCAGCGGCGCGGGCACGCGGTCGGGTTCCAGGGCCTCGACGAGGACCCGGCCGTAATGGATCTTCCGCCCCGATTTCGTGCCGAGGAAGCGGCGCATCTGCCGCTGTGCGGGGAGGCCCCGCTGGGCGGGCTGGTTGAGGAAGGTCTGCAGGGGGCGCTGGTCGTCCTCGGCGCGGACGAGTTCGGCGACCCGGGACGGCCCGAGGGCGCGGACGAGCTCGTCCTCCAGATCGGCGGCGCAGACGAAGAACCCGTGTGGTGCGGCACCGGCCCGCTCCAGGCCGCGGGCGTAGTAGGGCCGCTCCCGCTCGTCGCACAGCCCGGTCAGTCGCAGGCCCAGGCCGGGTGGTCCGAGCAGGCGGGCGTAGCGCCCGACGTTCATCGCACCGCTCATCGACAGCAGGCACACCCCCTCGGCCGCCAACTCCCGCCCACGCCGCGCAGCCAGCGCATCGACGGCGGCGACATCGCTCGGCCCTTCGAGCAGCACGGCGACCCGCACCCCCAGCCGATCGACCAGCTCACGAGCAGGACCCTCGGGCCCACCACCCGCCCACCCGGCGACCGCCTCCCGGAACGCCCCCATGTCCGCCATGGCACGAGTCTCCGCCCGGGCCGGGCGTCGATGCCAGGGAATATCCGCCTACGCGAGGCCATCAGTGGCCGGGGTGTCAGTCCTTGCGCCCGGTGGCGGCGACGGTGGAACCAAGGCCGAACACGGCGAGCCCACCGGCCCCCCCACCAGGGAGAGCCGCCGCGCCGACCGGGCGAACCCCTCCACGAACGGACACAGGAGTTCGTACGGCCGCCCTACCTGGCGCTGAACGACCGCCTCGACGTCCTCGATGAGGCCGATGCAGCCGTCGTGCGCCCGGCCCGGGTGGCACTCGGCATGGCGGCGAGCCACGCCCGGGCTGCGGCGACGATGGCGTGCACTCGCTCTCGCGTCCAGACCTGGCAGCCTGGGCCGCTGATCCGGCCGGCGGCCCCGGCCACCCGACGGAGGGCCGGGGCCGTCGGTGTCAGCTCGGGAACATCCCGGCGGTCGCGTTGATCCAGGTGCCTGTGAGGGCGACTCCGGCGTCCGAGGCGAGGAATGCCGCCAGTGCCGCGATGTCCGCGATACGCGGGGAGCGTTTTGTCATCCGGAGCGAGTCCAGGTGGGCGCGGATACCGGCCACCGCCGCCTCGTCCATCGCCGGGGCGCCCGCCGCACTCAGCTTCTCCGGGGTGAGGGTGTCGGTGACCCCGGCGGTCCAGATCCCGCAGACCCGGACGCCGGACGGGCCGAGCTCCTGGGCGAGTTGGCGGATCAGCGCGTCGATCGCGCCGTCGGCGGCGCCGGTACCGCCGAGCATCGGGGTGCCGTTGTGGGAACCGCTGTTCAGGGCGAGGATCACGCCCGAACCCTGCGCGGCCATCCGGCGGGCGGCCGCCCGGGCGGTGATGAACTGGCAGGCGATGCCTCGCACCACCGGCCTGGTGTAGTCCTCGACCGACATCTCGGTCAGCGGGACGCCCTGGAGGTCCCCCCGCGGTACGAGGTTGAAAGAGACGTCGATCCGGCCCGCCCGACCTCGCAACTGCCCCTCATGCCAGGCACCTTATGCCCGGCCCAGCCCCGTGACGAGAAGGCCGACCAGTCGGCGGGCGTCGTAGCCGGGGTCGTGGTCCGCGCCGATGCAGAGGTTGCCCACGCCGTGCATCAGATCGAGGGCGGCCAGGTCGGTGTGGATCTCGCCGGACTCGTTCGCCGCATCGAGGAGCCGGGCGCAGACCGGGACCAGGCGGTCCAGGAAGTAGGCGTGGAGGGTGTCGAAGCCCGCCTGGTCGGAGCGCAGGGCCGCGGCGAGCCCGTGCTTGGTGACCAGGAAGTCCACGAAGAGGTCGATCCACCGGCGCAGCGCGTCGTACGGGCTCGGGGCGGTGGCCAGCAGGGCCGGGCCTGCCTCGACGCAGGCCTCCACCTGGTGCCGGTAGACGGCGATGATCAGATCCGCGCGGGTCGGGAAGTGCCGGTAGATCGTCGCCGTGCCGACGCCCGCCCGGGCCGCGATGTCGCGTACCGGTGCCTCCACGCCCGACGCGACGAACGCCGCCGCGGCCGCTTCCAGCAGGGTCATCTCGTTGCGCCGGGCGTCGGCCCGGCGGGGCCGGACCGCCTGCTCCTCGTCCTTCATCGTGCGTCCCTCATCGTGTGCTTCCTCCGCTCTCACCCTATCGGGGCGTTGCTAAACGGGACCTCGTTCCGTATCGTCGGAGACATGAAACGGGACGACGTCCCGCTTACCTGTGCGTCATATATGCCATGTATGCCACTTACGTCATGTACGTCATGTGAGGAGACTCGGTCATGCAGTACCGCACCTTGGGCCGTACCGGTGTGCAGGTCAGCGCGCTCGCGCTCGGCGCGATGAACTTCGGCGCGATCGGGCGGACCACGCAGGAGGAGGCGACCGCGATCGTCGACGCCGCCCTGGACGCCGGGATCAACCTGATCGACACCGCCGACATGTACGGCGAGGGCGAGTCGGAGGAGATGGTCGGCAAGGCGATCGCCGGCCGCCGTGACGGCATCGTGCTGGCCACGAAGGCGGGCCTGCCGATGGGCGACGAGCGCAATCACCGCGGCGGTTCACGGCGGTGGCTGGTCACCGAGCTGGAGAACAGCCTGCGCCGGCTCGGCGTCGACCATGTGGACCTCTACCAGATACACCGCTGGGACCCGACCACGAGCGACGAGGAGACCCTGTCGGCGCTGACAGATCTCCAACGCGCGGGGAAGATCCGCTACTTCGGCTCCTCGACCTTCCCGGCGTACCGGATCGTGCAGGGCCAGTGGGCGGCGCGCGAGCACCACTTGAGCCGTTACGTCACCGAACAGCCCAGCTACTCCCTCCTCCAGCGCGGTATCGAGTCCCATGTGCTGCCGGTGACGGAGGAGTACGGGATGGGCGTGCTGGTGTGGAGCCCGCTGGCCTCGGGCTGGCTCTCGGGCGCCGTGCGCAAGGGCCGGTCCATCACCACCAGCCGGTCCAAGCTCCTTCCCGACCGCTTCGACCTCACCCTGCCCGCCAACCAGGCCCGGCTCGACGCCGTGGAACGGCTGGCCGCCGTCGCCGAGGAAGCCGGGCTGACCCTGATCCAGCTCGCCCTCGGCTTCGTCACCGCGCACCCCGCCGTCACCAGCGCCCTCATCGGCCCCCGCACCCAGGACCACCTGAACTCCCAGCTCGCCGCCGCCGACACCATGCTCTCCGCCGATGTCCTCGACGCGATCGACGCGATCGTCGCCCCCGGCACCGACCTGGCCGCCCACGAGAAGCTCGACACCACGCCCGCCCTGCTCGACCCGGCACTGCGCCGCCGCTGAACCGCGGCAGAGAGGCCACTCCATGGCATCCACGACCACGGCCCCACCTCGTTTCGGGATCACGACCGCTCCCATCCCTCTTCTTCGGAGGGAATCCCCGCCTTCAGGCATCATCAGCAAGGAGGCCTGACCACCCACGGGCAAGGCGGCCCAGCTCCGGTTACCGGTCGCCGGGTCACCCTCACCTCTCGCCCCTCCGGTCCCTCTCACCGAACCGTGCGATCGCCGTCAGGACCGCCTCGTGCATCGCGGGGCTGCCGGTGTGGCCCGAGTCGTCAATCACTTTCAGTTCGGCGTCCGGCCACGCCCTGGCCAGTTCCCATGCGGTCTTGAGCGGGCTGCCCAGGTCGAGCCGGCCGTGGATCAGCACCCCAGGGATCCCGGCCAACCGATCGGCGTCCCGCAGCAGTTGGCCGTCCTCCAGCCAGGCGTCATGGGCGAAGTAGTGGGCGCAGATGCGGACGAACGCCATCAGGGAGTCGTCGGGCCGGTCGCTGTAGGCGCCGGGGCTGCCCAGTACCTCATGGGCGATGACGGCGTCCTCCCAGGTGCACCAGTCACGGGCCGCCTTGACCCGGATCGCGTCGTCGGAACTGTTCAGCAGCCTGTTGTAGGCGGCCACGAGATTGCCGGCGCGGTCGGCGGCGGGCAGGGCGTCGCGGAAGGCCTCCCAGGGGCCGGGCACCAGACGGCCGACGCCGTGGTAGAGCCAGTCGATCTCCTCCGGGCGGGTCATGGTGACACCGGCGATGACGATCTCGGAGACCCGCTCCGGGTGGCGTTCGGCGTAGGCGAGAATGAGCGTCGAGCCCCAGGAGCCGCCGTAGAGGAGCCAGCGTTCGACGCCGAGGTGTTCGCGCAGCCGCTCCATGTCGGCGATGAGGTGTTCGGTGGTGTTGTGGGCGAGGCTGACGGCGGGGTCGGAGGCGTGCGGCCGGCTCTCACCGCAGCCGCGCTGATCGAACAGGACGATCCGGTGGACCTCGGGGTCGAACAGCCTGCGGCTGCGGCGGCGCCCGCCGCTGCCGGGACCGCCGTGCACGCACAGGGCGGGCTTTCCCTCCGGGTTGCCGCTGACCTCCCAGTAGATCCGCTGGCCGTCACCGACATCGAGAAGCCCATGTGCGTACGGCTCGATGGGCGGGAACTGCTCGGGCATGGTGATCTCCCCTCCAAGGCTGCTGGGAACAGCCTTACTCCTTGACGGAGTTGGCCGGGGAATATCGGGGGAGCCCGGGATGCCGGCCCGGGCCTGCGTCGCCACGGACGGGAGGACAGGAGGGGAGGAGAGGAGACGCAAGGCCAGGCGCCGCGGGTGCCGTCGGCGCCGCCGGGGTTGCTCCGTCAGCCGTTCGCCGGGCCTGCGCACCGGCCGTTCGCCGGGCCTGCTCCACCGGCCGTTCGCACGGCCCGCTTCGTCAGCCGTTCGCCGGGCCTGTTGCACCGACCGTTCGCCGGGCTTGTTCCGCCGGCTGTTCCCCGGGCCTGTTGCACCGGCTGTTCCCCGGCTTGAATCCGCCGACCGTCCCCCGGGCCCGCTTCGCCGGCCGTTCGGCGCGCGTGTCGTACCGGTTGTCGCCGGGCAGCCCCGCGGCGACAACCGGCTGAGCGGGCCGTGCCGGCCCGTGCGGTGTGCGGCTCGTTGCTGAACCGTTGGCCTACCGGACGCGGTATGCGTGTCCGGCCCGCTCAAGAGCCGGGTGCCACATCTCCGGCTTTCCAACCCGCGAAGCGCCCAGTACTCGCGGTCACCCGGAAGGCGTCACCAGCCGAGGGCGTCCTCGTCGGCTCGCGCCTCCCGGGGCGGGGCGACCGGGCGGGGGTCATGGCAGGTGAAGCCCAGCCGGGTCAGTGCCCGGCGCATCTCGAGCGTGGTGAAGTCACGGCGGTTCTGCCGGGTGATCACTTCCCCGACCTGCATCACGGGGTAGACACGGCCGTCGATGGTCACGCCCACGCCGGTGACGGGTTCGGGCGTGTGGCTGCTCATTGACTGCTCGACCTCGCTCTTGGTGAGGTCGAAGGGGAAACGGGCGATGACAACGCGCATGGATGCCTCCTCGGGGGGCGACCGCGGGACGCGGCGGGACGGGGGGTCGGACGGCGGTCAGGGTGAGGGCGAGAACGCCCGGGGTGTCCGTGTTCGTCGATCACGGGGGACACGTCCGGGGTGCGGTCCGGCGTCGGGGCGGACGGGACGGGCGTGGGCTCGGTCTGTCCGCCGGGAGCGCATCCCCGTGCTCCGGCTGTGAGTCCGGTCCTCCTTCGGCTACGAGTCGGTCCTTGAGGTGCTACGGCGTGTTCGCGCGGCGGACGACCGGCCTCCGCGACCACGGCCCCGTCCACGACCGGCGGATCGCGTGCCCTCGCGCGGTGTGTCGGCGGCCGGTGCGGCGATGGTGACGGGTACGCCCGAGGGGGTGCGGGCGCCGGTGATGCGCTGCAGCTCGGCCTCACCGGGCCGGACCTGGACGGCACGCGCGGTGACCCCGGCGTCCGTCATCAGGCGGTCCACGGCGCGCCGCTGGTGCGGCAGGACGAGGGTGACGACGGTGCCGGTCTCGCCGGCGCGGGCGGTACGGCCGCCGCGGTGCAGGTAGTCCTTGTGGTCGGCGGGCGGGTCGACGTTGACGACGAGGTCAAGGCCGTCGACGTGGATGCCGCGGGCGGCGACGTTGGTGGCCACGAGGACCGTGACGTGGCCGTCCTTGAACTGGGCGAGGGTCCGGGTGCGCTGCGACTGGGACTTGCCACCGTGCAGGGCCGAGGCCCGCACACCGACGGCGAGCAGGCGCTTGGCGAGCCGGTCCACCGCGTGCTTGGTGTCCAGGAACATCAGGACGCGTCCGTCACGGGCGGCGATCTCGGTGGCGGCGGTCTCCTTCTCGGTGTCGCGCACATGCAGCAGGTGATGCTCCATGGTGGTGACCGCGCCCGCGGACGGGTCGACCGAGTGCACGACGGGGTCGTGGAGGTAGCGGCGCACCAGGAGGTCGATGTTCCGGTCCAGGGTGGCCGAGAACAGCAACCGCTGGCCGTGGGCGGGGATTTGGTCGAGCAGCGCGGTCACCTGGGGCATGAAGCCCATGTCGGCCATCTGGTCGGCCTCGTCCAGGACGGTGATGTTGACCTGGTCCACCCGGCAGGCGCCTCGCTCGATGAGGTCCCGGAGGCGGCCGGGGGTCGCGACCACGACTTCGGCGCCGGCGCGCAGGTCACTCACCTGGCGGCCGATCGACATGCCGCCCACCACGGTGGCGAGCCGCAGCCGCAGGGCGCGGGCGTAGGGGGTGAGGGCGTCGGTGACCTGCTGGGCCAGTTCCCGGGTGGGGACGAGGATGAGGGCGAGCGGCTGCTTGGGCTGGGCGCGCTGCCCGTCGAGGCGGGCCAGCAGCGGCAGGCCGAAGGCGAGCGTCTTGCCCGAGCCGGTGCGGCCCCGGCCCAGGACGTCCCGGCCGGCCAGCGCGTTCGGCAGGGTGGCCGCCTGGATGGGGAACGGGACGGTCACGCCTTCGGTGCGGAGGGCGGCCAGCAGCCGTTCGGGCATGTCCAGTTCGGCGAACGTCTCGACGGCGGGCAGTGGTTCGGTGAGGGTGACCGGCAGGGCGAACTCCTGGCGGCCCGGGGCGGAGCGTGCGGCCTGGCCGCTCTTGCGGCCGGTGCCGGTGCCCTGGCGGGGGCCCTGGTGGCCGGATCCCTGGGTACGGAAGCGGCTGCCGGGGGTGGAGCCTGCCGAGCGTGTGGTGGTGCGGTCCGTGCGGTGGCGGCCGGAACTGCCGCCGGTGCGGCGGGTGCGGTTCAAGAAGGAACCTTCCTCGATGCGGCGATGCGGCGTATCGAGGAATTCCGGCCGGCGGACGGGTGACCGCACGAGGAATCACAAGAATGAGCCGGAGAAAAAAAGAGCAAAGCTGGGGCCCGCACCCCAAGAGCGCGGGCCCCAGCCTCAAGACGAGCGAGCACGTGGCTCGCGTCGGTTCGCGTCAGCGTCAGGCGGGAACGATGTTCTCGGCCTGCGGGCCCTTCTGGCCCTGCGTGACGTCGAAGGTCACCTTCTGGCCTTCCTGAAGCTCGCGGAAGCCCTGGGTGGCGATGTTCGAGTAGTGGGCGAAGACGTCGGGGCCGCCACCCTCCTGCTCGATGAAGCCGAAGCCCTTTTCCGCGTTGAACCACTTCACGGTGCCAGATGCCATATTGAATCTCCCTTGAGGGGCAGTGCCGGACTCCGCACTTTACGAAGCCGAGTCGCCGCGATGATCACCCCTCCGGAAAGATCCGGAAAGCTTTACAAAGAAAAAATTTCTCTGGCAACCAAAACTGCAACTGCTATCACGCTAACACAGGTGGGCTGTAAGCGGCCATGTGTCTTTGGCATCGCACCGTAATTCTAGTGTCGCCGCACTCTGTATTTCTGTGCTGGCGGGACTAGATATCCGCGGCGTGTCCGTCGGGCTTTCGGCTTGTCTCCCGGTTCAGCCGGAGGGCGTCCTCGAGCTGGTTCTCCAGGGAGATGATCCGGCACGCGGCCTCGACGGGGGTGCCCTGGTCGACCAGCTCCCGGGCGCGCGCGACGATGCGCAGTTGACGGCGGGAGTACCGGCGGTGACCACCCTCCGAACGCAGGGGAGCGATCAGCCCTGTCTCGCCGACGGACCGGAGGAAGGCGGGAGTGGTGCCGAGAACGGCGGCGGCCCGTCCCATGGTGTAGGCGGGGTAGTCGTCATCGTCGAGGTTGCCGGCAGCAGGGGCGTTCTCAGCGGGCATGACACCTTCGTTTCGGGGACGCGGCGGGGGACCCGGGCGGGCCTGGCACCGCTCTCCGAAGGATTCGGCACCATCCGCGTCGCACGGCAACCCTAACGCCGACAGCCATGGAGATATGGCTCCGCCGTGACAGATTTCCGTTCGCCGCTGAGCCCGCGCGCGTCGTGCGTGGCCGGCCTGCGTGTCGGGCATGATCAGCCCGTTCGGCGTACCGGCCAGGTCGTCACCGTCGTCTGGGTCACGGTGATCCACGGCCATCAGGGGCACGGCCGCCGGGGTCCACCGCCGGGGTCCGGGCCGCGTCCGGCACCAGCGCGGCGGCGACCGGCGAGGCCGCGAGGGCGGGTCCGTGCAGCGGCGGGTTCGCTGCCGAGGGCGCCAACGGTGACGGCGGTCATCCGACGCGGCTTCAGGACCCGCGTGCCTGGGCCGTCCGTGGCCGGGGCCAGGCCGCTGACCGCCTCTTCGGTCTCCTCGGGCATGGCGCGGCGATCCGTCCCCGTGGCGGAGCGGAGCCAGGCCCCGTCCCTAGTCAGCGAGGAACGAGGCCAGGGCCCTCGCCGTCTCCTCGGGTGCTTCGAGCTGCGGGTAGTGGCCGACCCCGTCCAGGACGGTGAACGCGGCGCGGGGGCAGCGCTCGCGGAGGCGGTCCAGCACGTGGGCTCCGCTGACGGGGTCCTCGGGACCCCAGACGAACAGAAGGGGCCCGTCGTACTGTTCGAGGGCCCCCGTCCAACGTGGGCCGTGGACACGGCGGTCGTCGATGTAGCGGAGCAGACGGGGGGCGAGGCGGTGGCCGTTCTGGCGGGCGATGGCCGTCCACATCTCGTGCAGCAGTTCGTCCGGGACGGGTCGGGCCAGTACGCCGCGCAGGCCGGCCGTGAACCTCTTCTCGTCGGTGAACTGGGCCAGCAGCGGGCCGACACGGCTGTGCAGGAGGCGTTGGACCCGGATCGGGCGGTGGAGGTCGGGGTAGAGCCCGCCGTTCAGGAAGGCGGCGCGGATGATGCGGGCGGGGTCACGGGCCAGCAGCTCCTGGGCGACCGAGACGCCGTAGTCGTGGGCGACCAGGGCGGTTCGGCCGATGCCCAGCCGCTTCCAGAGGGCCTGGACCAGATCGGCCTGCTCGTGGACGGAGTAGCGGTGGCGGCGCGGCTTGTCGCTCTGCCCGAACCCGAGCAGGTCGAGGGTGGTCACCCGGCATCCGGCCGCGACCAGGTGCGGGACGGTCGGCGCCCAGTCGTGGGAGGAGGTGGGGAAGCCGTGGACGAGGGTCACGGGCCTGGCCGTACCGTCCTGACCGTCTTGGCGGACGAATACGTGGTGGCCGTTCAGCTCGGCCTCGGAGCCGCCGGCGATCCAGTCGGTGAGGTTCATCGGGGGGTCGCCCATGCCTGTCGTCGTGCCGCGCGCAGTTCGGCGTACAGCTCCGGGCCCGGCCAGGTGCGCGGCGCGGTCTCCGCCTCGCGCACCAGGTCGGCCAGACGCGCGTTCGCGGGTGCCTTCAGTCCGTTTGCGGTGGCCAGGGCGACGATCTCGCCCTGAAGGGAGTCGATCTCCGTGGACCGGCCGCGTTGCAGGTCCTCCCACATCGAGGAGCGGGCGTGGGCGTCGATCCGGAGGGCCGCCCCCGCCAGCCGCCGGAAGAGACCGTCGGGCAGCCCGAGGACGTACGGGGTGACGGCGGGCGCGGTGGGGCCGAGGCGGGCGGGGACGACCCCGGCGGCGCGGTAGACGGCGAGGGCCTCCCGCTGGCACAGGGCGAGGCAACGGCGGTAGGCACGCTCGCCGAGCTGGTCGCGCAACGGCAGCCCGGACAGGGCGTTGATCGCGTTGTTGAGGTTCATCAGCAGCTTGGCGTGCTGCACCTCGGACATGTCGGTGCGGGCCTCGATGGCCAGGTGCGCCTCGCGGAAGGCGGCGACGAGCGTGCCGTCCGGCTCGGTCATGAGCCTGCCGGGCATGCCCTGGTGCACGGTGCCCGGCTCCGACTGCACCACGTTGTACGGCACCATCCCGGCCAGCACGGTGTGGCCGGGGAGCGCGGCGCGCAGGGTGGCCGGGTTGTGCAGCCCGTTCTGGAAGCTCACCACGACCGCGCCGGGGGCGAGATGGGCGGCGAGGTCCTTGGCGGCGGCCCCGGTACCGGCGGTCTTCACGGTGACCAGCACATAGTCGGCGCCGGTCGCGGCTTCCGGGCCGGTGGCCAACGTCAGCTGCCTCGGCGCCAGTTGGATCGGGGGCCGGACGGAGGTGCTGAGGGTGAGTCCCCGCTCGCGCAGCACGTCCATGGCGGCGGGCCTGCCGATGAGCGTCACGTCGTGCCCGGCGGCGGCGAGATGGCCGCCTAGATGACAGCCGATGGTGCCGGCACCGAGAACGGCGAAGCGGGGCTTGGGCACGAGGCGCACGGGGGCGGGGGGCATGGATGGCTCCTGCGGAAGGCTCACGATCAACCGTACTCACGTTCACGCCCACTTGGCGACGGCGTCACACGGCGGCGATCCGGGGCGCGGCACCTCGTCCCCCAGGGCCGGCTCCCTGGTCCGGATCTCCCAGGCCGCCGTCGGGCCGGACTCCGGGGTCGTGCCCGCCGTACCGGCAGACGGCGTTTCTCCTCGCGGCCCATGCCGTCCTCGCGGTCTGATGTACACGCCCGCCCCTGATCCCCCGTCAGTTTCCGCCAGAGGAGCAGCACATCATGAACGCACCCGAGAACATCGCCCTCGTCCGCCACTTCTACGCGTCCAAGGCAGCGCCGGAGGTCTTCCAGGAGGTCATGGACCCGGAACTCGTCTGGGACATCACGCCCGGCTTCCCCGGCGGCGGGGTCTACCACGGCCCGGAGAGCGTGGGCCGGGACTTCTTCGGCCCGCTGCTGGAGAACTTCGACGACTTCCACCCCGTGGGCGAGGAGTACTTCGCGGACGGGGAGGGCCATGTCTTCGTCCTCGGGCACTACCACACCGTGAGCAAGCGGGGGGCCACCGCGGACGCCAGGTTCATGCACATCTGGACCGTCCGCGACGGCAAGCTCGCCAAGCTCCAGCAGGTGAGCGACAGCCTCGTCGTGGACCGTGTGATCAACGGCTGACACCGCCGAGGCCGCCGAGGCCGCCAGGACCGCCAAGTCCACCAAACTCTTCGAGACCGTGGAGCAGCATGCCGAGCCCTCCCAGGAATTCCCGGTCGGCGTCGACGGTCCGGGCGGCCCGGGCGGTCTCGGTCGCTCTCGCCGACGCTCGCCAGTAGGACGAGGAAGAGGAACGTCCCCAACGCGGCGCACAGTTTTCCGCAGCCGGCGGCGAAGCCATGGTGCCTCCGCGGTCGTCTGCGCCGTGATCGACATCCTGCGACGGGACCTTCCGCGGGCCCTAGACGAGCGCTGAGGCGGACAGCGGCTGTTCCGCCCAGATCGTCTTGCCGGTCGGCGTCTGGCGGCTGCCCCAGCGTTCCGCGAGCTGGGCGACCAGGAGCAGGCCGCGGCCGCCCTCGTCGTAGACCCGGGCCCTGCGCAGATGCGGGGCCGTGCTGTTGCCGTCGGAGACCTCGCAGATCAGGGACGCGTCGCGGATCAGACGGAGGGCGATCGGGCCGTCGCCGTAGCGGACCGCGTTGGTGACCAGCTCGCTGACGATCAGCTCCGTGGCGAAGGCCGCGTCCGTCAGACCCCAGGCCTCCAGTTGTTCGCCCGCCATCTTGCGGGCCCCGGCGACCGCCGCCGGGTGCTGGGGGAGCTGCCAGGTGCGGACCTTGGTGGTGTCCAGGGCGTGGGTGCGGGCGAGGAGGAGGACGATGTCGTCGGCCGGGCGGTCGGTCAGGACCGTGTGCAGGACGCGGTCACAGGTCTCCTCCAGGGGCGCGGCCGGGGTGGCGAGGGCCCGGCGGAGGAGGTCCAGGCCCACCTCTACGTCGTGGTCGGCCGTCTCCACCAGGCCGTCGGTGTAGAGGGCGAGCAGGCTGCCCTCCGCCAGTTCCACCTCGGTGGACTCGAAGGGCAGGCCGCCGAGGCCGAGCGGCGGGCCGGCCGGGAGGTCCAGGAGGCGGACGTCGCCGTCGGGGGTGACCAGGGCGGGCGGCGGATGGCCGGCGCGGGCCATGGTGCAGCGGCGGGACACCGGGTCGTAGACGGCGTAGAGGCAGGTCGCGCCGACATCCCCGGAAGTGGTCTCCGGGTCCTCCTCCCGGGCGAGCCTGATGACGAGGTCGTCCAGCTGGGTGAGCAGTTCGTCGGGAGCGAGGTCGACGTCCGCGAGCGTCCGCACCGCCGTACGCAGGCGGCCCATCGTCGCCGAGGCGCGGATGCCGTGGCCGACGACGTCGCCGACGACCAGGGCGACCCGGGCGCCGGACAGCTGGATCACGTCGAACCAGTCGCCGCCGACGTCTCCGCCGGAACCCGTGGGGAGATAGCGGTAGGCCACCTCGGCCGCCTCGAGCCCGGGCGGCGGCCGGCCGGGCAGCAGGCTGCGCTGGAGAGCGAGTGCCGTGCGGCGCTCCCGGGTGTAGCGGCGGGCGTTGTCCACGCTCACCGCGGCCCGGGCGACGATCTCCTCCGCGAGTCGCTGGTCGTCCTCGGTGAAGGGCTCGGGTGTGCGGTGCCTGAGGAAGTGCACGAGACCGAGGGTGACGCCGCGGGCGCGCAGGGGGACCATCAGCACCGAGTGGATCAGGTACCGGGCGACGGAGTCGGCGCGGGCCTTGGAGGCTCCGATCCACTCCGGCATGCCAGGGTCGCCCGGCTGGTGGCGGGTGCCGTGGCCGGCGAGCAGGGTCCTCATCGGGGGCGTGTCCACCGGGTAGTGGAGCACATCGCCGGGGTCGGCCGCCTTCTCCGGGCAGCCCGCCAGGACCGAGCGCTGTGCGGTACGGCGTACGGTGACCGGCTCGTCCGGCGGCAGCGGTCCCGGCTCGTCGCCCAGGGCGACGGACTCCAGCAGGTCGACGGTGACGTAGTCCGCGAACCCGCCCACGGCCACCTCGGCCAGCTCCTCGGCGGTCCGGGTCACGTCCAGGGTGCTGCCGATGCGCACGCTGGCGTCGTTGAGGATGGCCAGGTGGCGGCGGGCCCAGTACTGCTCCGTGGTGTCGAAGACGGTCGCGGACAGGCCCTGCACCGTGCCGGACTCGTCCTTCAGCGGGGACAAGTACGTCGACCAGGAATGCTCCCGGGTCTCCCCGGGCGCCTGGCCGTGCTGCTCGTGGAAGACCGTCCGCCCGGTGCGCAGGACCTGCCGCTGGAGGCGGTCGTACTCGTCGAAGGGGCAGTCGGGCTCGATCTCCCGCAGGGTCAGGCCCCGCATCTCCGCCACGGGCAGGCCCATGATCCGGGTCATGGCCTCGTTGGCGGCGACCAGCCGGTCCTCGCGGTCGTAGATCGCCACCGGCATGGGCAGCTGGGCGAGCGTGAGGTCCCACAGGGCCGCCGCCCCCAGCTGGTCACGCCCGGACACGGCCGTCCGCGCGGCACCGGTCACCAGCCAGAGCGGCCTGGCGCCCGCGTCCGCGAGGGGGATGCCCTGGAGGCGTACGACGATCCGGTCGGCGTTGCGATGCCGCAGCGCCACCTCGGTGGACCAGCGGTGCCCATTGGCGATGTGGCGGCGCGCGGAGGCGGGCAGGTCGGCGGCGAGCAGGTGCCTGACGGGACGGCCGACGATCTCGGCCGGTTGGTACCCGAGCAGCTGCCGGGCACCGGCGCTCCACACCAGGACCGCCCCGTCGGCGTCGACGACGACCGCGAGGTCATCCGGTACGACCGTCAGGTTCTCCGGTACGCGTCCCTGCATGGTGCCTCCGGATGCCCGGGTTCCCGGCTGTCCGGGTGCCCGCATCCGCTCCCAGCATCCCGCCCCACCGTGCGCCCTTCAACCGACGCCGGGGGCAGGGCGTGCAGGGCGGCCTGGACAGTGGCGGCCATGCCGACGAGGCCGCTCACGCCAGGAACCGCGCCGCCGAGACGGCCACCCGCGCCGGGACCACGACTACGGCGTACGGCCACCGCTGAACCCGACTCCCTCGCCCGTCCCCGCCGTCCGCAGGAGCAGCACGGCCACGTCGTCGGTGTGGCCGCCGGCCGGCCAGGCGTGGTGGACGAGGCTGTCGATGAGGTGTTCCAGGTCGTTGACGCCGGCGCGCGCGAGGTGGGCGGCGAGGTCGGCGGTGGCGTGCACGACGTCGCTGCCGGGGCGTTCGATCAGACCGTCGGTGTAGAGGGCCAGGACGGCGCCGGCCGGGACCGCGGCCCGGGTGACGGGGTAGCGGGCGCATGGATCGACGCCCAGGGGCGGTCCGGGGTCGAGGTCGAGCGGGTGGGCCCGGCCGGGCGCGGGGCGCAGCAGGGGCGGTGCGTGGCCGGCACTGGCCAGGATCAGTTCCTGGCGGACGAGGTCCAGGTGGGCGTAGAGGCAGGTCACGAGGAGGTCGGAGGAGAGATCGGCGAGCAGCCGGTTGGTGCGGGCGATGACCTGGTCCGGGGTGGCTCCGGCGGTGGCGTGGGCGTGGATCGCGGTGCGGACCTGCCCCATCAGGGCGGCCGCGGCCATGCTGTGGCCCTCCACGTCACCGATGACGGCCGCCGCGTTGGTGGCGTCGAGGCGCAGCAGGTCGTAGAAGTCGCCGCCGACGTCGATGCCGTGCCCGGCCGGCAGATAGCGGGCGGCGACGTCGAGGCCGGGCAGGGTGGGCAGGCCGCGGGGCAGCAGTGCCTGCTGGAGTTGGTGGACGAGGTGGTGCTGGGTGTCGTACAGGCGGGCCCGGTCCAGGGCCTGGGCCAGCAGGCCGGACAGCGGGTTGAGTACGGCGCGTTCGTCGGCGGTGAAGGTGTGGGGGCGGTCGTAGGAGAGGATGCAGCAGCCCACCGGGCGTCCCGAGATGACCAGGGGCAGGAAGGCCCACGCCTGCTTTCTGCTGATCTGCGGGGCGCGGGGGTGGCTGCGGGCCAGTTCGGCGGGGCTGCCGAAGTAGGCCGGGACGCCGCTTGCCAGGACCCGGCCGGCCGGGGTGAGGCCGGTGTCGAGGGGGAGGGCGTCGAGGCGCTCGACGACGTCGGCGGGGTAGCCGTGCTGCCCGGCGATCCGCAGCCGGCCCGCCTCGGCGATGCTGAGCACCAGGCCCTGGGCGCCGAACGCCGGCAGGATCTGGTCCGCGATCAGAGCGACGAGGTCCTGGGTGGTCACCGTCTCGGTGAGCGCGGCCGCCAGGTGGATCAGCTGGTAGAGGCGGCCGGGCGTGGTCAGGGCCGGCTCCGTGCCGGCGGGCGGCGCGGCCGCCGTCTCCGCCCCGGGGGTGATACGCACGCTGATGCCGCTGTGGTCCGGGTGCAGATGGAAGGTCAGCCACCGGTCCGGCGGGCGGCGTGCGCTGAAGGACACCGGCGCGCGGCTGACGACCGCCATGCGGTACCGCTCCTCGTAGCACAGGTCGTCCAGCCACGGCAGGGACTGCCAGGGCCGGGTGCCCAGCAGCAGGTCCGGCTCCCGGCCGAGCAGCCGGGCGGCCGCGGCGGACACGAACGTGACACGGCCCTCCAGGTCGAGGGCCACGGCCCCCTCCGGGAGACGGTCCAGGTAGTCGGCGGCGGCCAGCCCGGTCTGGTCGGGATGGCGCGGGGCGTCCACGGGCACGACCCGGGGCCCGTCGGGGAGGCCGGGCGGTACCGGCGAGTCGTCCAGGAGCCGGGTCAGCCGGCGGGCGCTCGCGGTGATGTGCTGCCGTTCGCGGGCCGTGGCCCGGGGCGGATGGTCGGCGGGCCACATCAGCACGACCCCGCCCCAGCAGCGGCGCACCCCGCGCAACGGCACCGCGGCGAGCGCGAAGGGGTACGGCAGGACGGCCGCCGCACGCGGATAGCGGCGCACCATCTCCTCCTGGCCGCCGACCCAGACGAGGTGGTCCTCGCGGATCGCGTCAGCCACCGGGACGGGGGCGGTCAGCGCCAGCCGCTGCCACGGGGCGGTGAAGTCGACGGGCAGTCCGCACAGCGCCACCAGGCGCAGCAGCGCGGCCGGCTCCTCGATGAGATACACCCCGCCGCTCGCCGCCCCCGTCCGGCGCATCATGCCGGCCAGCGCCACGCCCAGGGCGTCGTCCACCGGCAGCTCACCCCTGGGCCGGGCACGGTGCCCCATGACGGTCGTCCTCCGGTCCTGTGCCGTGGGAGGCACGCGCCGTACCGTCCCCGGCGGTGGGTGACGTGTACCACGCATTCGCGACAATACGCATATACCTCCTTCGCGGCCTATCTCCTTCCGGCCTACCTCCAGACAGGCCCTAGCGGCCCGGGTCGTCGGCCGGAGGCGGGCGGGGCCGCGACCGCCGTGCACCGTGCGGGCTAGGATCCGGGCCATGGCGCAGACCATGAGCGAGGTGGACCGGTTCGAGGCGGCCAGGCCCCGGCTGGCGGCCCTCGCCTACCGCCTCCTCGGTTCCGCGAGCGAGGCCGAGGACGCCGTTCAGGAGACGTATCTGCGCTGGCAGGCCGCCGACACCGGCCGTATCGAGGTCCCCGAGGCATGGCTGACGAAGGTCCTCACCAACCTGTGCCTCAACCAGCTCACCTCGGCCCGCGCGCGTCGCGAGACCTACGTGGGCCAGTGGCTCCCCGAGCCGCTGCTCGCCGGGGACCCGATGCTCGGCCCTGCCGACATCGCCGAACGGCGCGAGTCCGTGTCGTACGCCGTCCTGACCCTGCTGGAGCGGCTCACACCCGGCGAGCGCGCGGTGTACGTGCTGCGGGAGGCCTTCGACTACCCGCACCGGGAGATCGCCCGCATCCTCGACATCACCGAGGCCGCCAGCCAGCAGACCTTCCACCGGGCCAAGAAGCATGTCGCGGCCGGCAAGGCGCGCGCCGAGGTCGACGAGGCCGCCGCCCGGCGGATCATCGAGGAGTTCCTCGTGGCCGCCACCAGCGGCCGGACCGAGCCGCTGGTCCGGCTGCTCACCCAGGACGCGGTCGCGGTCGGCGACGGCGGCGGGAAGGTGCCCGCCCGCGCCAAGGCGTTCGAGGGCGCCCTCGCGGTCGCGACGTTCATGCGGGGCCTGTTCAAACCGGGCCCGGCCCAGCGCGCCCTGGCCGGCGGCCCGGTCGAGCTCCACGCCACGACTGCCAACGGCGGCCCCGCCCTGGTGGCGGTCGTCGACGGCCGGGTCTTCGGCGTCGTGTGCCTGGAGATCACTCCCGAGGGCATCGCCGCGTTCCGCAACCAGGTCAACCCCGACAAGCTCGAACGCGCGACCAGGCGGTGGGCGGCGACCGACCACGGCGAACCCTTGCTCCGGCTCTTCTGACTCCATGTGAGCTGCGGTGAGCTGCTGTGAGCAGCTGTGAGCAGCTGTGAGCTGTTTCACTCCGCGTTCCTGTCAGGAAACGGTGGGCCGTCCGGTTCAAGGGGCGACCCGCTGACAGAGCCCGCTGACAGGAGCACGGACATGCAGCACCGCATCGTCGTCCTCGGAGCCGGATACTCCGGAGCCATCGCCGCCGGCCGTCTCGCCAGGCGGCTGCACCGCGAAGACGCCGCCATCACCCTCGTCAACCCCGAACCCGACTTCGTCGAACGCGTCCGGATGCACCAGCTCGCGACCGGCCAGGACCTCAGGGGCCGGCCCCTCGCCGAGATGTTCGCGGGCACGGGCGTGGAGTTGAGGCTCGCGAGGGTCACCGCCGTGGACGCCGACCGGAAGACGGTCACCACGGTCGAAGCGGGCGGCGCCGAGGAGATGCTGCAGTACGACACCCTCGTGTACGCCCTCGGCAGCGCCTGGAACGACCAGGGCGTCCCCGGCACCGCCGAGCACGCCCATGAGATCGCGAGCCGCCCCGGGGCGCTCCGGCTGCGCGAGCGCCTCGCCGCCCTGACGGCCGGACAGCCGGTGCTCGTGGTCGGCGGCGGGCTCACCGGCCTGGAGTCCGTCACCGAGATCGCCGAGGCCCGCCCGGACCTCGCCGTCGCCCTCGCCGCCCGCGGCGGCCTCGGCGACTGGCTCTCGCCCAAGGGCCGCCGGCACCTGCGGAAGGTCGTCGACGGGCTCGGCATCACCGCGCACGAGCACACCGCCGTCACCGCCGTGGCGGCCGACCGGGTCACCACCGCCGAAGGCGGGACGATCCCCGCGGCGGTCACGGTGTGGACCACCGGCTTCACCGTCCACCCCCTCGCGCGGGCCACCACGCTGGAGGTCACCGGCTCCGGCCGGATCGTGGTCGACGGGACCATGCGGTCGGTCTCGCACCCGGACGTGTACGCCGTCGGCGACGCGGCGATGGCGACGGGCCCCGGCGACAAGCCGCTGCGGATGTCGTGCGCCACCGGCGCCCCGATGGCGTGGCAGGCAGCCGACGCCATCGCGGCCCGCCTGACCGGCGGAAAGCTCCCGAAGGTCCCGCTCCGCTACTTCAACCAGTGCATCTCGCTGGGCCGCGGGCAAGGCCTGATCCAGTACGTCACGGCGGACGACCGCGCCGTAGGGGCGACCCTGACGGGACGCACCGCAGCCCTCTACAAGGAACTGGTCTGCATGGGCGCGGCCTGGGCCGTGGCCAACCCGACACTCGGCCTACCGACCCGCACCCGCCGCGCGGTCGCGAAGCCGACCGGGACACCGGAGAAGACCACCACCCCGGCCTGACCCGCCCCGGGCGCCGGGGAAGCCGAGACTCGCCGGCCGCTCCGGAGGCCCGTGCCATGATCCGTACGTGCCGCGGACACCGGGATACGGCGTGGACTACCTGATCCATCACCCGGCCTGGCCGGTGGCGGAGACCCTCGCCGTGGTCGACGGCCACTTCATGGGACCGGGCCCGGCCTGGCCGGAGTTGCTGTCCGCCGCCCGGCAGCCGGCATCGGCGGGCGTCGTCGACACCGACAGTCGCCTCCTGCTGTTCTTCCCGGCACTTGGCGACGGTTCCGCTCACCGCCCCGCTCACCGCGCTCACCGTGATCACAGAGTGCCGCGCGCGGTAAGCCGGTCGACCTTCGCACGGAATGGGCGCGGCTCACCCTGCCAGAGCAGACACTCACGGCGGTGTTGGTCAGCCCGGCAGTCGGGCGGCGCAAGCCGGTTCAGAGGAGGCTGACCCCGCTCTTCCGGACGGAGGACGACGCATAGGGCGTCGCCGGCACGGCCTGACTCGGCCAGCAGGCATTCAGGCAGATTCAGGTTCGATATGCCACGTTTGTCACGTTAGCGCCCGTGTCGGGGGCAGCTCAGTTCAACGGAGTGCTCGACCGAAAGCCGGGGTGGGCGCGCTGCCGTCGGACGAACAGGAGCGTGCAGATGGGTGAACCGGAGATCACCACCGACTTCGCCGCACCGCGTGTGGCGAGCACGACGAAATCTGTGGTGAAGAAACTTCCTGAGGTCACCCTGGCGTTCTGGATCATGAAGATCGCCGCGACGACTCTCGGGGAGACGGCAGGCGACCTCTTCGCGCAGACGTTGAAGCTGGGCTACTTCCTCACCACGATCGCCCTGTTCGGGATCTTCGTGGTCACCTTGGTGGTCCAGCTGCGGTCCAATCGCTACAACCCGTTCTTCTACTGGACGGTGATCCTGTCGACCAGCATGGCCGGGACCACGATGTCCGACTTCATGAACCGCGACGCCAGCGCCAAGTACCTGTCGTCGGGCGCGACTTCCCTGGGGTGGGGACCGCAAGGGCTCGGGATGGGCTACCCCACCGGGGCCGCGATCCTCATCTCGATGCTCCTGTCGATCTTCCTGGTCTGGAAGCTGAGCGGGATGACGTTCCAGATCCGCGACATCGTCACCTTCCGTGGCGAGGTCCTGTTCTGGTCAGCGATCCTTGTGTCCAACACGCTCGGCACCTCCATGGGTGACTTTCTGTCCGACAGTTCCGGCCTCGGCTACGCCGGCGCCGCGCTCCTGGTGACCGGGCTGCTCCTGGTGCTCGTCGTGCTGATGAAGGTTCCCGCAGTGCCGAACGTGGTGCTGTTCTGGATCGGCTTCGTCCTCACCCGTCCTCTCGGCGCCACCGCGGGTGACTTCCTCACCAAACCCGTCGCCAAGGGCGGCCTGAACCTCGGCACCTTGGGATCTTCCGCCGTCCTCCTCGCGGTTCTCCTCGGCATGATGGCCTACGCCCACCGACGCGAGCGCAAGGCTCTCGCCGCACAAGCCAAGCCCGAGCGGGTCAGCGAGTGGGCAGGCTGACCCTCAACCGGGCCCCGGAGCGGTACTCGGGATCAAAGGAGACCTCGTCCCCGATGGCGCGGGGGGTCTGTGATCTTGATGTGGCCACGCAGGGAGAAGCAGCTGGGAAGCTGTGCTCATGATGGACAAGGCCGGTGGGGTTCAAGGTCAGTCGCCTTGCCCGGGAAAATACGCACGCGTTGAGCGTGAGAGACGGCTCCTGCTGGCCGGACCGCCGACTCTGTCGACGGTAACGGTCACCCGTGTGATCACTGACCGGTATCTGGTGGGAACACGTCTGCGGCTGCGACGCGCAGATTTCTCAGACGGCCGCTGCGAACGCAAACTCACTCAGAAAGTGCCGGTCTCTCGTCCCGGCGCTGTTCAGGGCCCGATCACTAACACCTACTTGTCCCCGACGGAGTACGACCTGCTCGCGTGGCCCGATGCCCGATCGAGGTGGCCCGCACGGTGAATGGCTCCGGGGTGGTGGGCCTTGCCGGACAGCAGATCACCGGGGGTGTTCCGCTGGCCGGGCAACGCGTGACGCTCCGGCTCGACGGTCCGGTGATGCAGGTCGTCGCGGACGGGATGCCGGTGCGGACCCTGCCGTGTCCCATCGCGCCCCAGCGGAGGGCTCACATCACTTAGGAGTTCTTGGGTGCAGCCTGCTGGACGACCTCGAAGGACCACAGAGTCGAACCCGTAGCGGCCGGCTTCGGCTTCTCGCCGCCCTCCTCACCGCCACCCTGGTGCGCAGCCTTCATGGGCCCCTCCATCCAAGCCTGGAAGGACTCCTCGTCGCGCCACCGCGTGTAGACGAGGTAGCTGTCGGTCCCTTCGACCGGACGGAGAAGTTCGAACCACTCGAATCCGTCGGAGCTCTCCACGGCGTGGGCCCGGGAGGCGAACCGCTTCTCCAGCGTCTCCCGCTGCTCGGCCGGCACGGTCAGTACGTTGATCTTGACTACGCTCATGAGCCCATCCTGCCGCAAGGGTGATCAGGAGGGCGTGAGCGACTAGCCAGCCCGCTTCCTCGACGGTGACCTCGTCATCCTTTCGCCACAGCAGCACCTCGACCGCCAGGTTGATCGGGCCTGCCGACCGGCGCACCGGGTCTCCCACGTCAGCCATCGAACTGTGAAACTACTTCGCAACTCGGTTGTGTTGGCGTCGCTCAATTAATTTCACTATGCAATCAGCGCGGGGGCGTGATGAAGCTTCTCCTTACCGACTCCGGTGTCAGGAACGCAAGCATGCTGGCGGCGCTGGTCGATCTCCTGGGCAAACCGATCGCCGAGGCCGGCGCCCTCTGCATCCCGACCGCGGGGTACGGGGGGCAAGTACGGGGAACCGGGCGGGCCATGGCGTTTCATCAGCGGACGGTCCCCCAGCCCCATGACCGAGTTGGGGTGGAAGTCGGTGGGCGTGCTGGAGCTCACCGCGCTGCCCAGCATCGACAAGGAACGCTGGGTCTCCTGGGTCCGAGAGGCAGACGCCCTGCTGGTGAACGGCGGTGACGCGCTGTACCTGTGCCACTGGATGCGGGAGTCCGGCCTGGCCGACCTCTTCCCGTCGCTGCGCGACACGGTCTACGTGGGGCTCAGTGCCGGGAGCATGGTGCTGACTCCGCGTATCGGGGAGGATTTCGTCGGCTGGAAGCCGCCCACCGGTGACGACAGCGCACTGGGAGTCGTCGACTTCTCCATCTTCCCGCACCTCGACAGCCCGGACTGTCCGGAGAACACCATGGCCGAGGCGGAACGGTGGGCCGCCGGGATTCAGGGTCCGGCGTACGCCATCGACGCACAGACCGCCGTCAAGGTGACCGACGGCGGCGTGGAGGTCGTCTCCGAGGGGCACTGGAAGCAGCTCAACCCGGCACAATGAACGCCGACGACCTTCCCGTCCTGTACGTCGATCTTGGCTGCGCCCATGGGTTCATCCCTGGGGTGTTCGCTCATGTCACAGCAGCCTCAAGGAAATTCATCGAACCCACGTACAACCCTTACCTCTTGACGCGGGTCTCCTGATCGCCGGACACCATTGACTCCGGCCGTCCGCCGGGTGCGGACGGCCCCCGCATGCCGCAGGAGACAACCCGCATGCACACGTTCCCGCGACTCGCCCTCGCGACGGCCACCGCTGCCGCGCTGACGGGCGGTCTGCTCACGTTCTCGGCGGCCTCGGCCACGGCCGCGGACTCCTTCAAGGTCGCGCGCGCCGACTTCAACGGCGACGGTATCGGCGACATCGCCACCTCCGCGGCCACCGCCTACGTCAGCGGCCACAAGAACGCCGGGCAGGTCGTCGCCCTCTACGGCTCCGCCTCCGGCGTCACCACCGCCAAGCGCACCACCCTCAGCCAGAACAGCGCCGGCGTCCCCGGCACCGCCGAGGCCGGCGACGCCTTCGGCTACGAGCTGGCGTACGCCGACTTCAACGCCGACGGCTACGACGACCTCGCCGTCTCCTCGCCGTACGAGAAGGTCGGCAGCGACACCAACGGCGGTACCGTCACCCTCCTGTGGGGCTCCAAGAGCGGTCTCACCGGCAAGGGCGTGGACCTCAAGGACCCCTCCCCGAGCAGCCACGACTACTGGGGGCTGAACCTCGCCGCCGGTGACTTCGACGGGGACGGCAAGGCCGATCTGGCCGTCGGCAGCTCGGCGGCCACCCTGTGGGTGTTCAAGGGCGGAATCGCGAGCAACGGCACGCCCGGCGGCCGTTACACCGTCAAGCCGCCGGTCGAGCCGGGCAGCGACTCCTCGCCGTACGGCCCGATGAACCTGACCGCCGGTGATGTCAACGGCGACGGCCGCACCGACCTGATCGTCGACGGCTACGAGACGAAGACCTCGCGGCACTGGAACACCAACTACTGGCTGCCGGGCACCTCCAGGGGCCTGACCGCGACCGGCGCCAAGGCGCTGAAGAACGGCATCGTCACCGGTGTCGGCGACATCAACGGCGACGGCTTCGGCGACATCGTCAGCGGTGCCTCCTGGGACACCACCACCGACGACGGCACCGCCGTCCCGGACTCCGCCAACGGCGGCCGGGTGGCCGTCACCTACGGCTCCGCCTCCGGCCCGGCCAAGGCCACCATGTTCAACCAGAACTCCGCGAACGTCCCCGGCACCTCCGAGAAGGGCGACGGCTTCGGCTGGGACCTCGACCTCGGCGACATCAACGGCGACGGCTACGCCGACCTGGTCGTCTCCACCCCGAGCGAGGACATCGGCAAGAACGCCAACACCGGCCAGGTCACCGTCTTCTACGGCTCCAAGACCGGGATCAACATCACCTCCGGCGCCCAGTCCTTCGCGCAGAGCACGGCCGGCGTCCCCGGCGACGACGAGAAGAACGACCTCTTCGGCGCCGACGTCAAGCTCGACGACGTCACCGGCGACGGCAGGGCGGACCTGGTCATCGGCTCGTACGAGAACGGCGCCGACGGCGCGGTCACCTACCTGCCGTCCAACGGCTCGAAGATCACCACGACCGGTTCCCGTGCCCTCGCCGCGAGCAAGCTGGGCGTGTCGACGACCGGCACCCCGCAGCTCGGCGCCGTCTTCGCCGACTGATCTGACCGATCTGACCGGTCTGACTGATCTGGCGGATCTGACCGATCTGAGCGCCAAGTGCCCCCTTCCCGCACGGCAGTCGGGCGGGCCCGGTCTCTATACGACGGACCGGGGGCCCGCCCCCGCGGCTCGGCCGTCCGCCTCACCGACGTGCACGGCGACGGCCGTGCGGAGCTGACGGCCTCCGCACGGAACGAGGACGGCGGCGTCGGTGCCGTCCGGCTCTTCAGGTCCACGGCTTCCGGCATCACGGCCGACGGCTCCAGGACATTCACCGGCACCACCCTGGGCGGCCCGTCGGGCAAGGCCCACTTCGGCGACATACTGGACGGCTGATCATGCGCATACGTACGGCGGCGACCCTCGCCGCCCTCCTGACCGCGGGCCTCGTCCCGCTGGCCGGCCCCGCCTCCGCCGCGCCCGCCAAGTACGCGGACGACTTCAACGGCGACGGCTACCGCGACCTCGTCACCGCGGCGCCGGGCGCCACGGTCGGCGGCCAGGCGCGCGCCGGTGCCGTGGTCGTCACCTACGGCTCCAAGTCCGGCATCAAGGCGTCCAGCCGTACGGTCGTCACCCAGAACTCGCCGGCCGTTCCGGGCGTGGCGCAGACGGACGGCAGGTTCGGCTCGGCGCTCGCCTTCGGCGACCTCAACCGGGACGGGTACGCCGACCTGGTCGTCAGCGCCGAGCGCCACGGCGACGACGCCCACGGCGGTGCGGCGGTGATCGTCTGGGGCGGCAAGAAGGGTCTGGCCGGCGGCAGCACCGTCCCCGACCCGGACCCTGGGAACCACTACAGCTTCGGCCTGTCCCTGGCGGTCGGCGACTTCACCGGCGACGGCCGGGCCGACCTGGCCGTAGGCAGCATCGGTTCGGACATACAGATCTTCGAGGGCGGTTTCACCAAGACCCGCGGCGCCGCGTCCCGCACCTGGCTGGCCACCGACCTGAGGACCACTGACGGCGAGGGTGCCGAGTCCATGGCCTCCGGCGACATCAATGGCGACGGCGTCGACGACCTGGTGATCAGCGGCACCTACCAGGCGGACAACTCGCCGACGATTCAGGGGAACCTCGTCTACCTGGGCGGATCCCCCGGGCCCGAGCTGCAGCGGGTGCTGAACACCGGCAGCCGGTACCTGGTGGCCGTGGGCGATGTGAACGGCGACGGATACGACGACCTCCTGGTGTCCCTCAACGGCGGCGCCGACCCCATTCACGACGGCTTCGCGGTCGGCTCCTACCTCGGCGGCGCGGACGGCGTGAGCGGCACACCCCAGGCGATGATCACCGAGAACACTCCCGGCGTCCCGGGGAGCGGTCCCTCGGACGGCGGTTTCGGCGACTCGCTCTCCGTCGATGACGTCGACGGCGACGGGTACGCCGATGTGGCGGTCGGGGCGTCCTACGAGACGATCGGCGCGGCCCGGCGGACCGGCACGGTCACGCTGCTGCGCGGCTCCGCGGCCGGTCTGACGGGCGCGGGCGCCACGCGGTACACCGAGAACACACCGGGCGTCCCCGGCACCGACGAGAACAACGACTTCTTCGGCTCCGCGGTCCGGCTGGCCGACGTCAACGGCGACGGCAAGGCCGATCTGGCGGTCGGCGCGCGCGGCGAGAACGGCTCGGACGGCGCGGTGTGGAGCCTGCGCGGCTCCGTCTCGGGCCTGACGACGACGGGTGCGGTGAGCTTCGGACCGACGTCGGCGGGGGTGTCGGCGGCGGGGGCGCCGCAGCTGGGGTTCACCATGGGCCAGTGACGCCCGGACCCGTGCGGGGCGTCCCTTAGGCGTCCCTTAGGGGATGTCACAGCTCTGCGGCAAAGGCGGGCTCGGGTGGCTGAGCCCGCCCCACGGTTCTCCCGGACCGGGTACGTTCGATGACGTGGCTGGATTCAGGATCGGACGCGGTGGCCGGGACGCCCGTGCCCCGCAAACGCGACCGCAACAACCCGCGTACGGGCAGCAGGCGCCGCCCCAGAGCTTCGGCGGGCAGCCGGCGGGGCCGTCGTACGGATACCCGTCGGCCCCGCAGCCGTACCCGCACAACGGGGGCGGCGGCCGGCCGCAGAGCCGTGGCGGCTACCCGGGACCGGGGCAATCCGGCGGCGACGGCCCGGAGTACTTCGGCGACGACAACGGGTACGGCGGTCACGGCGGCCAGGGCGCCGGCACTCCCGACCCGTACGCGGCGAACAACCCGGGCCACACCCAGGCCTTCTCGGTCGACGAGGCCGACGGCTACACCCGGGGCGCGACCTACCACGCCGGCTCGGCCGCGCCGTCCGGCCCGATCGGCCCGCGCCTGCACTGGAAGGACCTGCTGAAGGGGATCGTCCTCTCCCCGAACCAGACGTTCCTCCAGATGCGGGACTACACGATGTGGGGCCCCGCCCTCATCGTGACCTTCCTCTACGGCCTGCTCGCGGTCTTCGGCTTCGACGGCGCCCGCGCGGACGCGATAAACGCCACCCTCACCAACGCCGTCCCGATCGTCCTGACGACGGCGATCGCGATGGTGCTCTCCTCCTTCGTGCTCGGCGTGGTGACCCACACCCTGGCCCGCCAGCTGGGCGGCGACGGCGCCTGGCAGCCGACGGTCGGCCTGTCGATGCTGATCATGTCGATCACCGACGCCCCCCGCCTCCTCTTCGCCATGTTCTTCGGCGGTGACGCGGGCTTCGTCCAGATCCTCGGCTGGGCGACCTGGATCGCGGCCGGCGCCCTCCTCACCCTGATGGTCGGCAAGTCCCACGACCTGCCCTGGCCGAAGGCCCTGGGCGCGTCGGCGATCCAGCTGATCGCACTGCTGTCGATCGTGAAGCTGGGCACGTTGTAGCCCCACGCGCGTACGAGAAGGGCCCCCGGCACGGCAGCCGGGGGCCCTTCTCGTGTGCTTCGGGATGTCAGGCGTCGAGAACCTGCCCGGCCCGCTTCACCACAGGCCGTTCGACACTCCACGGGAAGTTGATCCAGTCATCGGTCCGCTTCCACACGTACTCGCACTTCACGAGGGAGTGGGACTTCTCATAGATCACCGCGGACCGGACCTCGGCGACCGTGTCGAGGCAGAAGTCGCGGACGAGCTTCAGCGTCTTGCCGGTGTCCGCGACGTCGTCGGTGATCAGCACCTTCTTGTCGCTGAAGTCGATGACATTGGGGACGGGCGCGAGCATGACCGGCATCTCGAGGGTGGTTCCCACGCCCGTGTAGAACTCGACGTTGACCAGATGCAGGTTCTTGCAGTCGAGGGCGTAGGCGAGACCGCCGGCGACGAACACACCACCGCGGGCGATGCTCAGCACTATGTCGGGTTCGAAGCCGTCGTCGACGATGGTCTGCGCGAGCTCGCGCACGGCGACGCCGAACCGCTCGTAGGTGAGGTTCTCCCGTACGTCACTGCTCATGGCCGGTCCCTCACACCTGCGTCCGATGGAAGTTGAGGTAGGAGCGGGAGGCGGTGGGCCCGCGTTGCCCCTGGTAACGGGAGCCGTAGCGCTCACTGCCGTAGGGGTGCTCGGTGGGGGAGGTGAGCCGGAACATGCACAGCTGCCCGATCTTCATGCCCGGCCACAGTTTGATGGGGAGGGTCGCGAGATTGGACAGCTCAAGGGTGACGTGCCCGCTGAATCCCGGGTCGATGAACCCGGCGGTGGAGTGCGTGACCAGCCCGAGCCGCCCGAGCGAGGACTTCCCCTCCAGCCGCGATGCGAGGTCGTCGGGCAGCGAGATGACCTCGTACGTCGACGCGAGAACGAACTCCCCGGGGTGGAGGATGAACGGCTCGTCGCCTTCCGGCTCCACCAGCCGGGTCAGGTCCGGCTGCTCGACGGAGGGGTCGATGTGCGGGTACCGGTGGTTCTCGAACACCCGGAAGAAGCGGTCCAGCCGCACATCGATGCTCGACGGCTGCACCATGGATTCGTCGTAGGGATCGATCCGTACCCGCCCGGCGTCGATCTCGGCCCGGATGTCCTTGTCTGAGAGAAGCACGTCCCGAGGATACGCAAGGCGCGCGGACCCACGACAATCGTGACAGTCCACGCGCCCCTGGTACTGCTGTCTGTCTGCTCTGCCCGGTACTGCTTCCCGCTACTGCCGCTGCTTCTCGAGTGCGACCGGTACGACGCTGCGCAGCCGGGCGCACTTGGGACACCGGACGAGCCGTCCGGGGCCGAGCCGCTCGGCCTGCTGCATCGGGAACGAAGCGGTGCTGAACACGTGCCCTTCGGCACAGCGGACGACGGTGCGTTCCATCAAGTCCCTTAAGTCCCTTCCCCAGGAGCCGCGTCGGGCTTACTGCCGTGACGACGGAAAGCCACATTACGGGATCAAAGAGACGGCTCTCCAGGCGGCACTCCGGCTCACCCGGCCCCTCTCCCACGTCTCCACCGTACGCCCCAACTCCGGCCGCCCGCACCCGGATCCCACCCCTGACCCACCCCTGAAACGCACGCGAACCCCACGGTCTGAGCGCCGGCGGTCCACGATGAGGTACAGTGAGCGGGCGTTCGGACACCGACCCGGTCGGCGTCTTACGCGGGTGTAGTTTAATGGTAGAACATCAGCTTCCCAAGCTGAGAGCGCGAGTTCGATTCTCGTCACCCGCTCCACAATGAAACCCCAGGTCAGCGGCCTGGGGTTTATGCATTGGCGAGGATTCTCCACCCGCTTCCGGACTACCGAGCACGCGTGCAATGGGCACGCGGGGGGCACGAGGGCTTGGCGGATGCCACACAGCGGGCCTGATACGCCGCGAGTTCCGCGTCTTCAGCGGCCCGGCGGCGTCGAATCGAAGATCCGCCGGGCCCGCGGGCGCTGCGCCGGGCCGTCAGAACACGCCCTTGTACGCCTGCCACCCCGAGGCGATCTTCGTGCGGGGGCCGAACGACCCCTTACCGTTCCCGCTGTTGCGCCACAGGTTGCCGGAGGTGTCGCGGGAGATGATGTCCGTCTTGCCGTCGCCGGTGATGTCGCCGACGCCGACGATGGCGTTGTAGGAACCTCCCCAGGCTGAGAACAGCTTCACGCGCGCCTTGAAGGTGCCCTTGCCCGTGCCGGAATACCGGTACAGGTTGTTGGACTTGTCCTGGGCGATCAGGTCCCCGACGCCGTCGCCGTCGAGGTCGCCGACGCCCACGATCTTCTTGTACGTCTTCCAGTTGTCGTAGAGCTTCACGCGAGCCGAGAGCTTCCCGGAACTCGTCCCCTTGTAGAGGTAGACGGCTCCCGTGGAGGAGTTGCGGGCGATGAGGTCCGGGCGGCCGTCGCCGCTGACGTCCCCGGGCGAGGTCAGCACGTTGTACGGGTTCCAGCCCTTGCCGAGCGAGGTGTGCGGGGTGCTCGTGAGGAAGGCCTGCCCGCGCATGGTCCGGTACACCCGCAGTTCACCACTGCTGAACCGGACGAGGATGTCGTTGCGGCGGTCGCCGTTGAGGTCGCCGAACGGGACCAGTGTCACGGAGGAGGGCCAGCCCGAGGCCGGCATGCTCTTACCGAAGGCGCCCGTCGCGTTGCCCGGCCGGTAGCTGATGACGCCGGACGAGCTGAGGGTCAGGGCGTCGCCGGTCCCGTCCGGCGCCCAGGTGCCGCTGTTGGTGAAGTCGTGGCGTACCGCGGTTCCGTCGGACACCTTCACCGTCTGGGACACCGTCAGCGCCGGTCCGGAACCGTCGGCGGGCGGGGCCGTCAGCCTGAAGGTGTACGTACCGTTGGGGACGAGCGCGCCCTTGGCGTCGCGCGTGTCCCACCGTGTGGTCAGGGTGCCGTCCACCTCTCCGCCGGAGAACGTACGGACCACGGCGCCGGTGGCCTTGCTGGTGAGCGTGGCCGTCCAGGAGGCGGCGGCCTTGGAGAGCAGTCCGCGCCACTGCCACCAGGGGCCGGCGACCGCGCTGCTCTCCCCCGCGTTGTCGGTCGCCTCGGACTCGACGACGGCGAGCCGCCCGGTGGCGACCCCGCTGGGCACGAGATGGATCCGCTTGTCCGCGTCGACGTAGGCCGCGGGACCGCCGAACTTGTCCACGGTCCAGGTCACCCCGCGCAGACCGGAGGTGCCCGCCGCCAGGTCGCCGATCTTGTGGGTGGTCGCGGTGCCGTCGGCGAAGGCGGTGAGGAGGAGCGCCCCGGCCGAGGTGTCGTGCCGGACGAGGTAACCGTCGCCGAGCAGCGCCTGCCCGGACGGGACGGGGATGTTCTTCTTCGCCGTACGGTCCCAGACGCCGGCCGTCGCGGTCGGGCCGCAGGACCAGTAGATCCAACGGCCCACCGCCTGGAGTTCCTTGGGGACGCAAGGTGCGCCGGTGCTGACGGTGTCGGTGGTCTTGCCGGTCTTCAGGTCCTTCGCGGTGACGACACCGGTGCCGGAACCCGGCGTCCACAGGCTGGTCCCCCAGACGGAGGCGGCAGTGACGGAGCGGGTGAGAACGGGCTGCACGTCGGTGTAGACGCCGAGGTCGCCGACGTACTGCTTGGCGGGGGAGGAACCGTTGACGATCGCGTAGCGGCCGGTGACGTCGAGGAGGGTTCCGGAGGCCGAGGGCAGATAGAAGAAGCCGGCATCGTCGTTCTTGTCGAGGGACTGGAGGTACGAGCCGACGGGGTCGGCGTCGGCGGTGAAGGTCACCGCGCGGCCGTCCCCGGTGGCGTACGGGCCCACCCCGAGACCGTCCCACTTCCGCCAGGTCGGCGCGATCGGCGTTCCGTCGGCGGCGATCCGCCGGGTGTAGTAGGCGCCCATGAAGCTGCTGTTGGCCTCGTCGGTGGCCAGGGTGCCGTTCTGCAGCGACAGCCGGCTGATCGTCGCGGCCGCCGGCGGTACGGCGGTCAGCTCCGTCAGCGTCGGGGTGTCCGCTCCCGTGTCGGTGACCCTGCGTACCGCCCAGTGCCCGGCGTCCGTGCCTCCCACGGCCAGCAGACTGCCGTCCGGTGCCGTGGCGAGGGAACTGTTCGCGTGCCGGAGCAGGGTGAGCGGGTCACCGCCCGTGAGGGGGACGGCCATGAGCGGCTCGCCGGACTCGTCGGCCAGGTTGTGCGGGTCCGACGGTACGGAACGGGCCACCACCAGCCAGCGTCCGGCGATGCCCACGGACGGGGTGCCCTCCGTTCCGGGCAGCGTCACCGTCGTCTCGGCGGCGGAGAGGTCGGCGCGGTCCAGGACGTGTGCCACCGTGCTGTCGGACCGGTACCAGACCAGCCGGTCCGCGCTCAGCGCGACGGCCGTCGGAGCGAGGGACACGGCCACATCACCGGTGACTCTCGCGGTGGCCAGGTCCACCAGCGCCAGGTGCCGCTCGCCGTTGCCCAGCGCATAGCCGATGACGGCGGTGCCGCTGTCGCCGCCCAGCACGTTGAAGGTGGCCGTGATTCCGGTCGGCCATCCCTCGATGAGGGTGCCCTCGGCGGGCGCGCCGCCGCCGTACAGCCACAGCACGCGGTTGCCGTCGGCGTCCCGGGCCTGGGTCAGCACATGGGTGCCGAAGGTGGCCCAGTATGTGCCGTGGGTGATGGCGACGTCCGTGGTGGTGCCGGCGGACAGGTCCCTGAGGACGACCTTCTGGGTGGGCGAGACGACATCGGTCACGACGTCGGACGACGACCCCAGGTACGCGGGGAGTTCGAGCCGGGCCAGGTCGCCCAGCTCGGTCGTCGTACCGGTGTCGTACGACGTCCACAGGTAGCCGGAACGCCCTTCCTGGGCATGCAGATAGCCACTGGGGCCGGCGCTGTAGATCCGGTCCCGGCGCGGTATGTAGCGGTCCGCCTGGAAGACCTTCTCCGCCGCGAGGCCGGTGCTGCCGGCAGCGTTGTCCGCGTCGGCGGTGACGGCGAGCGGGCCGGGACCGACGGTCACGGTGAGGACTGCCAACGCGGCGACGACGCCTCGGGCGGTGGTATGGACAGTGGTACGACGGGCCATCGTCGCCTCCTGGGCCTCTCAACAGAAAAAGCCGTGACGGAACGGCGGCGGCCGATCAGGCGCACGTCGACGGTGCTGCGAAAATGTCAAGCCCCCGAGCTGCCCCCCACGCACAGCGGCACGAGAGTAGCAGCAGGCCCAGGCCCATCAGGAGTAACGGGGAAAGAGGGGTTCGCCGAGTTGGGGTCAGGGTGCGGTTTTGAGAGGGCGTCCGCCCCAACGGATGTCTTTCTCGCTTCGTATGCGGGCGCGTTCCTTGCGTTCGCCGGCCAGGGCGTCGCGGTGGCGGACGTTGGCGTTACGCCGGCGCAGGTGGGTGTGCAGGGCCCGGGTCTGCACCGTGTGGTGGTAGCGCACTCCGTGGGTGCGGTGGTGGGTGGCAGGCAACCGCTCCAGCGGTCGGATCGGACGTCACCGCACGTCCAACCGCTGCCGGCAGCCGGTGCAATGGGCCCGGCCTGCCCCGGTTCCTCCGCTATCCCGTAACGGCGCGTCAACTCGCCTGGCACAGCGGTGCCTTGGTGCAACCCCCGGGGCAACGCATCGCCCGGCAACAGGCCTCCTATGAAGGGGATCAACGGCGGGATCTGTTGATCATGGAGACGTCAAGTGAGTGAGGTGACGCGCATGCGTACGCTGCCGGAACCCACCGACTATTCACCGGCCCTTGCCGCAACTGCCCAGGAAGGAGCTGCTGGCGGTTCGAGGGCTGCACGCCGGCGTCGCGCCCGACGTGCTCAAGGAGCTGGCCGCGGCAGCCGCTCGACGACCAGGTCGTAGGAACCCTCGACCGCGTCGGTGACCAGTCGCTCGGTGATGCCGGGTCCTGGCCCCAGGGAGATCCAGTGCCGTTTGTCGAGATAGCGGCCTGGTGTGATCGAGGCGTAGCCGCGTACTTGAGCGCGGGCGTGTTCGGGTTCGCATTTGACCGTGACGATCTGCTCGTCCGGGTCGTCGGTGACGATCAGGAACACTTTCCCCGCGACCTTGTACACGTCGAGTCCGGGGGTGAAGGGGTATCCGTGGCTGACGTCGGGGAGGTCCAGGGCCGCCTGGCGAGCGGTGTCCTGGAGCCGGTCACCGGCCGCGCTCACCGGGCCGCCCGCTTGCCGGTGCCGTAGATGTGCGGGTCGACGGGCTGCTCGGCCTTGGGCAGGTGGGCGACGACGAGTCGGTAGGAGTCGGTGACGAGTTCCTCGACCAGCTTCTTGTCGACGCCTTCACCGCTCTCCAGTGTGATCCAGTGCTTCTTGTTCATGTGGTAGCCGGGGGTGATGTGGCTGTACTGCTCCCGCAGAGCGTGGGCCTCGCCGGGGTCCGCCTTGAGGATTACCACGGGACGCCCCGGGACCTCGGTCATCAGCATGAACACCTTGCCGCGCACCTTGAAGACCTCCCAGTCGGGGCCGAAGGGGTGCTCCAGGTGGGCTCCGGGGAGTTCCTCCGCGCAGTCGGCGGCGGTCTTCTGCAGGGTCGATCCGTTCATGGGCCGTGGGCCTCCTCGGGCGGTGTAGGACTGCGGCATCGAAGGGCGCGGAGGACGCGCCGCGCAGTCGCGGCGGCACGTCCCATCCTTCCCTCGAAGCCGACAAGAAGGGCGGTAGGCTGCGGACACGTGATGGTCGACAAGCGACACCCCAGGCGGGGCGGACAGGCCGGACCTGCCGCGGTTCCGCTGTACGGTTTCCAGCCCCCGGTCGGTACTCCCTACGGCCTTGAGGTGAGTACCGTCGAGGACTTCTTCGCCCAGCACGACGACTGGCCGTGGAACCCGCCCCGTCCTGGCCGCGCCACCTTCCACTACCTCATTGCGGTCACCGAGGGCGAGTTGCGGCATGACGTCGACTACGTCACGCGGACCGTCGCCCCCGGCCAGTGGCTGTGGGTGCGTCCCGGGCACGCGCAGTGCTGGCATCCACCCGGCGCGGCCCGCGGCCCGTTCATCCTGTTCGAACCGGACGTGCTGCGGCCCGACCTCGCCCGTCTCCTGGCCCCGCTCACCGCGCACGAGGCCCCTGCCGTGCTGAGCCCGCACCCCGACGACGCCGCCTGGCTCCAGCAGACGGCACTCCAACTCCTGGACGAACACAGGGCCCTCGGGCGCCGCCCCCTCGACGTCCACCACGCCCTGCGCCGCAGCCTGCTCGAATCCCTGCTGCTGCGCCTGGCCAACTCCCCGGGCATCACCCCCGTCGGAACGGCCACGGCCGGCACCGGTCGTGGCGACAGGTACGGACGCTTCCTGGACGCCCTGGAGCTGCACTTCCGCGAACTGCACCAAGCCGCGGACTACGCCGAGCTGCTCGGGTGCTCAGTCCGCACTCTCAGCCGCGCCGCACGGGAAGCCACCGGCAAGGGGGTGCGCGAGCTCATCGACGAGCGGCGCCTCCTCGAAGCCCGGCGCCTGCTGGGAGGTGCCCGGTGGGACGCCCGGACCGTGGCCGTCCACCTCGGCTTCACCGATCCCGCGAACTTCGGCCGCTTCTTCCGCGACCGCACCGGCCTCACCCCGGCCGCCTACGCGGCCCGCGACACCACGACCCACCCGTGAGCGGAGTGCGGCGGCCCGCGGACCCCTGACCGTCCGGGCAACGGGCGCTCATGCTGCGAGGCTTCCGATCGATTCGGAGGCCCGCCCGGGCTGGGTCAGACCCAGTTGGGGGCATGCTCTTCGGCGTAGCGGGCGCCGAATCCGCCGGTCGGGAGGATCTCGTGGATCGCGGCGAGATCGGCCTCGGTGAGGGTGACGTCGGCGGCGTGGGCGTTTTCCTCCATGCGGGCTGCGCTCCGGGTGCCCGGGATCGGGACGATGTGCTCGCCCTGGGCGAGCAGCCAGGCCAGGGCCAGCTGGGAGACGGTGATGCCCTTGGTCGCGGCCAGGTCGCCGAGTCGGTCCACGGCTTCGACGTTCTTCTCGAAGTTGCCGGGCTGCCAGCGCGGGTCGGTGTTGCGCATGTCGGTGGCGTCGTACTGTCCCGCGGGCTTCGCGGTACCGGTGATGAAGCCGCGGCCGAGGGGCGAATAGGGGACGAAGCCGATGCCGAGCTCCTGGAGGACCGGGAAGAGCTGCTCGACGTCGCGCTCGAAGAGCGAGTACTCGGTCTGCAGGACCGAGACCGGCTGGACGGCGTGCGCCTTGCGGATGGTCTGAGGGCCGGCCTCGCTGAGGCCGAAGTACTTGACCTTGCCCGCGTCGATCAGTTCCTTGACGGTGCCCGCGACGTCCTCGATCGGCACGTCCGGGTCCACGCGGTGCTGATAGAGGACGTCGATCTGGTCGACGCCCAGGTAGCGCAGGCTGTTGTCGGTGACCTTGCGGATGTTGTCCGGGCGGCTGTTGAGGCCCAGGCCCTGCTCGGTCTGCGCAAAACCGAACTTGGTGGCCAGCACGACCTCGTCGCGGAAGTCCCTTACCCCCTTGCCGAGCAGAACCTCGTTGTTGCCCGTGCCCCAGCCGTAGAGCTCGGCGGTGTCGAAGAAGGTGACGCCCAGATCGTGGGCGCGGCGGATGGCGGCAATGCCCGCCTCCTCGTCACCGGGGCCGTACCCCATGGTCAGGCCCATCGAGCCGTAGCCGATCGCCGAGACGGTCAGGCCCTGGGTGCCGAGTGTCCTGTGTTGCATGTGGATCCCCTCATATCAAACCAAACAGTTCGGTTTTAAGGCTACTCCGACCATCACCCAGCAGCAAACCAAACGGTTTGGTCGGGTAGCGTGGCAGCATGAGTGCCTCAATCCGCGCAGACTCGGTCCGCGACCGCATCGTGAGTGCCGCCAAGGCCGAGTTCTCCCAGCACGGGATCGCCGGGGCGCGGATCGACCGGATCGCCAAGGCCGCCAGGACCAGCAAGGAACGCGTCTACGCCTACTTCTCCAGCAAGGTGGCCCTCTACCGGTTCGTCTCCGCGCAGGAGCTGGCGGCCGTGACCGAAGCGACCCGCATGGACCCCACCGACCTGCCCCGTTACGCCGGCCGCCTCCATGACTACTTCACCCAACACCCCGACCGCTTCCGGCTCATGAGCTGGGGACAATTGGAGCTCAACGCCGGCGACTCCCTCCCGCACGACACCTTCCGGGAATCGGTGACCGGCAAGATCGAGCAACTTCGCGACGCCCAGGAAGCCGGCCAGCTGAACGCCGGCTGGGACCCGGTCGACATCCTGGTCTTCGTCCACCAGATCGCCACCGCCTGGGCTGCACAGCCTGACCTGCTGCCCCCGCACGACGAGGATCGCGCCACGTTCCTGGCGGCGCGCCGAGCTGCCATCGTCGCGGCCGTAGAGCGCCTGTTTCCCGCGACTACGAAGAACTGACCGCGCCCCGAGCCCTCGAAGCGGCGCCTCGCTTCATTGGTGCCCGGGAGGCTCGGGCGAGTGACCCAGCACTGTCGCATCTCGGGAATATCGAACAGCGGGTGACGGTGCCGCCTCCTCGAAGCCCGGCGATCAAGCATCAAGAGCCCGCCGGATGAACTCCTCGCGGGTCGCGCTGGAGGCGCGCGACACAGCCGCATGACCCGCCGTCATGTCGAACCCGTGGAAGCCTCCGGCCCACATGTGGAAATCGACGCTCACGCCCGCCTCGGACAGGCGGCCGGCGTAGATCAGGATCTCGTCGCGGAACCCCTCCGCCGAGCCGGTGTCGATGTAGGTGCGCGGCAGTCGGCTGAGGTCCTCGGCGCGGGCCGGCGCGGCGTACTGCGACACGTCCGGGCCGCCGCGCCGCTCGCCCAGTAGGGAGGTCCACCCGTACAGGTTGCTGTGGCGGTCCCATACGCCTCCGCGGTCCACCATGCGACTGCTGTGCGTCTCGAAGCGGTCGTCGAGCATGGGGCAGATCAGAACCTGGTGGCTGAGCCTGGGAAAGGCGCGGTCGCGGGCGAGCAGCGCGGTCCCCGCCGCGAGGCCGCCGCCGGCACTGATTCCGGTGATCAGGAGCCGCTCGGGGTCGATACCGAACTCGGCCGCGTTCTTCACCGTCCACACCAGCCCCGCGTAGCAGTCCTCGACCGGAGCGGGGTCGGGGTGCTCCGGCGCCAGTCGGTACTCGACCGACACGACGACCGCACTCCCATCGATCACATGGGGGAGGAGATGGCTCACGTGCGCCCGGCGGTCCCCCATGATCATCCCGCCACCGTGGATGTGGACGATGCCCCCCTTGGGGCCTCGGTCCTCGACGGGGCTGAGAATCAGCAGAGTGATGTCCGGCGCGCCTTCCGGCCCGGGTACCTGGCGCTCCTCCACCCGCACCCTGCCGTCCGCCGTCAGATCCTCCGGTTCCACCCCGGGGAGCCCCTCGGTCACCTGCCGTCGGATCTCTGGGAGGGTCTCGTCCGACACGGGTGGAAAAGCAGCGCCCAGCGCCTTCTCGACGGGCGCGAGCTCCGGGTCCAACGGGGGCCGGGTGGTCAAGGCACCGAAAAAGTCTGCCGCTGTCTGGTCTGTCATCTGTTCCCTCCTTCGGAAACGACGGGGAGCGGCGACGCTCACCGCCGGGTTGAGGCACTCACTGCGGACGATGTGCGGGTTCGAGTAGATCGAGTCGATGTGTGCGATGGCCTTGTCGCGTCCCACGATCAGTTCCTTGAGGATCGGGTCGAAGTAGCCGACCTCCTCGGCGCAGTTGTCGAGGTAGCCGCGGTTGTCGCCGATGCTCCACCGTTCGTTGAAGGACTTCTCCAACTCCAGGATGGTCTTGCTGATCTCCGCCTTGTCGACGCCCGTATTCGGTTCCTCTGCCGGTTTCTCTGCCGGTTTCTCTTACGGATGCTGTGGCCGGTCGTTGTCGGCCGTCGTGCATCGGGGGTGGTTGGTTGTTGTTTCTCGTTGCCCGGGTCTCAGTCGTCCAGGACGACGACGTGCTTGCCCGGCGGGGTGCCGGACTCGACGTCGGCCTGGGCGTCACGGACCTGTTCCAGGCCGTGGTAGACCTTCGCGACCGGGACTTTGAGGCGTCCTTCGGTGATGGCCTGGAGCTGGTGGGCGAAGACGTGGGCCGGGAGGTCGGTGGCCTGACCGCCGTAGGAGGTCAGCCGCACCCCGTTGGGGATCATGAACGGGGTGAAGTCGGGGATCGTCCACTGGCCGGCCAGGGCTCCGGTGAAGCAGACGGTGCCGTGCCGGCGGACGGTGCGGAGGGTGTCGGCGAGGACAGAGCAGCCCACCAGCTCCAGTACGGCGTCGACACCGTCCGGCGCCAGCTCGCGCACCTGGGCGGCGATGGTGCCGCTGTCGACGAGGGGATGGTCGACGCCCGCGGCCCGCAGGTCCCCGGCCCTCTCCGGGCTGCGGGTGGTGGACAGCACGGTGGCTCCGAGGTCCTTCGCGATCGTGGCCGCGCTCAGCCCGACCGTCGAGGTGCCGCCGCGGATCAGCAGCGTCTGCCCGGCCTCGAGGTCCAGGCCGGTGGTCAGCGATCCGTAGGCGGTCTGGAACATTTCCGGCAGTGCACCGACGACCTCCCACGGCAGGCCGGTCTCGAACGGGATGACCTGCCGTGCGGGGACGTTCACGTACTGGGCGTACGCGCCGTCGTACGAGCGGCCCATGCCGCCCATCATCGTGGCCACCTGCTGTCCCGGCCGCAGCCCGCTGTCCTCGTCTGCCTCATCGACCACGCCGACACTCTCGATGCCGGGAACACGCGGGTAGGTGACCACCGCATCCGACTCGCCCTTGCGGGTGGTGACCTCGGACTCGTTGACGCCGAACGCCTTCACCTTGATCCGCACCCAGCCGGGCTTGCGCACGGGGACGTGGATTTCCTTGATCTCCAGTGCGTCCAGGCCGCCGGGACGGGTGACGACGACGGCCCGCATCGTCGCGGGTGTGGCGTCGCCGGCTGCTGTCGGTTGGCTCATATCGAGTTCCTTACTCGGTTCGCCCGCTGGTGCCCTGTTGCGGATCGCCCGGTGACCGTCAGGGGCGGGCGATGTTCTCGAACAGGTCGAGGACCGCCTGGTAGCGCGCGCTGGGCTCGTAGGGAGGGTTGCCGACACTTCCCGAGGTGGGCCGGTCCGTGACGGCGGGCCACAGACGGGTCTGCTCGCCGGTGACGAAGTCGAGCACGAGGTCGCGGATACGCGTGTCACGCTCGGCCTGTTCAGGGCTGCGGCCCGGCCGTTCCCGGCCGACCAGGGCGTACATCTCGGTGCCGTGCACGGCGGGCGCACCCTCGGCGGGCCCGATCATGAGGAGATGGGCGTTGCCGCCCGCGGCGGCGTGGGCCAGAGCACCGCGAGCGGCGGGGAGCGTGAAAATGTAGTCCGTCAGGGACGCGGCGCGGACCTCGGCAGGGGTGCGGCCGCCCTGGTCGTAGCTATCGACGATCTTCTTGGCGCGGGAGCGGGGAATGCGCCACCCCGCGAATTCGTCGGTGACGCGGTCGACGGTGTGCGGGTCGAACCGGTCGAGGTCGTTCGCCACCCACCAGCCCATCTCGTCACTGGCCGTGCTCAGGAGTACGTCGATGTCCCGGTGCGAGCCCGAGGCGAGGACGTCCAGGGGGTGGGCGTGCAGCACCGAGCCGGGCTGTTCGGCGTCCAGGACGACGCCGAGGCTCTGGTTGTCCATCCCGCCACGGACTCCGAGATCCGTCGGGCAGACCTTGCGCAGGGCGGCCACCAGGGAGGCCGTGTCGAGATCGATCAGCTTGTCGGGGTTGCCCGCGACACCGAGTTCGGTGACGAACCGCTCCGCGAGCTCCTCGGCCCACCAGGCCGGGACGAGACGCGAGGGCGCGCCGGAGAACCCGGCCAGTCGCCGGTAGAGGCCGTCCGCGGAGGAGGCCCCGAGCAGCCCGAGAGTGGAATAGGCGCCGGCGCTGTGGCCGAAGACGGTGACGTCGTCGGGGTCGCCGCCGAAGGAGGCGATGTTCTGCCTGACCCAGGCAAGCGCGGCGATGACGTCCTGCAGGCCGAGGTTGCTGGCCTCGGCGAGTCGCCCGCCGTACTGCGACAGCGAGAGCGCGCCCAGTGCGCCGAGCCGGTAGTTGACCGACACGCTCACCACGCGCCCCGACGCGGCGAGACCGGCGGCGTTGGAGGTGATCTGCGTGTTCGCGCCGTACTCGAATCCGCCGCCGTGGACGTACACGGCCACCGGAAGCGCCTTCCCGGCCGGCCGGCTGGGAGCCCACACGTTCAGGTTCAGGCAGTCCTCGCCCATCCCGCTGTCCGCTTCGAGCCAGTCGCCGGCGTCGGGCTGGACGGAGGCGACGCCCTTGCGGTCGTAGGGGCGGTCCGGATCGAAGTCCGCGAGCACGGGGCGGCGGTAACGCTCGGCGATGGCGAACGGGATTCCCCACCAGGACCGCACCCCTGGTGCAGTCGGGGCCTTGGACGCGGTGGCGGTCATGGCGTGAGATTCCTTCCGGCGCGGTCCGGGTATGTCGCGCGGCGTGTCGGCGGCTGGTTGCTTACGGTGACGCTCCCCCGATCATTTCCTGTGACCCGACAAATCGCCCGACAGACAGCGGTCACCTGGTGGTCACCAGGCGACACTTGTCTGCTCCCCCTCTTCTTCTCATGGCCCGTCGCGCCGGGCGGGCGAGGGCGATCTGAGAGCGCGAGTTCGATTCTCGTCACCCGCTCCATGGAGAAGGCCCAGGTCAGAGACCCGGGCCTGTTTGCTGTCCATCGTTGTGGCGGACCCGTCCGCTCCGGGAGCTGATGGGCTCCCGGAGCGTGGGGCGATACGCGCAAAGCGGTTCCCGGCACCGTGCGGTCAGCTGCCCGAGAGCCAGTCCGCCAAGTCGTAGACGGCATGACAGTAGGGGTCGTGAACGTCCTTGCGCATGCGGTCCAGCTCGCCCAGCAGAAGGACCGGGAGGACGGTGTGCACCGCCGTTACGCCGACCATGACGGAGCCTTTCTCGTCTTGGAGGGGGAGGTTGATGCCGAACGGTGGTGCGTCCTGTGATTCGGGGGTGTCCAGGTAGAGGCGGCACGTTGTCTGGTCGAGAAGGAGGAAACCGCGCAGGCGCAGCTCTGGGGGCTCTTCCGGTTCCGGAGGGAGGGAGAACGCAGCCGCCGCGGCATGCAGTGCGTCCGACACCTTGAAACGCGGCTCGGCTACGAAGGCGTGAACGGGGGCGGATGCGTCGATCACGGGGATCCCGAAGGCGTCGCGCGGTGCCTCCTCGATCTCGCGTTCCGAGCGGTCCGCCGCCACGCCGCGCAAGGCGGCTGCGAGGTCCCCCGGGGGGATGTTCCCGCCCTGGGTGTCCGTGAGCGGCACGTCGAAAGCGACGGAGCTGTCGAGCCGCTGCCCGTCCCAGAGGACGACGCGGCCGGCGCCGGGTCGGTCCGGGGAGGTCACCACACCTCGGACGAGCCGGACTTCCGGTCCGAACGTGAAGGCCGTGACACGGCTCAGCATTTCGTGCGCCAGCTGCGCCTGCAGACCGGACAGACCCGTCTCGTCCCATGCCATCGAGTGCTCCGTCATACTCGGTTCAACGCGTCCGGGCATTTGTTGGCACCCTGGCAGAATGCCGTGATCACGCCGATCTTGTCGTCGGTGTCCGCGAGCTTGTACTTGTGGTCGCTGGTCTCCCAGTGGTACTGCGCAATGACCTTGACCTTGACCTTGGCGAGAATGATCCCAAGGGTGTCGTACAGCACAGCGCCGTACACCTTGCGAGTCTTGGTGCTCCCTCGCTCGGGATGCTCGTTCACCGCTGCCTTGATCACTTTCTCGCTGTGGATGTTGTGCGGTCCGGAGAACTGGACCCAGCCGAAAGACCGGTTTCCTTGACGGGTTGGGATGTAGCGCCCGTCCTTGTCATGGGCCACGAACTTCACCACGCTCCAGTGGCTGCTCACGGCATCATCGTCTGCCGCCGTGTCACTTTCCGCGATATCGGATTCTCGTCACCCGCTCTACGCGAAACCCCAGGTCAGCGACCTGGGGTTTGTGTTTTGCCGCTATCTCTCAAGGCTTTTCGCCCCGCCACGCACTCGAAGATCGGGCACGCAGAGGGCACGAGTGTTTGGCTGAGGCCAGCCAGCCCCTGCTCCTCGAGCTGGTGTGTACCGACTGACCTGCTGTTTTCACGCTGCGCAGTACAAGATCACACGAGGAAAGCCCTCAGCCTGCTGTTCCCGTAGGACCGCTGGCGGACGGCGCGACGCATGACACCAGCCCAAAGCCTTCGGGCAAGCTATGCCGCCGCGCTGCCCTGATCACCACTTGCCGGCATCCGCAGTGTGTGGTCACCGAAGTCGGCAACCAGGTCCAACCTGCCGCCGAGCGCCTCGACATAGCGTGCGATGACATCGAGAGTGGCGACCTCACCATGCTCGATCTGGGATACGCGAGCGATGCTCACACCCAGGCGGGCAGCCACTTCCCGCTGGGCCAGCCCGTACTGCTTGCGCGCCTCGGCGAGTTGATGCCCACGGGCTTCCGCCAAGAGACGGCGCGCTCCAGCTTCCACCTCGGCGGGATCCACACCGGCCGAGTACAGCTCCTGCTCCAGGGTCTCCCAGTCCTGCGGGACCTTCTTGGGCATACCCACTCCTCAGTCCTCCGTGTCGCCGGCGTAGTCGCGGTAGAGCTGTTCAGCCAAAGGAACGTTGTCGCGGTACCAGCGATCCCAGTTTCCCGCCTTGTCGCCCCCGAGGAGTAGCAAGGCTGAACGAGTCGGATCAAAGGCGAAGATGATCCTGATCTCGGACCGGCCGCCCGACCCTGGCCTCAACTCCTTGAGGTGGTGCAGTTCCGATCCCTTCAGCCGATCCACGAGGGGACGCCCCAGAGTAGGACCTGCGTCACGCAGGGCGGCAACGGCCTGAGCGACTTGGGAGGCAGAACCGAGGTCCTCATGCGCAGAACGTTGGTGGCGATGCCGTACAACCAGGGGCGCAGTCCGTCGCCCTCGGGCACGTCGGCGTCTTCGTCCAGGGCCGCGGCTTCGGGCCTCAGCTTCTCCCTGAGCCGCCAGGCTTCCAGGAAGGTCAGGGACACCACGTCCTCCGCAGTGCCCCGGTCTGGCGACAGGCGGGCGGCATGACCGTAGACGGCCCGGGCATGCGCGCCGAACAGTTCGGCGAAGGCTTCCGGATCGCCGGCGCGTATCCGGTCACGCAGGGAAAGTTCCACAACCGGCCCTGTCCGCTCGACACTCGTCGTCTCTGTGGCGACGATCACATCACGAGCGGATCCTCCAACTCGCCTCGTGTGCGAACGCAAGGGCAACCGGCCCGGCCGACGGCCGTCCCTCCGGACCTGCGCCGTCCCAGACCCCACGAACATCCGCCAGACCCCTGGACCGGCCGCGTGCCCATAGCGTGCCCTCAAGAGCGGTCAACCGGGGAAACAGCGGTGCGATCCCGCACTCCCGACCGCGACGCCGGAGCGCATATGACCAGGTCAGCGGCTGTCTCACCTCGAAAGTGCCGTCGCTTCCCAAGCTGAGCGCGCGAGTTCGATTCTCGTCACCCGCTCTTCTTGAAGCCCCGGGTCAGCGGCCTGGGGCTTGTCTTCTTGGGGAGCCGTTGCTGCGTCTTACGAGTACTTCTGTAACCCGAGATTGGGCACGCAGAGGGCACGCATGCCTTGAGAGGGCACCCCCATCACGTCGCAGCGTGGCGCTGACCTGCACTTTCACGTAGATGAGCCGGCGGCGAGCCCTCAGCTCGCTGTTCCTGGGCGATGGCGGACAGCCGTCCTGCACGCGCTTCGCCGTGAACGGTGCACAAGCCCCCTCGCGGGAGTGGGCACTTGACCGCCGAGGGTCCCGCGTCAGAGCGGGAGGTCGTCGGGGAGTAGCCGGAACGCCTTGTAGCGGCCCAGCGGGCGTACGGCGCGGAAGTCTCGTCGGTCGAGGGTGAGGATCGCGTCCGTGTCGTAGTCGGCGGCAAGCGCCACGTTCACCGCGTCGGCGAGGTCGAGGTCCAGCGCACGGTAGCGGACACGGACGGACTGGGCGGCGCCCAGGTGGTCCTCGGTGATCTCCGGCATGACGACACGACCGCGGTTCATCCAGCGCCGCAGGTCGTCGACCGCGCTGAGGGCAGCTTCCCTGCCGAGCTCACGCGTCGCCACGTGATCCAGTTGGGTCAGCAGGAGCGGGGACATGACCAGCAGGCCAGCCGCCATGATCGCCTCGTTCGCCGCCCGGTGTTCCGGATGAGCCGAATCCAGGGCTGCCAGAAGGCCGGACGTGTCGGCGATGACAATGATCACGCGGCGGATCCGGAACCCGGGCCGGCCTCACGCCGGACGGCCTCGGCGACCGTGTCGCGGACCTCCGACTTGGACAGCGTGCGCCCCGGCCCCTCGAAGGTTCGTGAGAACAGCGGCTCGTCCCAGACCCGGTTCGCCATGGCTGCAAGGTGGATGCCCTGGCGGATGATCTCGGCCTCGCTTATGCCTCGGCGCTTGGCGGCCTCCTTGATGAGGGCCAAGTCCTCGGGGTCGGCGTAGACGTTGGTGCGCTTCATGGACATGTACCAAGAGTAGTCCATGTACCGGATCGATGTATCCGGCGTGGGGTTGGACGCGGAACGTTTCCAGGTCAGCCACACCACCGCCGCCCGCTCCGCCTGACGGCGAGCCCGGTCCAGTTGCGCGACTGAGGGGGCGACCGTACGAGTTCGTGTCGTACGCCGCCCCCTCCAGATCACTCCCGGAGACGAGGTGGAGCGGCCGGCGGTCGAATGAGCCTTCCACCCGTGGGTGGAGCGTCGCAGTCAGTGGCGGTGCTCGCCGTGCCCACCCCCTGCTGGATGCCCGTGTTGCGCGTGGGGGTCGTGATCGTGACCGGCGTCCGGCGATCCGCCCATCATGCGAAGCATCGACAGGCCGCCGGTACGGAAGAACCGTACGAGGAGGGCGGCGGCGAGGAGGAGGAAGGCGATGTTCAGCCAGGTGGTGTAGTTCCAGGAGACGCCTTCCATGGGGATCTTCGCGTGGCTGCGGTCGGGGACGAGGCCGAGTCCGCCGAAGGCGAATTCGACGACGTATCCGGCGGTGACCGTCGCGAGGTAGAAGGTGCCCAGGAGGAAGAGGGCCATCCTGGCGCCGTAGTACTTCCGGTAGATGTTCAGGATCGGCAGGATCAGCAGGTCCGCGAAGATGAACGCCACCACGCCGCCGAAGCTGATGCCGCCCTTCCAGAGCACCACCGCCAGCGGCACGTTGCCGATGGAGCATACGAACGACGCCATCGCCACCAGCGGGCCGATGACAGGGCCCCACAGCCTGGCCGCGAGCGGGTGGCCGTCGAAGAAGAAGACACGCCAGAACGCATCGGGCACCCAGGCGGCGATGGCACCGGCGATGAACAGGCCGACGACCAGGTCGCGCAGGATCGCCGCCCACTCCATGACGAAGACGTGCGCCGTGGCGGTGAATCCCTCGCGGGAGAGCAGCCGAGAAGTGAAGGAGCCTTCGCGCTGGACCGACATGTCCATCGCGGCGTGCCCCTCCATCGACCCGGCCAGCCCCCTCTCCGCCTGCTCGCGGGCCTGACGCAGCAGCTTGTCGCGCAGGAGCAGGCGGAACAGTACGGCCAGCACGACGATCATGATCGGGCCGCCCACGAATTCGGCGGCGGTGAACTGCCAGCCCATCAACAGCGCAAGGATCACGCCGAGTTCGACGACGAGGTTGGTGGAGGCGATCTCGAAGGCCATCGCGGCGGTGAAGTTCGCGCCCTTGCGGAACAGCGAGCGCGCCAGCGCCACCGCGGCGTAGGAGCACGAGGAGGAGGCGGCGCCGAGGCCGGCGGCGACGGCGAGAGTGCGGGGCCGGTCGTCGCCGAGAAGGGAGACGATCGTGGACTTGCGGACCACGGCCTGGACGACCGCGGACAGGGCGAAGCCCAGGATCAGGGCCCAGGTGATCTCCCAGGTCATGGATCCCGTGATCGACAGTGCGTGCAGGACGGCGTGCATCTGTGAAGCCTTCCCTTCCCGGAGCGGCGTATGGGCCACGGACACGCGGCACCGCCGGGCGTCGGCCGACGCGCAGGGTCAGGGCGGCGGTGTGGAGCTTGCCACCGGTCTGGAACCGGAGGAACGGTCGCCAGTTGGCCGAGGTGGGCAGCTCGGCGTGGAAGGACAGGTCCGGGCCGCCGTTGTCACCGGTGACCTCTCACGAAACAGCGCCGGCGGGCGGCGACGTTCCACCCCGGGCATGGGTGCGGGCGCGCCGGGGGATCGTTTCTGTTGTGAGCGGACCTGATCTTCCCTGGCTGGGTGTACCGCTGGAGCACGGCCCCTGGGTCGCGGCCCTCGCGGCGCTGGCGGTCACACCGGGTGGCCTGTGGGTGCCGGCGCTGGTGCTGGAGCGCCGTCTGATGGGTTTTCGCACCGGGTTCGTGGCGGTGCTGCTGGGCGATCCGCTGCTGGCCGCGGCGGTCGCGCTGGGGGTGTGGCGGATGGGTGCGATGCCGCCGAGCGGGCCCGCCGGCCCATGGTGGGGACTGGCGTCCGCCGGCGGCTGGCTGGTCTTCGGTCTGGTGCAGTGGTATGGGGAGCTGCGGTCGGGATTCTTCACCCGTCAGCAGGCAGTCGCCCCCACCAAGATCTGGCATCAACTGGTGGTCTACCCGCTGCTCGGATACTGGCTGTGGACGGCCGGGGTCGGCGGCCTGCTGGCGCCCGGAGCGCGCCCCGTCGATGTCGCCGCACGCGTGGTGATCGTGGTGTGCGTCGGAGGCTGGGCGTTGATCAACGGCTACGACCGGTACCGCCCGAAGCTGGGCCATCCGCCGTACGACTGGCGACGGCTTCGCCCCCACCCGCGGCCCTGGCCCACCTCGTCCCTCACCCTGCGCTCCTACCTCACCGCCATCGCCATCGACACCGCCACCGGCATCGACGCCGAAGAGGGTGCCGGCCGCTGCTGACGGACACCGGTGCGGCGGGTCGGGAGTCACGGGGCCGGCGTGTCCTGATCGTCCGGGGCGGGGGAGGGCTCGGTCGCTCCGGCGGCGCGACGGTGGAGCAGGTGGCGTGCGGCTACGACGGCGAGTGCGAGGCCCGCCGCGGCGAGCAGGTACAGCTCGTACCGCTGGATGGCCGGGTACAGGGTGCCGATGTGGTCTCCGGCGGCGTAGCCGAGGGTCACCCAGACACCCACCCACAACACCGCCCCCAGCGCGTTGAAGGCGAGGAACCGGCGCCAGGGCATCTCGCTCAGCCCTGCGATGATGCCGTTGGCCTGGCGCAGTCCCTCGATGAAACGGGCGACGGTGACGACCTTGCCGCCGTGCCGGGTGAAGAACGCCTCGGCCTTGGCGACACGCGCCGGGGTGAGCAGCACGTAGCGGCCGTAGCGCGTCACGAGGCGGTGGCCGCCGTACCGGCCGATGACGTAGCCGATGTTGTCACCGCAGACTGCGGCGAGTACCGCGATCACGGCGACCGCGAGGACGTTCAGCCGACCCGCTCCGGCGTAGACGGCGGCGGCGATCAGCACCGTCTCCCCGGGGACCGGCACGCCGAAGTCCTCCAGGAAGAGCAGGCCGCCGACCGCCGCGTAACCCCAATGGTCAAGGAGTGGGGCGAGGGCGGCGAATACGCCGGGCAAGGGAGGTGCGGTCATCGTGGATCACCTCTGGAACCGAGGCTACCGGGCGGCCTGGGCGGTGGTGCCGGGCAAGGCAACCGTCGGCCAAATCTACTACCTGTTGTAGAAGCGAGGTCGGTGGACCGGCGGCCTGTTGTCCGGATCACGGCTGTTCGTCAGCCCGCACCCGCTCACAGCAGCCCGCTCGCGGGTGGTGAAGGGCGGGACGGCCTCTAATACGTCACGGCCTCTAATACGTCGGTCTCGGGCTGGGCGGTGCGACGGTAGCGCCGTCCCCCTTCGAGGGCGTCGGTGACGGGGTCGCCGTGCCGGCGGTCGGCGTCGCCGTTGGTGTCGCTGTGGTCGGCACGGATCCTGGCGGCGGTGACGCCGATCCGCTCGAGCTCACGGGCGGTGCAGAGGCGCTGCGGCTCGACTTCAGGGCAGCCGCCGCGCCGTGTTTCCTGGAGGCGGGCTGGGCATGAGATCCGGTTGGCGCAGCCGCAGCGTGGGACGCGCCGAATGCTCTGGAGGGAGACTTAGCGCCGTGAGATCGGGTGGGTGGGAGGGCACCGGGCCCGCTGTTGGCAGTCGCCGTACCGGAGGGCGGGTGCGTGCGGGTCACGGCGGGCGTCGCTGCTGCCCGGTCGTCGCTTCCGCTGGTGCTCGATGTGACGGCGAGAGTCGCGCCCAGGGCCACGGAGAGGGCCAGGGCCGTGCCCGCTGCCAGGCGACGGCTGTGGCGAGTGCCGCCGGGGAGGTCGCGCCGGGTGACCGCCGCTCCCTGAGACCGTATGTGCTCCTCCGTTCCGGGGTGAGCGGCCGGCGGCGTCGGAAGGCGCGCCTCGGAGGGCGCCGAGAGCGGCAGGGGGTATGGATCAGGTCCGGCGTGCCGGTAGGCGAGGGCTTGCGCGCACTGCTCGGCGTCCGGGCGGGCCTCCGGGTCCTGGGCGGTCATGGCCCGCAGCAGGGCCGCGAGGTCCGACGGGAGCCAGGCGGGGACTTCGGGTGGGCGGTGCAGGCGGGCGATCGTCGCTTCCAACGGGGTGCCCTGGTACTCCAGTTCGCCTTTCAGGCACTCCAGTAGGACCAGACCGAGCGCGTAGACGTCGGCGGCCGGCCCGATCCGCCTGCCCTCAACCTGCTCCGGTGCCAGATAGGCGGCGGTGCCCAGCAGCACGTCCGGTGCCGTGTGGCGGGTGGCGTCGGCCAGGCGCGCGATGCCGAAATCGGCCAGGTGAGGAGCACCGGCCGCATCGAGGAGGATGTTCGACGGCTTGACGTCTCGGTGCACGACGCCGGCCCGGTGGACATAGGTCAGCGCCCGCGCGAGGGCGGTGCCCACATTCACCACACGCCGCTCAGGCAGCGCTCCGTACTCCAGAAGGCCGCGCAGCGTGGGGCCCTCGATCAGTTGCATGACCAGGTAGGTGCGGTCGTCGTGGCGGCCGGCGTCGTAGACGGTGACCAGGTTCGGGTGCTGCAGGCGGGCCAGAAGGACGGCCTCCGCGGTGAGACGGTCCTCTGTCTGCGGGTCCGGACCGGGTCGGAATACCTTGACGGCCACGGGGCGCCGAAGGCGCGTGTCAACGCCCTCGTACACGTCGGCCATGCCTCCCGAGCCGATTCTCGCGCCCAACCGGTAGCGGCCGGAGAGGACTTCGGCAGGCTGCTCATCCGCTGGAACCGACGCGGGTGTCGGCGGGGCTGCTGACTGGCGGGCCTTCATCTGGTTCTCCGTTGCTGTCACCGCGTACCGGACTCGGCCATGGGCCATGCTCCGAGGCGGGTACCCCCAGCCTGTGCCAGATATCCGGACCAAGTCGGCGCAGCGTCGAAAACGGCCCTGCCTCCCTCCGTGGCCGGCGCGTTCGCGGCAGGTCGGACCGGCTGCCAGCCGGACAGCGGCTCTGCCGCAGCCGGCAGCACCGGCGACTGCTGATCGACCGTGCCTGCTCCGGCCGTCCCGTCGCACACGTCGCCGCGGAAATGGGTGTCTCGCGTCCCACGCCCCACAAGTGGATCCGGCGCCGGCGGTCCGAGAGGCCACATAAGCGCCGTCGCTTCCCAAGCTGAGAGCGCGAGTTCGATCCTCGTCAACCGCTCCAGATCGAAGCCCCGGGTCAAAGGCCTGCCGTTTGTCTGTTGTCCAGGCCGATTTGGGGTTGCGTGCCTCTTTCGGGTCCTAGGAGTAGCTCCAGTCCATGTCGCTCTGCTGGGCTGGTTCCCTGATCACGACCATGCGCTGGGCGTCTTCGTCCCAGATGCTGACGGAGCCGGTTTCGTTGTCGACGTAGGTCACCTGCCCGATACGGTCGACCTGCCGTGTATAGCCCGGGAAGTCGCGGTGCCGCGCTGCTCCGGTGGACGTTCCCACGTCCGGGATCGCATACGGGTGACCACTGCCCGAGGCGGTCAGGCTCCGGGAGTAGCCGGCGTGCGGAGCGTCGCCGCCCGTTCCGGACATCGGGACGTCCTCGTCGTACACCGGCCCGGACGCCTGGCCGGCCGGCACATTGGCTGCCTCCACCGCGTTGACGAGACGGGTGAGTGACCGTTCGGCCATGTGCAGCATGCGCGCCATCGACGACACGGTGTACTCGCTGCTGAGTGCGGCCACGGTCTGGGCCAGGGCGGCAGGCATGCTCCCGGGCTCGACGTACGACTTTTCCTTGCCCTTTTCCCTGCGGCGCCACTCGGAGTAGAAGTGGTCGTCAGCCGCCATCACCGGTTTGATCGTGGCCCAGCCGCTGGATTCCTTGTTCATGGACTTGCGGCTGGGCTTGGACGACTTCTTCTTGCTCGGCTCCGTCTTCTTCTCCGCGTATTTGCCCTTGTCCGGCCTGCGCGTGACGGGCGCGCCGGCTTCGCGACCGTCGCGGGCTTCATGGCCGGTTCGGTCCTTCACGTAGCGGTAGATGGCGGACTTGATGGCTTCCATGGTCCGCTCGCTCTCCACCTCGCTGATGATTTCGGCGAGTTCCGGACGGCTTGCCCTTGCCGTCTCCTCCCAGTACTTGAAGAGGCTCTTCTTCTCTTCCGATGTTCCGTTGAGCCAGGTGTTCTGGATCTGCTGCCGGTCCTCGGGACTGGTGATGATGCGGTCGGCGCGGAGCCTGGACTTGATCTGGTCCGATCCGTGGCCGACGCGGGCGGCCCCCGCCTCTGTGCCCGCGATGTCCTGCTTGCGGTCATGGGAAGAGAAGACCGGTTGCCCGCTCTCGTCGTAGTCCATCTCGATGTCGCTGAGGGACGGGGTCCGGTAGTTCCGCCGTGCGGCGAGCCCGGCGTCCACGATGCTCTCCGGGCCGTTGTTCTCGTAGGCATCCTGGGGTGGTTGCATGCGTGACAGAGCAGGCGTGGCCGGCATTTGTGAGGCCAGCTCCATCATGTAGCGCTTGAAATCCGGGTCGTTGACGACGTGCGCCTGGTGCCGGTACAGGTTCTCGAGCGATTCCCAGTAGTAGAAGCCCGGGTTCGGGTCGAAGTCGAGGTTTCGGAACCCCGCCTTGTTCCGGTAGTACGCCAGGGCCGCGGTGCAGCAGAGGCAACCCCGGTACCTGCCCATGATGGCGTGCTCGCCCCGGACCTCTTTGGGCCTGATCCCGGACCGGTGAAGAGCCAGGAGCAGCTTCTGCTCGGCGTGCAGCAGCCCCTTTTCCTCCTTGAAGGTGAGCAGGAAGATCGAGCCTTCGAACTTTTCGCTGGTGAGCAGTGTGTGCAGTTGCGGATCGCTGACATCCACGAGGGCCACGGGTTTGCCGTGGCGTGAGCGCAGTGCCTCGGCCGTGGCATCGTCCTCGTCCCCGCGCTGCCCCGCCATGACTGCCTGGGTCTTGAGGTCGGCCCGGTTCACCCGGTCGGAGTACTCCCGGGCGTCCGGTCCTGCCATCCCTCGCTCCCGGCCGGCCGTGCTCTGGTGCTTCGACACCATCGCCGCGTATCCGTCTTCGCTGCCGTCGGTCGTGAACCCCTTGAGAGCGTTCATCGACTCGTTGTAGTTCGTGGCGAAGAGCAGCCGGTTGTTGATCAGCATGCCCTGGACTTCGCGCTCCCGGTCGTCACGTGCGCCGTCGTCCTCCTGGACGCCCGCGATGGCGTCGTACGCCAGGAAGGCCTGGTGCGACAGGGTCTGGGACGTCGTGTCGTCCTCCATGGAACGCGCGTACCGCCGCCGGACCTGGTCAGGGCCCTGGCCGTGCCGTCCGCCTCCGTAGGCCTTCGTCCACTTCTCCTTGACGCCCGCGTCGATCTCCTTCGCGGTCTGCCGGGGCGTCTTCTTCTTCTCGTCCTTGCCTGCGCGCTGGACGGGAGTTGAACCCGAACCGAGGAGCCGTACGACGGCGCTGTTGCCTGCCGTGCTCTGCAGGGAACGCGTCCGGGCTACGGCAGTCCCGTCGACCGATCGCTGTACGGCCCCGGCCGACGCGGTCCCGCGGTGACCGACGCCGACGGACGGGGCCGTCAGGGCTCCGGCCGCGAACGCGGCACCGTCGGCCGCTGCTGTCCGCTCGGAGTTCTGTTGGGGGTCGGTCACGCTGACACCGGCGCCGTTGTCGTTGCCCGTTTCCCGGACGCCCCTCAGGTTCTTGTCGACGTGGCCCAGTTCGTGACCCATGACCTCCTTGTCGCCGGCCATCCCTGGTCCCAGGAAGACATGCGCCCCCACCGTCATCGCCTGTGCACCCAGAGCCTCGGTCGCGCGCTGCGCGACGTGGTTGTCGTGGATACGGGCGCTGGAGAAGTCGTTCTGGTAGAAGGAGTCCGCCTCAGCACGCAGAGCACCGGACAGAGGACGGCTCGGCGAAGAAAAAGCGGACTTCAGAAGCGCGCTCTGGACGGCAGGGTCGGCGCCCTCGCTACTGTCGTGACCGCAGCCTGCCCCGTGGACGTGCTGGTCCGGCCTGGAATCACGGGCGACGACCCCGGGATCCGCCAGACGCTGGATCGACATCACTTCGGCGGAGGTCAGCGGATCGCGCGCGGGCGTGCCCGGGAAGGGAGTTCGCTGCCGAGCGCTCCACGTATCCTCGCCCGGCTGCTCCGACCGCGACCGCATATGGTTCGCCTCCGTGTGTATGGGGGGTGACGTCTCGTTCATCCATGCACTCGTGATGCAGCGGCACAAGTGACCACCGGGCGCGATCCCGGGCAGAGACCGGTGCCCTTACAGGCTCTCGGCTGGTGCCCCAAGCGCCGAGTCGACCGCCGGGTACAGGCGGTCTCCGGGGTGGGCGGTGCCGGCGAGGTGAGGGCGAACAGGCCGGCCTCGGCTTCGGCGAGGATGCCGCGGCCGGCCAGGCGCTTCAGCTGGGCGTGCAGGTCGCGATCGCCGACTCTGAGCGCGGGGATCTTCCGTGGCGCCGAAACGGCAGCACTCGCCTTGCTGTTGGCCATCAGGCGGCAGCCCTTCCGAACCGGGACCGAGGCCTCTTCAGCGGCCCATGGTGCGAGAGGCGATGGACTCGCGAGGGGCACAGGGCGCTCTCGGGGATGCGGACGTATCTGCTGACCTTCACGAGTCGGATGCGGCGCTCATCGACGAGCCGCCGAGGAAGCGGGTCCGCTCGTGCTTGCCTCCTTCGGGCGCCGGGCTGACGGCATGTCGGGTACGCGCGGCACAGCGCCGGCCTCCTGGGGAGCGGTGTGCGCCGTGTCACGCAAGCAAGGGCCGTCCAAGTTGCCCAGGTCACAGCGCAAATGCCCGTTTAGCCTCCATGCTCGAACCGGATGCAGCCCGAAGTAGACCGCACTGCCACTGACTTGGATGAACTGTGTCGAAGTGGGCTATGACACAGCGTTCGTGGCGTTCTCCTCGTTCCCTGTAGAAAGGTGCCAACCATGGCCGCTTACCTGTGCCCGCCTGCCGTGATACACGGCGAGCACACCGTGCAGACCAGCCAGATCGTGGAGGAAGTGCGCGGTCGGCACCCGCACGCGGCGTGGGCGCCGCGGATTGACGGCATCGCGGCCAGTACGGGCATCGAAACCCGCAGGTGGATGCTGCCGCTGGAGACCGCCGTCGCGCCCGGCAACGGGAGCGGCCTGCCGGCTGCCGGCATCGGGCCGGCCCGAGAGGCGCTGGCCGGTGACGGGTTCACCGAGCAGGACGTGGATCGCGTGATCGCCGCGCTTGAGGCGATACCGGCGCCGCAGACCGTCCAGGAGCGCACCGCACCGGCCTGGGCGGCCGTGCAGTCCTGTGGGGAGCAGGCGGCGCGGGGGGCCCTGCAGATCGCCGGGCTGGACGCCGCAGACGTCGACTGCTTGATCACCAGTCACTCCACCACCCCGGCGCTGCCGGGGCTGGACGTGGCCCTGGCCAACAAACTCCCGCTCCGCGACGACGTGCTGCTGCTGCCGGCCACCCAGTGGGCCTGCATAGCCGGGACCCGCTCCCTGGCGCTGGCGGCGGATCTCGTGGCCGCGGACCCCGACCGGGTGGTCCTGGTGGTGATCGCGGAGGCACTGAGCACGACCTACCAGCCCGCGGACGAGACTCTGGAGTCCTTGATCGTCCGGTTGCTGTTCGCGGACACCGCGGTCGCTGCGGTGGTCACGGGCCGCTCGAGGGCCGAGTCGGTGCTGCGGCTGGACGCCGCCTGGCACCACACCCTGCCGGGCACCCAGGACCTGCACCGCCTGGAGACACGGGAGGACGGCACCCACTTCGTGATGGACCGGCGCGGGCCGCGCGCCGTACAGGAGACGGTCACCGCGATGTGGGAGTGGTTGCGCCTCCGCTACCAGGACGACCCCGACTCGTGGCACCCCGACGTCCTGCTCGCCCACCCCGGCGGGACGCGAGTGCTGGAGTACATGGAGCAGACGATGCCCGACGGGTGGCCGTCGGGGCTGCTGGACTACAGCCGGGACAGCTACACCAGCGGCAACCGCGGCGGCGCCGCCGTGTTCGACATCCTGCGCAGGGCGCACGACGCCGGGCAGAAACGGGGCAGTCGTGCCGTCCTGTACGCGGCGGCCCCGGGCCTCACGGCCACCGCCCTGGAGGGGGAGTGGCTGTAGTGCGAGCTCGCGCCGCCCGTACCGCCGCCTGACGGGTGGCGCACGTCGCCCGGCCCACCCGCAGCCGCGTCACCTCTCGACTGACGCCCAGACCACCTTGCCGGTGTCTGTCCACCGCACCCCCCACCGGGAGGTGAGTCCATGCACGACGTGCAAGCCACGGCCACCGTCGTCGAGGAGCCCGCCGGGGCCCAGCCGCGGCCTGCCGTTGCCGGTGTCGCCCACCTCGCACAGCAGCCCGTGCCCGGCCCTGATCAGCCGTACCGTGATGGGCCCCTCGGCGAAGCGGACCGCGTTGGCGACCAGTTCGCTGACCACCAGCAGCACGCTGTCCCGGGTGTCGTCTCTGGTACGCCATTGCCCCAGCAGTTCGGAGACCAGCGTGCGGGCCCGGGCGGCCGCGTCGCCGCGGGCGGGCAGACGCCAGGTCGCGGTGTCCCCCTTGCGGTAGCCGAGCATGCGCGCGAGCAACAGGGTCACGTCGTCGCGCCGGCGCGCAGGCGCCAGCGCGGAGACCACATGCCGCGCGGCCTGCTGCAGGGCATCCCACGGGTGCACCGTGGACACGGCGGCTGACAGCCTGTCGATGCCCTCGTCGATCGGCAGGGCGGGATCCTCCACCAGGCCGTCGGTGTAGAGGGCGAGCAGCGAGCCCGGTGGTGCGTCGAACGCGTGCACGTCGTACGGCTCCCGCAGCGCGAACTCGGCGCCCAGCCCGGGATGGGGGCGTACCACGACCGGGGCGGCGGGCCCGTCCGGGGGCATGAGGACCGGGGGGAGATGGCCGGCGCTGGACAGCGACACGCGGTGGCTGACCGGGTCGTAAACGGCGATGCAGCAGGTCGACCCGAGGGCGCTGTAACCGGCCGCCAGCCCGGACTCCGCGTCGTCCAGCAGCGTCACGGTCTCGTCCAGGTGCTCCAGCACCTCGTCGGGCGCCAGCCCCGCGGACAGCAGCGCGCGGGCCTCCATGCTCAGCTGTCCCATGGTCGCCGCGGCTCCAAGGCCGTGCCCGACGACGTCACCGACCACCAGCGCGGTACGGCCGTCCGGCAGCGGAAAGCTGTTCACCCAGTCACCGCCGACGCCCGCGCTGTCAGGGGTGGCGGGCTGGTAGACGCTGGCCGTCTCGATGGTGTCGCCGCCGGACCGAGGCAGGAGTCGGCGCTGCAACGCCAGCACCTGCGTGTGCTCGCGCTGGTGCTGACGGGCCAGGTCGACGTGATGAGAGGTCCTGGACACCAGTTCCCGCAGGTCGAACACCTCGCTGTCGTGGAAGGGGCGGTCCGCCCGCCGCCATACCTCCGCCACCCCCAGAACGACGGGCGGCGCGCCGTCCAGGACCAGCGGTATGCACGCCACACCCGCCGCGCGGTCACCGGGCACCAGGGCACGTACCAGCCGCGGACTGCCGAGTACCCGCTCGATCGCTTCCCGGTCGGGTATGACAACGGCCTGCGCGGCATCGTCACGCCGTATCGCGTGCGACAGCAGGCGACTCGCGTCGCTGGGGAGATCGTCGCCGGGAGTCACGTAGCCGTCGGGCCACGCCCGGTCCGGCACCAGGGCCGCCCGCCGCAGCCGGATGCGCCCCTGCGGCTGTTCGGTGACCACCTCGCCCGACCATACGGCGAAGTCGAGGTCGACGGCGGTCACGTCTCCCCAGGCCAGCAGGGACTCCGCCAGCGACTGCGCGGTCTCGCCGATGTCCAGCGACGTGCCGATCGCGGTCTCAGCGGCGTACAGGTGCAGCCTCTTGGCCATGGCGATCAGGGAGACGGTCAGGCCCTCCTGGGGCGCCGCCGCGGCCAGGATGCTCATCGAGACCACCAGCTCGGACCCGTCGCTGCGCCGCAGGCGCTGGACCCGGGCGACGTGCGGCTCACCGGTCTCGAGGACCTGCTGCAACCGACGCGTGACCGTCGGTACGTCCCAGGGAGGCAGAAGATCGACGAAAGGGGTACCGGTCACGGCCTCCACCCCGGCGAAAACGGGGGCGTCCAGATTGCTGCGGGTGATTCTCAGATCCCGGTCCAGGCTGACCGCGCCGAGGATCTGCTCCTGACGGCCGGGGGTCGGGTTGGCGGGTACGTGTTGGCGGGCGGCGCCGTCGCCCTGCGGGTCGGCGGAACCGGTGGCCGCTGCCGCTCCGCCGCGTGGGATGTACTGTCCCAAAGCGCTGCTGACGGTGTCGAACGGCGACGCAGACGAGGGGGAGGGGGTGGAGTCCATGCGGCTCTCTCAGCTCGCTCGCCAACCCCGGCACAGCGCCGGGGCCGTACCAGAACCCGGGCGACAGGGTCCCGAGATTCCTGACCGCACACCTCATTCAATAACACCCGGGACCGCTTCGCCCACGCCAGCGGATCGCACAGCGGGCGCGGACAGTGACGGAAGGCGATGTCTCCGTGGCGGGCGCCGCCGCGTCAGGGCGGCCACCTGACCGCGGAAGGGTCAAAGCGTCAAGCGGAGGAGATTCGCCCGGCGCCCGTTCTTGTCGTTCCCTCACCCGATGTGCCCGCTATTGCACAGCTGTGACACCGGGCGCACAGCTCCGTCACCCTCCCTTGGAAGACTCCTCTCATCGCACGGGGCGGCAAGCCGAGCGGACCGGTTCAGGTCCCGGGGACGGCGGGCGGTTCCCGCGCACTCTCGTCACAGCGTCATCCACATCCTTGGGGGAACCTCGATGTCCGCTCGTAACCGTCGCAGCACCGCAGCCGTCGTCACCGCGGGTGCCGCCGCACTGCTCACCCTGTGCGGCACGGCCGCCACCGCGACGGCCGCTCCCTCCAGGGGCGATGCCAAGGCCGGCGCCGCGATGGTCGCCGCAGCCGCGTCCGCCCAGACGGTCACCGTGCCCAGGGGGCTGACCATAAGCGACGGCACCCGCCACGTCCTCGTCAACGGCAAGTCGATCGACTTCGGCACCGTCGTCCGCGACCTGGCCTGGAACCCCAGCGGCAGCAAGGCCGCCTTCATCGACGGCCACGGCAACCTCGTCGTCTCCAACCCCGACGGAAGCCACCGCGTCACCGTCGCCGCCAACCCGGGCGGTCAGACCTGGTCACACCCCACCTGGCAGGTGACCGCGGCCGACAAGGCGAACCAGATCCCCGCGAAGAACAACCTCATCTTCGCCGCCAAGATCCACGGCCGCACCGTTCTGGAAGGCATCAAGGCCACCAGCAACCACGGCAAGCCCGCCAAGATCAGCCTGAACGGAGACCCGGGAGACGGCGGCGTCCCGCAGACCGACAACGCCTGGCCCAACGTCGGCGGTGCCTACGGCTCGGCCGTCTACGAGAACACTCACACCGGCGAGGTCTACATCCGTGACGACTACCTGCGTCAGCAGGGCGGTGCGCTGGCCAAGGGTTCCGAGCCCGCGCTCTCCCCCGACAACGAGGAGGTCGTTTTCGTTCGGTCCGTCCACGGGCACGACCACCTCTTCGTCGAGGACTTCAGCACCGGCACCAACGTCGTCAAGGACATCACCCCCAACGCCACCACCGACTACACCGAGCCCACCTGGTCGCCCAACGGCAAGACCATGGCCTTCCGCGCTCCCACCGGCACGTACACCGTCACCAAGACCGCTCACGGCTTCGGCAGCCCCGTCAAGGTCTCCAAGCACACCGGCCTGCCCGCCTACCGCGGCTGACCGCCGCCCAAACGGCCGCCGGAGCGGGCGAGTTCGGCCCGTAGCTCGGCCAGGTGCTGGTCGGCTGTGTCATGCGGCAGGTACTCGACCACATCGAGAAAGCGGAACAGGACCTGGGTCGAGGTGACGGCGAACTCGTAGTCGCCGAACCCCACCACGGCGCCCAGCTCACCCCGGACGGCACCCCGGACGACATGCGCGGTCATGTCGTCCGGGCTTTCCGCTGTCAGCCCCCGCCGCGCGTTGGGGCGAGCCAGGTACGGGCAGACCATCGAGGCGTAGAGCATGCACGCGCGATGCCCCGGAGCTTCCAGTGTCGCCGCCATGTTGCGGTACGGCCGCCCGGCAGCAAGCGCCTCGCGGATCGCGGAACTCTCCGCGGCGCCGACCACCCGCCACACCGGGCCCTTGGGTATCAGGGTGTTGCAGACGGAACACAGACGCTTTCGCGCGCACTCGGCGCTGCGCCCGTAGTCGGTGATCGCGAACTGGGGTTCGTCCCCCTCCCACGGAGTGATGGCGGGTACGGGGTAGCCACGGCTGTCGCGAGGTCTGGCCTCGACGGTCGCCGGCATGGGCACGGAATCGAATCGCACACCTCATGGTTACCCACGGGCCCGCGTTACCGCGACGGTTGCCCTGTACCGGCCCCGCTGCCCGCCTCGCACCGCTGCCGCCCCTCACGATGCCTTGAGGAGGTCACGAGGGAGGAACCGGCCCGCTGCTGTGTGATCTTCATCGCGGTAGGGGAGTCTCGGAGCGTTCACCGTCGGGCGATCCGCTGCCGGCGGTGGGGCCGGCACATCTCCCGATGACGGAGGTCACGGGGCTGTGGGTGGAAGCACGGGGCAGGAATGCTGTGCGCGGGGAGAGCAATACCTGTGCCCGTGGAATGAGAAATAGGTGCGGGGTACGGCGAGTATTCCTCGACGGCCGGCCGGAGCGGAATTAGTCACCGTGCAAGGGTGATCGCGCCGTGCTACTGTCGATCAAAGTTGCAGGTGTGGTTGCCAGAAGGTTCATTTCCGACGGGGTAATCATCACGGCGACACGGAATTCGCACAGGGCGAACTCCTGACATCGTCTCCGAAGGAGAAATGAAATGGCTACTGGCACCGTGAAGTGGTTCAACGCGGAAAAGGGCTTCGGCTTCATCGAGCAGGACGGCGGCGGCGCCGACGTCTTCGCCCACTACTCGAACATCGCCGCCCAGGGCTTCCGTGAGCTGCAGGAAGGCCAGAAGGTGTCGTTCGACATCGCGCAGGGCCAGAAGGGCCCGACGGCCGAGAACATCGTCCCCGCCTGACACCGGCTGACGCATACTTCGCAGCTGGGGCCCGCACCTCTGGGGTGCGGGCCCCAGCTCGCTGCGTTTCGGGGCGCGCGACGGGAAGGTTCCACCAGGTCACCGGCCGGTGACGCATTCCCCGTCGGTCCGACTCGGCCCACATCGACTTCGGCTCGTCTCGAAATTCTCTGCGCCGCTCTTCTGCTGCGGGAATTCCTTGCTACGCGCCGCACCAAGGAAGGTTCCGCATGAACCGTGCCCAGAAATCCCGAACATATGACCGCTCCGGAGGAGGCGCCGGCGCCAACCGCTCCGCCGGCCCGCGCCGTTCCAAGGGCTACGGAAATCGACAGGCCGGCCGGGCCGTACAGGCCGTACAGGGCGAGTTCGCGCCGCCGAAGACGATCACGCCCGCGCTGCCCGCCGTCGAGTCGTTCGGTGAACTGGCCATGCCCGCAAGGCTGTTGGCCACGCTCGGCCATGAAGGCGTGACCGTGCCCTTCCCGATCCAGGCGGCGACCCTGCCGAACTCCCTGGCCGGTCGTGACGTACTCGGCCGTGGCCGCACCGGCTCGGGCAAGACGCTCGCCTTCGGCCTCGCCGCACTGGCCCGTACGGCGGGGCGGCGCGCCGAGCCGCGGCAGCCGCTCGCTCTCGTCCTCGTCCCCACCCGCGAACTCGCCCAGCAGGTCACCGACGCGCTCACGCCGTACGCCCGCTCCGTGAGCCTGCGGCTGGCCACCGTCGTCGGCGGGATGTCCATCGGCAGGCAGGCCGGTGCGCTGCGCACCGGGGCCGAGGTGGTCGTCGCGACACCCGGGCGGCTCAAGGACCTCATCGACCGGGGCGACTGCCGACTGGACGCGGTCGCCATCACAGTCCTCGACGAGGCCGACCAAATGGCCGACATGGGCTTCATGCCCCAGGTCACGGCCCTGCTCGACCAGGTGCGGCCCGACGGGCAGCGGATGCTCTTCTCGGCCACCCTCGACCGCAACGTCGACCTGCTGGTCCGCCGCTACCTGACGGACCCGGTGGTCCACTCCGTCGATCCGTCGGCGGGCGCGGTCACCACGATGGAGCACCACGTCCTCCATGTGCACGACGCGGACAAGCATCGGACGACCACCGAGATCGCGGCGCGAGACGGTCGAGTGATCATGTTCCTCGACACCAAGCACGCGGTGGACCGGCTGACCAAGCACCTGCTGAGCAGCGGTGTCCGCGCCGGGGCCCTCCACGGTGGCAAGTCCCAGCCGCAGCGCACACGGACTCTCGCCCAGTTCAAGAGCGGGCATGTGACGGTACTGGTGGCGACCAACGTCGCGGCGCGCGGGATCCACGTCGACAACCTCGACCTGGTCGTCAACGTGGATCCGCCCAGTGACCACAAGGACTACCTGCACCGTGGCGGTCGTACGGCCCGCGCCGGCCAGTCCGGCAGCGTCGTCACCCTGGTGACCCCTGATCAACGTCGTGACATGAGCCGACTGATGGCTTCGGCAGGCATCAACCCCCGGGTCGCCCAGGTACGTTCGGGCGAGGCGGAGCTGAGCCGCATCACCGGTGCCCAGGCTCCGTCGGGAGTCCCGGTCGTCGTCAGCGCGCCGGCCGTGGAACGTCCCGGTGGCGCGTCTACTTCGTCCCAGGGGCGGTCCCAGGGGCGTCGGGGCCGCCGGGGCCGCGCAGGCCAGGGCCGGCCCGTCGGCGAAGCGGCGCGCCGCAGGGCCCAGCAGCGGCCCGTCGTCGCCTCGGCCGCCTAGAGCCGCGATCACACGCCAACCCCTTTCGGCAGGAGACACCTATGGCGCCGGTTCAGACACGAGTCGTCGACGACAGGGCCGCGTACGCCGCCGGACCTCGGGTCCGTGACGACATGACGGTCGAGGTGGCTCTGTCGCTCATGGCCGGTGCCCGTGTCGATCACCTCGTCCTCTGCGACGGGGACGACCAGCGCACGGGCCTGATCACCCTGGCCCGGCTTGCCCTCCTCCGCGACAGTCCCACCTACACGGACCGGATCCGTCTACGGGACGTACTCGCCGGGCCGCCCGTCCTCGCCCTCGCCCGCTGATCCACCCCATCCGGCCTGGAGGCGTGAAGGACAGGCGGAGACTGCGTTCAAAGACAGGCGGAGAACCGCCACCAGAGACCCGGTGAGGGCCCTGCCGACGCGCGCTTCGTCCAGCATCCGGGCGATGTCCGGCAACATCCGCCGTGTCCCCGCCTCCAACTGCCCGATGAACGACCCGCTC